>JAZRVZ010000248.1:0-7108 GCA_045599425.1 Bacteroidaceae bacterium | reverse complement strand
CACTCCTTCATGGCGATGCCGCCCACTTGACCGGCACCATTATAGCCTGCGAGTTCCAGGTTCTTGTAGCCCATGCTGCGAAGTCTGCGAAGTCCTTCTGCCACCTTATTGCCGGAGAGTTCCGGACCTAAGGAGTAGGTCTGAAGGCCAATGGTCTTCTTGGTTTTCGCATATTTCTTGCTGCTTGCTGCCAAAGTGGTTTCCGGCATAAGAATGCCGCCCAGGGTGAGCAAACCGGCACCCTTGAGAAAACTTCTTCTGTTCAGTTCCATATTTTACTAAAATTAGATGTTTTGAAGAGATATTTCATGCGAAGTTAGCAAAAATAATTCGAAGGAGAAGCTTCTGACGGCAAAATTTTGAAGAAACCGCCACTAAACGTCGAAATTCGAGGTTTTCGGAGGCCTTTTCTGGCAGGTTTGTACGTCATACCCCACAAAAGATTTGGATTTCAGAGATACACGTTCTCTAAAGTGGCTTTCACATCCGAAACCACCTAAAAGTTATAAAGTGTTACATAAACTTTTTGTCTTTGCATGAAAGAATAGCAAAAGAAAGCAAAATAAATTGGATATTTGACATTATACATCATTGCATTACAATACATTACAGATTCTTTCCTCCTTTTGATATTTTTGATTCAATTTCCCCGGAAATGTTATTTTTTCCTAAAATTTGTGACCATTTTGTTACCCGATTGGATTTTTTTTGCTACCTTTGCACCGCATTTGCGGAACGGGGCACCATCCCGCCTGCGAAGCGTCACAACAGAACCGACAAGTAGAACAACAAAACACACATTGCCATGGCAAGACCAAGGAAAGCCGTCAAGGCCAAGGAACCCGTACGCATCAGGCAGAAGAGGCTGAAGGGAGGCAATGCCAGCCTCTACCTCGACATCTACAGCCATGGCGTGCGGAAGTATGAGTTCCTTGGGCTCTACCTCATTCCCGAACTCACCCCAGCCGACAGGGCGAGGAACTCCGAGACGATGGCCAGGGCCGAGATGGTAAAGTCCGGGCGCATCCTCCAGCTCCAGCAGTCCGGCATCGGGAAATGGGAGCAGATAAGGCAGTCCGACATCCCGCTTGCCGACTGGATGAGACGGTACGCCGGGGAAACGGGCTTTGCCAGGACCACCATCGAGGGCCGCAGGAAGACCCTCATGCACCTTGTGGCATACCTCGGGGAGAGCCACCAGGAGCACATCCGCCTTTCCGACGTCACCAAGGATTTCCTCCGCGGCTTCATCGCCTATCTCCGTACCGCAAGGAACCGCACCCTCAGGGGGCCGGAGAGAGCCATCAGGCAGAATACCGCCTACGGCTACCAGCAGATCCTTGCCGCGGCGCTCAACAGGGCCGTCAGCGAGGGTCTCATCCCCAGGAACCCCTTCAACAGGCTGGCGCCGAAGGAGAAGATCCCGATGGAGGAATGCGACCGCGAGTTCCTGACCATCGACGAGTTGAAACGCCTTGCAGGGGCGGACTGCCCCAACATGGAGGTGAAGAGAGCCTTCATGTTCTCCTGCTTTACCGGACTCCGCATCAGCGACATCCTTCGCTGACAAGGGAGAGGATCCATGCAAGCGTTGACGGCAAGGGCCAGTACGTCGACACGGTCATGCAGAAGACAGGGAGGAAGGTCACCGTCCCCCTGTCCAATGAGGCACTGCAATGGCTGCCGAAGGACACCGGACCGTGCGAGCCGCTCTTCAGGCTGCCCACCCCTCCAGCCGTCGGCAGCAGCATCAGGAAATGGTGCTGGAATGCGGGAATCGACAAGTCCATCACCTTCCATTGCTCGCGCCACACCTTCGGCACGACGATGCTGGCCGTAGGGGCGGACCTCTACACGACGAGCAAGCTGATGGGGCATGCCAACGTGGCAACGACCACCATCTACGCCAAGATCATAGACAAGAAGAAAGTCGATTCCATCCACCTCCTTGACCACCTCTTCGACTATTGACACCGCATACGGACATGAAGATTGCACTCCGGCAGAAAAGGCTCAATGGCGGCAACGCAAGCCTGTACCTTGACTATTACGAAAAGGGCAGGCGGGAATACGAGTTCCTCGACCTCTACCTTGTCCCCGATGGGGCACCCGGCGCAAGGCGGCTCAACGAAGCCACCCTGCAGAAGGCGGCAGCCATCAAGGCCGAGCGTACCCTGGATCCAGCCGGAAGGCTTGGCGGGAAGAGAGACAAGGCCGCCAGGGACAAGGCGGCTTCCACGCCCAGACTGACCGAGTGGATCCAGACAGTCCATGACATGAAGGCCAGGGCCGGTTTCTCCAAGAGCGTACTTTGTACCACCATCCACATCAAGGCCCTCGTAGGGGAATACCTTGCCTTCGCCAAGAAGCGGGACCCGAGGATTGGCATGGTGGACAAGGGGTTCCTTGTCGGATTCCTCCAATATCTGAAGAATGGCCATGCCAACGCGACCTGCAGGAACAGCGTTCGCCCCCTTGCGGAAGGTTCACTGAGGCAGTATCGGCAGCAGATGGTTGCAATCCTCAATGCTGCGGTAAACGAAGACATCATTGAAAGGAATCCATTCAGCGACCTGGGCAGCCGTGACACCTTTGCACCCCCAGGGTCCAGCCGGGTGTATCTGACCATCGACGAGTTGAAGTCGTTCATGAATGCCAGATGCGAATCGGGATGTGCCGGAGCGAGGGAAACCAGGATGGCCTTCATCTTCGCCTGTTTCACCGGACTTCGCATCAGCGACATCCGTTCGCTCCGATGGTGCGACATCCAGGGCATCAACGGCATTCCCCATGTCCGTACCACCATGGCAAAGACAAGGAAGGTCATC
The DNA here is from genome assembly GCA_045599425.1 of Bacteroidaceae bacterium. Classification (GTDB taxonomy): domain Bacteria; phylum Bacteroidota; class Bacteroidia; order Bacteroidales; family Bacteroidaceae; genus Physcousia. Next base: position 4,280 of record JAZRVZ010000248.1, on the reverse strand, counting down.
CTTGTGCCACTCAGCATGAATGCCATGCTTTGGATTCCAGGGCGTGAGAAAGGAACCAGGGACACGGACCATGTGTTTGCAAGACTGCCGGAGCGACCAGGCCTCAACGATTCAGTACGGCGACTCGCCAAGGCAGCCGGCATCGGGAAGCACATCACATTCCACACAAGCAGGCATACCTTTGCAACCCTGACCCTGAAGGCCTGCAAGGACCTCTATGTCGTCAGCAAGCTCCTCGGGCATGCCAGCGTCAATACGACAAGGGTGTACGCCGATGTGATGGATTCCACGCTGGAGGATGCCGTCGCGAAGCTGGAAGGCATTCTCGGCAAGGCATCCGCAAAAGACCGGGACACATCGGTTTCCCCGTAGAACCACTCGCATTGCCCCAAGTTCCGCAAAAGCCTGTATTTTGCCACTTTTGTGCACGAACCCAAGAAATCAATCCTTAAAAATTGTCAATCGGCATTTTGGCATTTTTCCCACCTGTTGACCGGATGAAGCAAAAGCCACTGTCCAGACAAGTTCTCAGACCAGTGGCCACATCCTTTGTCGGTTAATCTGCCACTTGCCAATACGTTTCAAATTCGGATATTCAACGGGATAGATGCGCCCTGCATTACAGGGCGTGCCATTTGTCGTGCCATCTGATGGTTCAGGTACGTGCTCAATACACTTGCCACTTGCTGTGCCATATACTGTACAGCAAATATCTAAATGACAGTGTGTTAAATAAACTAAACGGTTATTTTTCTTTGAAATAAAAGATATACCTTTGCAGCACGAAAATCGAAATACCGCACAGAAATCCAAGACAACGTATAATATGAAACAATAGTATATATATGACAAATGAGACAAAGACTTCGGGACAGGATCCCGAGCAGGAGCGGAGATTTGCAGAAATGCAGGAGCGCATTGACAAGCTGGAGAGCATCTGCTATGCCTCCAAGGAAGTGTTGAACCTTGAGGAGGCTGCCGCCTTTCTCGGCATCAGGAAGAGTACCCTGTACAAGATGACCCACCTCTCCCAGGTGCCATACTACAAACCCGCCGGCAAGCTGGTCTTCTTCGAGAAGAGCGCCCTGCTCGACTGGGTGCGCAGCGTGAAGGTGAAGTCCGAGAACGAGATACGGGAGGAAGCGGCCATGCACCTCTCCCAACTCAGTGTTCCCCGTTCCGAGAGGAACCATGCATGACGCTTGTCGTGTATAACATTCATCCCGTCATGTATAACATATATAATGAACATGCGTACGGAGAACTCCACGACTTCAGGAACACGCGTCTCGTCCGTTACGGACATCAGGTGCCTGCCCGGATGGCAGTGTGGCGGCCTTGCTGTTCCAAACCGTTCGAGCGACAATGAACCTGTTTACCAACCAATCGACTGAATCATCATGGGAAAGATCATCCTATTCACCAACGTCAAGGGAGGCGTAGGCAAGACGACCCTGTGCAGTGTCTTTGCCACCTACCTCTCCCAGAACGGCAGGCCGGTTGCCGTCATTGATGCAGACATCCAGCAGTCCCTGTACGACCATCGCCAGCTTGACCTTCAGAATTCGCCGAACGCCCGGCTTCCTTGGCAGATCAAGGCATTGGCCGGCATGCCAAGGGAAGAGGTTGCCGTTGCCTTGGAAAAGCTGAGGGGACTGTCCTGCGACACCGTCATTGACTGCCCCGGCAACATCATCGACCCGAACCTCGGCGCCATCTATTCGAAGGCGGACATTGCCGTCGTCCCCACCCATTATTGCTACGACGTGATGAAGGCAACCTTCAAGTTTGCCGCGATGTTCAGGGCAAGGTTCAGGGCCAGGATGTTCTTCGTGCCCAACAACCTGTCCGGCATCGAGGAAAGCCGAAGCAGTATCATGGCCAACCGCGAGGATGCCATGGAGCAACTGAAACCGTTTGGCGTCCTTACGGCGAGAGTCAAGCGCAGTGTAGTCATGGCGGAATACAGCACGCTTCTGCCTCTGACACCTTACCAGAGGAATGCCGTCAAGTACCCATTTGGGCCCATCGTCGCAGAACTGGAGAAGGGAGGTGTTGACTGATGCCAAACTTTGCCGAGAACAATGAGGATTTCATGGGGATGTTTCCCGACAGCGGGCCATCGGCAGCCGAACCAGGGGACATGGAGGCTGCCGGGCAGAATGCCGATCCGGCATCTGAGGGGCAGGACCCCAGAAAGAAGCAGGAGGAGCCCGACGGCAAGCCCATCGAAGAAGCAGCCGATGGCGAACCCACTGTCCGCAGGCGTGGAAGGAAGAAGAAAGTGGTAACTGACGATGCCGGCACGGTCAGTGAAGCGGGCCATTTCTCCTGCATCTGCGATGCCGGTCTGATAGCCCAGGTAAGGGCCATCGCGTGGAAGGAGCGCATGACAGTCAGGTCTGTCGTGGAGAGGATGTTCTCAAGGTGCATCGCCAAGTACGAGAGGAAGCACGGCCCGATACAGACCGGACAGGGCTGTCTTCCCGACGACCTCTTCTGACAACCCTCTGCTCTTCCCGCTTGCACTTGCACTTTTCCCGTCAACAGTGCAGACACCGAACCGAACCGTGGTTCCCTGTCTGCACTTTCTTGTATGGCCATATGTCCCATATATCCATGGAAGACCTATACGCCATAGAACATGATAGCCCTATAGGCATATATACATCCACGAGGTATAGGGCTGTCGCCTGTATGGCCTTATGGCATGATTCCTGATATGCGTTCTTGTTTGGTATATTCCTATATGCCATACAGGTTTATATTCCTATACACCTATACCTCATATAGATGGTATATGCCTATACCAGTCATGGTATGTATAGGCATATAGGTGTAGTCGGAGTATAGGTGCTATATCTTGTATCAGTGTATATTCTGTATCAGTGTATTGCCTATATATCGTTATGGCATGTATAACTGTGTAGGCATATACATGATATAACCTTGGTTCATCCGACATTTCGAGTGATAGATTGTAGATAATAGAGTACAAAAGAAGAAAACCGCCGAACTTATTGTATATTTGAATAACCACAAACAAATGTACAATTATGAACAGCAGTTTTCTATATCACGCATGGGGGCTTTACAGCCTAGAATGTACCAAAGAGGAGTACAAAGGTAATACAATTATTCTTCATGTCCAAAGCAAAAAGCGATTATCCGTATGTCCGAAGTGCGGAAAGCGCCATTTGGTAAAGAACGGCTATCGAATCAGGGATTTTGCAGGACTTCCTATAGGTGGAAAGAAGGTAATCATCCGAATGAAGGTGCAACGCTACAAGTGTAAGAGTGAAGAATGTGCCTACGACCAGCAGGAGAATATCCCATTTGCAACAGGCAGCCGTTCCTATACACACCGCTTTGCCAAGTATGTCGTGGATCTTCTCCGCGGAATGACATTGCAGGATGTGGCCAACCATCTTAACGTGTCATGGGATACGGTAAAGGAGATACACTCCATCTATCTCCAACGACACAATTGCCCGCCTTCCCTGAAAGGAGTCAAGAACATAGGCATAGATGAGTTTGCTGTGAAGAAAGGTCACATATACAAGACCATTGTCGTGGATCTTGATACGGGAAGGATTCTCTATGTGGGTGACGGCAAGGGAGTTGACGCGCTTGACAAGTTCTGGAAGAGAGTCAGACGGCATAATGTAAAGATTGAACATGTCGCGACGGATTTGTCTGCGGCTTTCATCGTCTCTGTCTTTGAGAACTGTCCCGATGCCGTGCATGTCTTCGATCATTTTCATGTCGTAAAGTTGATGAACGAGCATCTTGATGACATAAGAAGAAAGGTGTATGCAATGGAGAATGATGTCAATAAGCGTAAAGTCCTCAAGGGTACGAGATACCTGCTTCTGGGAAACGGAGAGGACATCTTTGACAAGCAGCACAAGACCAGGCTTGACAATGCCCTTGCCATGAACGAGCCACTCTCAAAGGCCTATTATCTGAAAGAACAGCTCAGAGAGATATGGTCGCAGGTAAACAAGGAGGAAGCAGAAGCTGTGCTTGATGATTGGGTGAGGCAGGCCAGAGAAAGCCAGATTGTACAGCTTGCGAAGATGGCAGCAACATTACTTGCTCACAGAAGAGGCATACTGGCATGGTATGATTGTCATATCTCAACGGGAAAAGTAGAAGGTATCAATAACAAGATAAAAGTTATGAAACGAATGCATATGGATTCAAAGACAATCGGTATTTCACTCTTAAGCTTTATGCCCTACATGACTGTCGTATCACTCGAAATGTCGGATGAACCA
>JAZRVZ010000247.1:0-7731 GCA_045599425.1 Bacteroidaceae bacterium | reverse complement strand
TCACCCAGGGTGATGCGCAGGTGCTTGTCCAGGTCGGCCTCGCTGATGAGACCCTTCTCCAGAGCCTCCTCCAGGACCATGCACACCTTACCGCACTCCAGGTCGGTACCGTGCAGGATGGCATCCACGGCAGCGGACAGGGGCGACTCGTGGGTGCCGTGCTGGTTCTTGTTGAAGAAGTTGTTGATGGCGTCGCAGTCGGTCAGCAGGATGCCGTCGAAGCCCCACTTCTCACGCAGGATGTTGATCAGCAGTCGGTCGTTGGCACAGCAGGGAACACCCTCGTAACGGTTGTACGCACACATCACCTCGCGTACGTTACCCTTCTTCACCAGTGCCTTGAAGGCGGGCAGGTAAGTCTCCCAGAGGTCGCGCATCGAAACCGATGCATCGAACTGGTGACGCTTGGGTTCAGGACCGCTGTGCACGGCATAGTGCTTGGCACAGGCATGGGTCTTGAAATACTTGTCGTCGTTGCCCTGCATACCCAGTACCGTCTGCACGCCCAGTACGGCGTTCAGGTAGGGATCCTCACCGCATGACTCCTGACCACGACCCCAGCGGGGATCACGGAAGATGTTCACGTTGGGACACCAGTAGGTCAGCTCGGGGTTGCCGGGATAGTAGGTCACGCCCATGGGCACGTTCCACACGTCGGCCGAACGGTTCCAGTTGGCACGAGCCTCATCGGATACCTGCGAGAACACCTCGTACACCTGCTGGGGATTGAAGGCCGAAGCCATGCCGATGGGCTGGGGATAGACGGTGTAGCCACCCTGGCGAACGCCGTGACAAGCCTCGTTCCACCAGTTGATTGAGGGAATCTTCAGGCGGTCGATGGAGATCGCCTTGTTCATCATCAATCCCACCTTCTCCTTGGGAGTCAGCAGCGAGATGAGGTTCTCCGTACGCTCTTCCACCGAAAGCTTCGGATTCTGGAAGGGGTACTCATACGTCTGTGCAGACGCACTGGCCGACATGGCAAGGAATGCCATGGCCAACCCGATGTTTCTGAATGTTTTTTTCATGATGATATTTTTATTAAACGGTTAAATCTTCAATTTTCAATCTGAATCCTTATCTCCTTCATCGGCCTCACGGGATCGTTCGTGAAGAGACAGAGCTTGAAGCCCTCCTCTACCCGGCTCGTCAGTTCCAGGATGCGCTTCCTGCCTTTGGCGACCGTCTCGCCCCGGGCAATGCTGGCCGTCACCCATTCCGGCACCTGTACGGCACGGATCTCCAGATCCTCCTCGCCGTCGTTGTAAAGCTCGACCTGCGTCCTGAACGTCCTGCCCTTCTTCCTGAGGCGGGGCGACGAGGGATAGGTTCGCAACGTGGGAGAGTCGTCCGTCGTCTCCACCCTGCCCAGTGCCACCATGGACACCGACAGCGGGAGCAGCGAGGGTTCGCCGTTCACCGTCAGGTGCAGCGTGTCCGTCACGAACTCAAAGTAATCCTCCTGCATCGGTGTGCGGAAGGTCATTTCCAGCTCCGCCTCCTCGCCTGGCTGCAGGGTCGGGGGGTATTTCAGGGACAGCTTCGCGTCGGGGTTGTCAATCCGGATGTCCAGCGGCCCACCGGACGAGTTGGCCAGGTAGATGGTCTTCGTCTTCTCCGTGCCATGCCACACATAGCCGAAGGGCACGGTGTGGATGTTGGTGTAGAGGAACGGTGCCAGGGTGTAGGGGTAGCGCTCGGGGATCGAGCGGTCGGCCGGTTCCACGTCGGCCGTGATCTCCAGCGTGGCCAGCGGCTTGTTGTCGTAGTCAAAGAGCTGCACGTCGCGGAACACCTTGCCCACGGCGCCCGAGGGCGTGTACCTCACCTCCACCTCACCCTTCCCGCCGGGACGGATCACCTCACGGGGATAGGTCACCAGGGTGCACGAGCAGCTGGGAATGGCGCTGACAATCTGCACATCCTTCTTCGTGTTGTTCGTCAGGGTGAAGGTATGGCTGACGATGCCGTCCTTCTCCATGATCTTGCCGAAGTCCCACGAATATGCGTCAAAATCCACCCCGTCCGCCCTTGCGGAGAGCGAAAGCAGACAAAGCATCAGCAGGGTGAGTATTCGTGTCATGGCAATCTGGTTACTGACTAATTTTAGCAAAGTTACACATTTTATATATTATAGGCAAGGTTTTGGTGCAAAAATGCACGACATTGCATGTTTTTGTCGTTAACGCCCCATCTATTTGCCGTTAAATGGGGCTTATTTCGAAAAAAAAGACTAACTTTGCCCGTATCAGCCTTTTACAAGGCGACTTCGCCTGACCATGATAACCGCAAAACCACATAACCGAAACAACTCATACCAACCATCAAAAACCATAGCATCATGAGACGCATCCTCACCCTTGCGATCCTGCTCCTCACCCTCTTCGCGCCCAGTCTGAGGGCCGCACAGAAGGAGGAGATGACCGCCTACCTCTTCGTTTATTTCATCAACAACTCCCCCGAAGGCGAACAGCTGCGCTATGCCGTCAGCATGGACGGCTACAACTGGATTCCCCTGAACGACGGCCGGAAGGTCGTCAACGTGGACGGCGTGGCACGCTGGAAGTGCATCCGCGACCCCCACATCCTGCGCTGCGAGGACGGCAAGACCTTCTACATGGTCATGACCGACATGAAAAGCTCCGAAGGGTGGTCGTCCAACGACGGCATAGTGATGATGAAATCCACCGACCTGGTCAACTGGAAGATGGCGGCCGTGGACTTCCCCACCGCATGGCCGGACACCTACGACCGCGACAAGCTGACCCGCGTATGGGCACCCCAGACCATCTACGACCGCGAGGCCGGGAAGTACATGGTGTACTATTCCCTGGAGTTTGAGGGACAGCACCTTACCATCTTCTACTCCTACGCCGACAAGAGCTTCACCAGGCTCACCAAACCCGAGCTGCTGGCCGACTTCGGCGACGTGGTGCTGGATGCCGACATCATCCCCACCGACACCGCCTACCACATGTTCCTGAGCGGCATCGACAAGGCCATTGCGCCCTCGCTGAAGGGTCCCTGGAAGAAGGAGAACCGCCAGCGCCACGTCCAGCCGCACGAGTACGTGGCCGAGGGCCCTGCCGCCTTCAGGCTGAACAACTCCGATGAATGGTGCCTCATGTACGACTGCTTCCGCAACGGCATGTACCAGTTTGCCCGCACCACCGACCTGGAACACTTCTCCCTCGTGGCACAAACCGAGACGAAGGGCAACTTCACGCCCCGTCACGGCACGGTCATCGGCATTACCCAGAAGGAACTGGAGCGCCTCCTGAAGGCCTTCCCCTCCGAGGGCGTCGACCTGGAGTACGTCAAGAAGTGCAAGATGCCCGACGGCTGCCGCACGTTCATCGTCAACGACAACCCCATCTTCAAGCACGAGTACACCTGCGACCCCGCACCCGTCGTATGGGGTGACACACTGTGGCTCTATACCGGCCACGACGCCGTGGCCAACTCCGGCAACTACAACATCCCCGAGTGGAGCCTCTTCTCCACCACCGACCTCCGTCACTGGACACAGTACCCCTCCATCATGAACGTGCGCTCCGTCACCTGGGATCGCAGCCATCAGGCCTACGCCGCCCATGCCATCCGTCGTGACGGCAAGTACTACTTCTACTTCTCCACCAACGGCAGCGGCATCGGCGTGGCCACCAGCGACAAGCCCTACGGTCCCTTCAAGGACGCCCTGGGCAAGCCCCTCCTGACCAATGCCGACTGTCCCTGGGCCACCCACAGCTGGCGCTGCATCGACCCCGCCGCCTTCATCGACGACGACGGTCAGGCGTGGCTCTTCTGGGGCAACGGCGTGCCCTACTATGCCAAGCTGAAGGACAACATGGTGGAACTGGACGGCCCCGTCATGCGACTTGACCTGAAGATGGACGGCCACAAGTTCACCGAGGCCCCCTGGATGTACAAGATGGGCGGCAAGTACTACTTCGTCTATGCCGTCGATTTCCCCGAGAAGCTGGCCTACGCCGTGAGCGACCGCATCAGCGGCCCCTTCCAGTACAAGGGCATCCTGGCCGAGGTGGCCGGCAACAGCAACACCACCCATCCCGGCATCGTGCAGTTCAAGGGCAAGTGGTACCTCTTCACCCACGACGGCAGCCTTGAGGGCGGCGGCAGCCACAGCCGCAGCGTTGTGGTGTACGAGCTGCACCACAACCCCGACGGCACCATCAACAAGGTGTTCCTGGACAGCAAGGGCATCTGGTAAGGGAACGAGGGCGGCACATCGGCTTGACGAAGCCTGATCAATAGTATGTATCAGACTTTCCGTGAGGGCGGAAAATGTTTCCGTCCTTGCGGAAAATCCGACTCTGTCCGCTCGCTGACGGTGGTGTCCTTGATCAAAAGTGATTTTGCCATATCTTATTCGTTTATGAGTCAACCAAATATAGTTAATAGTAGTAATGTTTATATTGAGGCAGGAGTTCTGTTTATGTCTGTCCTGTCATGAGCCAGATGTCACTTTTCCCAAACAACTAATCGACCAAAACCCCAAACAACTAAACCGTCCTGATCACCTGGGCCGGATTGCCCGCCACGACCACGTTCGACGGAACGTCCTTCACCACCACGCTCCCAGCACCGATGGTCACGTTATCCCCGATGGTCACGCCGGGAAGGATCGTCACGCTGCCGCCTATCCACACATTGCCGCCGATGGTCACGTACGCCTCGTCCAGCACCGTCCAGCCGAAGTTCGCGAAGAACCGGCAGAGGAGGGATAGCGCAAGTAGCGTCAATCCGGCTATAAGAGTTTTCGGATATCGTTTTATCATAAATCTTTAACCTTCGGTACGAAAACGAAACGCTTCGCTACGAAACCCCATAAACCATGAACCTTTAACCATAAACCCTCTCCTACCCCCAATACCTCAGCAGCGACTGCCATACGGCAATGATGTGGCAGATGCTGCCAGCCAGCACGAAGAAGTGGAAGACGGCGTGCATGAAACGCTTGCGAAGCGAATAGAACAGGGCACCGGTGATGTAGCAGACGCCCTCGGCGATGATCCACGCAACGGCCACCCGTCCGGCACTCTCCAGCAGGGGCTTGAAGGCAACGAGGATACTGAGGCCCATGCCCACGAAGCAGAAGGTTTCCAGATAGCTGTGCTCCTTCAGTTTGACAAAGCTCATGATGGTTCCCACCACGGCACATGCCCACACGAAGATGAACAGTGCCAACCCCCACACGCCTTGCTCCCACATCACGGCGAGTGTCAGAGGCGAGTAGCTGCCAGCAATGTGCCAGTAGATGGCGGCATGATCCCACTTGCGCAGAGCGACCTTGGCCGGATTGTGGACAGAGATGGAGTGATAAACCGTGGAGGCGATGTAGGACCCCAGCATACCGAACAGGTAAAGGGACACGCCCCAGGTAGCCAGGGCATCAGAATGGCCGGCACACCATATTATAAATATAATGCCCACGACCGCGCCCAGCACGATGCCACCGGCATGGCTCCAGGCGTTCCATATTTCTTCCTTCTTGGTGTAAAATGGCTTCATCAGGCACAAAGTTACGGCATTTTGGCGAAAGACACAAGAAAAGTATAGGCAAATTGATCGTTAGGTTCAAAACAATGGCTTATCGCCACCGGCAACATTGTCCCCTGCGCCCGGCGCTCATCTGCCATTTTGTTAGTTTTTCAGACAAAAAGACTGATTAACAGCGTCTTGCACGCCAATTGCACGACGATTTGCAGAGAAACTTCAAAACATTGACTGGTATGATGAACACAAACAGAAATCAGCAGGCAAACGGGGACAAGAATCCCAACCTGTGCAAGTATGCAAGAAATCTGGTGGAAGATGCCAAGGCGGGCAGGCTGGATCCCGTGATCGGCAGGGACGACGAGATCCGTCGCGTGCTGCAGATCCTTTCCCGCAGAACCAAGAACAACCCCATCCTGATCGGCGAACCGGGTACCGGCAAGACGGCCATCGTGGAAGGCCTCGCCCACCGCATCCTGCGCGGCGACGTGCCGGAGAACCTGAAGAACAAGCAGCTCTACTCCCTGGACATGGGTGCGCTGATTGCCGGCGCGAAGTATCAGGGTGAGTTCGAGGAGCGCCTGAAGGGCGTGGTGAACGAGGTGGTGAAGAGCGAGGGAGAGATCGTCCTCTTCATCGACGAGATACACACGCTGGTGGGCGCCGGCAAGTCGAGCGGTGCCATGGATGCCGCGAACATCCTGAAGCCTGCCCTGGCCAGGGGCGAACTGCGCAGCATCGGTGCCACCACGCTGGACGAGTACCAGAAGTACTTCGAGGTGGACAAGGCCCTGGAACGCCGTTTCCAGACGGTCATGGTGGACGAGCCGGACACGATGGCCTCCATCAGCATCCTGCGCGGCCTGAAGGAGCGTTACGAGAACCACCACAAGGTGCGCATCCAGGACGATGCCATCATCGCCGCCGTTGAGCTGTCCAACCGCTACATCACCGAGCGTTTCCTGCCAGACAAGGCCATCGACCTGATGGACGAGGCCGCCGCCAAGCTGCGCATGGAGCGCGACAGCGTGCCCGAGGAACTGGATGAACTGACCCGCCACCTGCGTCAGCTGGAGATTGAGCGCGAGGCCATCCGCAGGGAGAAAGACCCCTCCTCCGGCTCCACTAAGGGGGAGGTACAGTCACGTAAGCTTCTTGACCTGGAAAACGAGATAGAGAAGCTGAAGCGCCAGGAGAACACCATGCGCCAGCAGTGGGAGAAGGAGAAGCTGGAAGCCAATCGCGTACAGGTCATCAAGGAACAGATTGCCCAGATGAGGCAACTGGCCGAGCAGTACGAGCGTGAAGGCGACTATGCCAAGGTGGCCGAGATCCGCTACAGCAAACTCCCTGCCTTGGAGAAAGAGCAAGAGGCGATACTGACCACCGCCCCCTCCAAGGGGACGGGAGGGGGACTTCTGCGCGAGGAGGTCACGGCCGACGACATTGCCGACGTGGTGAGCCGCTGGACGGGCATACCGGTGAGCCGCATGATGCAGAGTGAACGCGAGAAGCTGCTGCACCTGGAGGAGGAACTGCACCGCCGCGTGATCGGTCAGGAGGATGCCATCCAGGCCGTGAGCGATGCCGTGCGCCGCAGCCGTGCCGGATTGCAGGATCCCAAGCGTCCCATCGGCAGCTTCATCTTCCTGGGAACCACGGGCGTGGGCAAGACGGAGCTGGCCAAGGCCCTGGCCGAGTACCTCTTTGACGACGAGACGATGATGACTCGCATCGACATGAGCGAGTATCAGGAGAAGTTCAGCGTCACCCGGCTCATCGGTGCCCCTCCGGGATACGTGGGCTACGACGAGGGCGGACAGCTCACCGAGGCCGTACGGCGCAAGCCCTACCAGGTGGTGCTGTTCGACGAGATCGAGAAGGCCCACCCCGACGTCTTCAACACCCTGCTGCAGGTACTGGATGACGGCAGGCTGACCGACTCGAAGGGCAGGACGGTGAACTTCAAGAACACCATCATCATCCTGACCAGCAACCTCGGCAGCCAGCTCTTCGCCAACGCCCCCTCAAGCGAGTTTGAGCAAACGCGCAAGCAGGTGCTCGACCTGCTGCGAGCCACCATCCGACCCGAGTTCCTGAACCGCATCGACGAGACCATCGTCTTCCATCCCCTCACCCAGGGCGAGATCAAGCAGGTCGTGCGCCTGCAGATTTCGGGCATCACCGGGATGCTGCAGCAGAACGGCGTCAGCC
>JAZRVZ010000246.1:0-6402 GCA_045599425.1 Bacteroidaceae bacterium | reverse complement strand
CAGGAGGAGTCCTGCATCTTCATCACCGAGGGCGACTCTGCCAGCGGAAGCATCACGAAGAGCCGCGACGTCAACACCCAGGCTGTTTTCTCCCTTCGCGGAAAGCCCCTTAACTGCTTTGGCCTGACCAAGAAGGTGGTGTATGAGAACGAGGAGTTCAACCTGCTCCAGGCTGCCCTGGACATCGAGGACGGACTGGACTCCCTGAGATACAACAAGGTAATTGTGGCCACCGATGCCGATGTGGACGGCATGCACATCCGTCTGCTGATGATCACCTTCTTCCTGCAGTTCTTCCCCGAACTCATCAAGAAGGGTCACGTGTACATCCTCCAGACCCCCCTCTTCCGCGTACGCAACCGTAAGACGAAGATCGGCAAGAACAAGCTCAAGGCCATCGAGGAGGAACTAAAGGCCCAGCAAGACGGCAAGGGCGACGAGCAAAAGCCCCGCCGCAGCATCTCCTTTGGCAATGACTTCATCACGCAGTACTGCTACAGCGAGGAGGAGCGCATCCAGGCCATCACCGACCTGGGACCCGACCCCGAGATCACCCGATTCAAAGGTCTGGGCGAGATCAGTCCCGAGGAATTCCGCCACTTCATCGGCCCCGACATCCGTCTGGAGCAGGTGACCTTGAACAAGAGCGACCAGGTGGCCGAACTGCTTGAATACTACATGGGCAAGAACACCATGGACCGCCAGAACTTCATCATCAACAACCTTGTCATCGAGGAAGACCTGCCAGAAGAAGATGAGTAAGATAGCACTGTTTCCCGGGTCCTTCGATCCCTTCACCATCGGTCATGCAGACATCGTAGAACGTGGTCTCCAGCTCTTTGACAAGATCATCATTGCCGTGGGATTCAACGAGCAGAAGCCGGGTTGGATGCCCGTCCAGGAACGCCTGGATGCCATCCGGAAACACTATGCCGCCGACTCCCGCATCAGCGTCATGTCCTATACCGGACTCACCGCCGACCTCGTCCGCCACACCCAGGCCTGCTGCCTGCTCCGCGGCGTGCGGTCGGTCAAGGACTATGAGTACGAACAGCAGATGGCCGATGTCAACCAGCGACTCTGTGGCGTGGAGACCGTCCTGCTCTTCACCCGCCCCGAACTGGCCAGCATCTCCAGCAGCATCGTCCGCGAACTGGCACATTTCGGGCACGACGTCAGTCCGCTGCTACCCTGATTTCACAGCCTCATCACCCTGCATTCCACCCGATGCCTGCAGGGCGAGGCAATCCGAATTATAAAACCACAAAATCATATATCTGATATTCAACATGAAAAAGCATACCGCATCCCTGGCAGTCCTGTTACTTGCCATCCTTCTCCTTCCCTTCGGTCGTGTGCTGGCACAACCCCAGTCACAAGCTGAGCAAGACCTTGACAAGGCCCTCCGCAAGCTCCTCATGGCCACTGCCATGACCAGCCAGTTCTATGTTGACACGGTCAATGCCAACAAGCTTGTGGAGGACGCCATCAATGGCATGCTGAGCAAGCTTGATCCCCATTCCAACTACTCCAATCCCAAGGAAACCAAGGCCTTCACCGAACCTCTCAACGGTTCCTTTGAGGGTATCGGTGTCCAGTTCAACATGCTGGAGGACACCCTGCTCATCATCCAGCCTGTGTCCAAGGGCCCCAGCGAGCGCGTGGGCATCCTGGCCGGCGACCGCATCGTAACCGTCAACGACACCAGTATAGCCGGCGTCAAGATGTCACGCGAGGAGATCATGTCCCGCCTGCGCGGTCCCAAGGGCACCGTCGTGAAACTGGGTATCAAGCGCGAGGGTGTGAAGGACCTGGTGTACTTCAAGGTGACACGCGACAAGATTCCCGTCACCACCCTCGATGCAGCGTTCATGGTTACTCCCAGGATTGGACTGGTACGGTTCAGCAGCTTCGGTGCAACCACGCACGATGAAGTCAAGGATGCCGTCAACAAACTGAAGGCACAGGGCATGGAGAGCCTCATCCTCGACCTTCAGCAGAATGGCGGTGGCTACCTCAATGCCGCGGCGGAAATTGCCAGTGAGTTTCTGCCCAAGAACGACCTTATCGTATATACCAAGGGACGCGCCGTGCCCAACCAGGAGTTCCGCAGCACCGGCGGCAACCTTTTCACGGGCAAGATCATCTGCCTGATCGACGAATACACCGCATCGGCGGCAGAGATTCTCTCCGGTGCCATCCAGGATCAGGACCGCGGACTGATCATCGGGCGCCGTTCCTATGGAAAGGGACTGGTCCAGCGTCCCCTGGAGCTGCCCGACGGCAGCATGATCCGTCTGACCATCGCCCACTACTACACCCCCACCGGCCGTTGCGTGCAAAAGCCCTATGAGATGGGCGACAAGGAGGCCTACAACAAGGACGTCCTCAACCGCCTCAACAGCGGCGAGCTCACCAATGTGGACAGCATGAAGGCCCATATCCCCGACTCCCTCAAGTACAAGACCCTCCGCGAGGGACGCCTCGTCTATGGCGGCGGTGGCATCACGCCCGACTATTTCATTCCCCTCGACACCGCCCAGTACACCCGCTTCTATCGCGAACTTTCCGCCAAGAGTCTCATAATCAACACCAACCTGCGCTATTTGGACAAGAACCGCAAGAAACTTTCCAAGCAGTATGCAGACATCAACCAGTTTGAGGCAGAATTTGAGATTCCCGATGACGTCGTAGAAACCCTCTTTGCCAATGCAGCCAAGGAAAAGGTGACGCCCAAGGACGAGGAAGAACGCCAGGCCACCATTCCCCAGGCCAAGCGGATGCTCAAGGCCCTTGTGGCCCGCGACCTCTGGGACATGTCCGAGTACTTCCAGATTATCTACAAGGACAACGAGATGGTCCAGAAGGCCATCGAGGTGCTGGAACAGCAATGATTACCTATAACGTACAGGGCACCGCGATGCCCGATATTGACCAAAAAGCCGTAACGACATGGATCGGACGTGTCGCTACGGCTCACCATCATCGTGTCGGTGACATCAACTTTATTTTTGTGGATGACGAGACCATCCTCCAGATCAACCGGGAGTTCGTCCACCATGATTATTATACCGACCACATTGGCTTTGACTACTGCGAGGCAGACTTCCTATCCGGTGACATCTACATCAGTGTGGACACCGTCCGCACCAATGCTGAGCAGTTGGGCGTAAGCTATGACAATGAACTCCACCGCGTCATTATCCACGGTGTCCTTCATCTTTGCGGCATAGAGGACAAAGAACCCGGGCAGCGTGCCGTGATGGAGGCAGAGGAAGACAAGGCACTCGCGCTGAGGGATTGAATATCCCGAGACAAATAAACTACATTCCCTCGAACAAGTCACCCTGCCCGTTGGCAAACCTGCCGCTGACCTTGCGACCCAGGTGTTGGTAGGCCAGCTCCGTCACCTCACGGCCGCGGGGTGTGCGCTTGATGAAGCCCTCCTTGATCAGGAACGGCTCGTAGACCTCCTCCACCGTACCGCCATCCTCGCCAATGGCCGTGGCAATGGTGTTGATGCCCACGGGGCCACCCTTGAACTTGTCGATGATGGTCAGCAGGATCTTGTTGTCAATCTCATCCAGACCATAGCGGTCGATATTCAGCGCCTCCAGGGCATAGCGAGCAATCTTCAGGTCGATGCGACCGTTGCCCTTCACCTGTGCAAAGTCGCGTACACGGCGCAGCAGGGCATTCGCGATACGTGGCGTACCACGGCTGCGGCTCGCAATCTCACCTGCCGCCTCTGCATCAATGGGCAGCCCCAGGATGCTGGCGCTGCGCTGGATGATGTGCTGCAGGGTGACGGTATCATAGTACTCCAGATGCAGGTTGATGCCGAAACGGGCACGCAAGGGGGCCGTCAGCAGACCGCTGCGTGTGGTGGCACCGACAAGGGTGAACGGCGCCAGGTCAATCTGGATGCTGCGGGCCGAGGGTCCCTTGTCTATCATGATGTCAATGCGATAGTCCTCCATGGCCGAGTACAGGTACTCCTCCACCACGGGCGACAGCCGGTGAATCTCATCGATGAACAGTACGTCGTTCGGTTCCAGGGAGGTCAGGATGCCGGCCAGGTCGCCCGGCTTGTCCAGTACCGGACCGCTGGTCAGCTTGAACCCCACTCCCAGCTCATTGGCGATGATATTGGAGAGCGTCGTCTTACCCAGTCCTGGAGGGCCATGCAGAAGGGTATGGTCCAGGGGTTCCCCCCTGTACTTGGCCGCCTCGACGAAGATGCCCAGGTTGTCCACCACCTTCTGCTGTCCGGCGAAATCCTCGAACTTCAGGGGGCGCAACGCGTTCTCATAGTCCTTCTCCTTCTGTGCGCCTTGCTGTCTGATGTCAAAGTTATCTTCCATAGCGCAC
The DNA here is from genome assembly GCA_045599425.1 of Bacteroidaceae bacterium. Taxonomy (GTDB): domain Bacteria; phylum Bacteroidota; class Bacteroidia; order Bacteroidales; family Bacteroidaceae; genus Physcousia. Next base: position 2,031 of record JAZRVZ010000246.1, on the reverse strand, counting down.
AAAGATACAACAAATAATTCACAAATCACAATCCACAATTCATAATTATTTGCTAACTTTGCGAAAAATTGAAAAGACAACGCAACAATTCGGGTTATCAGGACACCGAATGAGCGATTTATCGGAAACATACAACCTATGGTACTGAACTACATCTGGGTGGCCTTCTTTCTCACTGCGTTTGCAGTGGCCCTGGCCCGCCTTGTCTTCTGGGGGGACATGGAGGTCTTTCCCGCCATCATGGATTCCACATTCTCCTCTGCCAGGACCGCCTTCGAGATCTCGCTGGGCCTGACCGGCGTACTGTCGCTCTGGATGGGCATCATGAAGATCGGCGAGAAGGGAGGACTGGTTGCAGCCCTGTCGCGCTGGCTCTCCCCCGTCATGACCCGTCTCTTTCCCGACATTCCCAAGGGGCACCCCGTCTTTGGCCACATCTTCATGAATATCAGCGCCAACATGCTTGGCCTGGACAACGCAGCCACCCCGCTTGGCCTCAAGGCCATGGAGGGACTGGATGAAATCAAGAACGAAAAATTAAGAATTAAACATGAGCAGGGCGAGATAAGCTCCGAGGAGATGGAGCGCCTCAGGGAGACGGCCAGCAATCCAATGATCATGTTCCTGGTGCTCAACACCAGCGGACTGACCCTCATCCCGGTCAGCATCCTGGTCTACAGGGCACAGATGGGGGCAGCCCAGCCCACCGATGTGTTCATCCCCATCCTGCTGGCCACCACCGTTGCCACCCTGGCCGGCATGCTCATCACCAGCGCCTACCAGCGCATCAACCTCTTCAACCGTCCCATCCTGCTCACCGTCCTCACCCTCTGCCTGCTCGTCTCCGGCGTCATCTGGCTCAGCACGGTGGTCAGTCGTGAGACAATGAACCAGGGCAGCACCCTCACGGCCAACATCCTGCTCTTCCTCATCATCTGCGGCTTCATCCTCGCGGGCGTGCGCAAGAAAGTCAATGTGTACGAAGCCTTCATCGAGGGGGCCAAGGGTGGTTTCGAGACCGCCATACGCATCATCCCCTACCTCGTGGCCATCCTTGTGGCCATCGGCGTCTTCCGCGCCTCCGGTGCCATGGAGGCCCTTGTCTCCGGCCTGCGCTGGTGCGTGGAACAGCTGGGCGTGACCGCCGGATGGGTGGATGCCCTGCCCACGGCCCTCATGAAACCCCTCAGCGGCAGCGGTGCCCGCGGCATGATGGTGGACGCCATGCAGACCTACGGCCCCGACTCCTTCACCGGCCGGCTCTCCTGCCTCTTCCAGGGCGCCACCGACACTACCTTCTACATCCTGGCCGTCTACTTCGGTTCCGTGGGCATCCGCCATACCCGCCATGCCGTCAGTGCCGGCCTCCTCACAGACATCGTCGGCATCATTGCCGCCATCATCATCGCATACTGCTTCTTCTGAAATCAAAAATTGAAAATCAGGCAACTCTCCCCATGGCAAACATGAAATCCCTGGCCAAGGACACGGCCATCTACGGACTCTCCAGCATCGTCGGCAGGTTCCTCAACTACCTGCTCGTACCCCTCTATACCTATACCCTCAGGTCCTGTGCCGACTATGGCATCGTCAGCGACCTCTACTCCCAGACCGCCCTTCTGCTCGCCATCCTCACCTTCGGCATGGAGACCACCTTCTTCCGCTTTGCCAACAAGGAGGAACACCCCGAAACAGTATTCAGCACCGTCCTCATCATGGTAGGTAGCGTGGCAGCCCTCTTCCTGCTCGGCGTCCTGGGCGGACTGCCCCTCGTCGCCGGAGCCCTGGGTTATGGAGAGCATCCCTGGTATGTAGGCATGATGGCCATCGTCGTAGCCATGGATGCCGTCCAGGCCATCCTCTTCGGCTACCTCCGTTTCAAGCGCAAGGCCGTCAAGTTCATGACCTTCAAGATGACCTTCATCATACTCAACTGCGGACTCAACGCCCTGGCCTATGGCGTCCTGCCCAAGTATATGGAATCCTGGAACGTCACCGTCTTCTGGACCTTCCTCATCAACCTCATCTGCA
>JAZRVZ010000245.1:0-3574 GCA_045599425.1 Bacteroidaceae bacterium | reverse complement strand
TAGAGTTCGCTCTTGGTATTGGTCATCTCAGGTTCAATCCAGATACCAAACTTCAGTCCACGGTCCTTTGCCGCCCTGGCCAGAGCCGGAATACCCTGGGGCAGCTTGCGTGTATCGGTCACCCAGTCGCCCAGGGCACAGTCATCCACGCTGCGCTGGTACTTGTTGCCAAACCAACCGTCGTCCACCACGAACAACTCACCGCCCAGCGTCTTCACGCCGTCCATCAGTTTCTCGCAGGCCTCCTGACTGACATTCAGATAGATACCCTCCCAGGAGTTCAGCAGGATGTCGCGGGGTTTCTCGCCGTGGGCCACCTTATTATTCTTACGTGCCCAGCGATGGAAACTGCGACTGGCACCGCCCACACCCTCGTTGCTGTAGGTCAGGGCCAGCTGAGGCGTAGTGAAGCTCTCGCCTTTCTTCAGCGTGTACGGGGCGTTCTCCTCGCTGATGCCGGCCACGAAGCGATGAATGCTCTTGCCCTGCGTTTCCACCTTCATCTTGAAGTTTCCGCTCCAGCAGAGCACGGCGCCGATGACACGGCCCTGGTTCTCCTGCGGCTTACCGTCCAGTGACAGCATCATGTTGGGACGGTTCACCACGGCGTTCTTCGCACCGTTGTTGTCCTGTACCAGGAACTGACCGGGCACCAGCGCCTGTGAAGTGACCTGTGCCTCGGCACCCCATGAACCATGCTGGTGGCTGACCCACACCTCACCCTGACGGATGGGCAGGAAGCCGCTCATGTACTGCATCAGCGTGACGGGCTTCTTCTCGTTGCTGTGGATCTCGCTCCAGGTCTCGATGACGTCGCAGTTCTGGTAGGCACGGTAGCAGACGTCCACCGTGAAGTCATAGAGCTTGTCCTTCATTGTGATGACGTACACCCTGGCATTCTGCTCCTGGCGCTCGGCATCGCCGGCGTAGACCAGTTCGGTACTCATGTTGCCGTCGGCATGCCTGACGCTGAGGCAGGTGGCGTCCTGGCAACCGGCGCCGAAGGCAGGATAGGCATCCTCCCAGAGACTGTAGGCCATGTAGACCTCATCGGCATTGCCAACCTTGCTGCCATAGTAGCTGACGTGCAGGGGCTGTCCCTCCTCGGCCTTGAGCAGGAGGGTGGTGTTGGGGGTGTTCACGAAAATGTCCTTGGCGAACAGTTGCATGGCCGATGCAAGCATCGTGGCCAGCAGAAGTGTCTTCTTCATGGGGCTATGTGTTTTTGTATGGAATATCAATGCAGCGGCACCCTCGGACGGGAATGCCGCTGCAAATATAAGGAAAAAATCCGGCATGGTCAAATAATCTGCCCATAATTGTCTGCCGGGCGTGAGGATAGGATTCTGCTAAAGGCCGAAAAGCATGAGGCCGACGGAAAGGCTCTGGAATTGAGGGCCAAAGTTGGGCTGCAGCACGTCGGAAGGAGAGTATTTGGCATAGACGCCAAAGAGGTTCTTGTAACTCAGGACACCTACCAGGTTGAAACCCACCTTGTTGGTGCGGATTCCCCTGAACTTCTCCTTCTGCTCACCGTCGGCATCGGTGTAGACGGTGCTGATCCTGTGGTTCTTGCCACGCTTGGTCACCACGCTGAGCTCGGGACCCAGGGCAAGGTGAAAACCGCGACCCAGATTCTGGATGTACTTCAGGTTGAAGGTTGCCGCCCCCGTGTGTACCTTGCTGTAACCGGGAACGCAGCCTGCGGGGTAAGACTCCAGGGTAATCTGCCTGGTATCAGGATCCTCCACGAAACGCTGGTCCCCGGTCATCTTGTAGTTCCTCAGATCCAGACCGATACCTGCGGACAGGTAGCCCGTCCTCCAGGGACGCACCCGGAAGGCAATGGCATCTTCCAGGCAGAAGTTGAAGGAGCGACCCATGCTGACATCCATGCCGGCCGGTGCATTCAGGGCATTGGTAAAACCGAATCCCCAGCCGCTGCCTATGGTGATGGGACTGATGCCCAGGCTGACATGCCAATCCCTGAGGCACTTGGTTTCTTCCTTCCTGCCGGCATGTATGTTCATGCCGATGATGTCAAAGTTCCAGCCGCCGGGATGGCTCTTGGAGGATTCGTTCACGAAATCCAGCGAGTCAGACTCACCAGGGTGAATGTCGATGGATAACTGTGCCTGTGCACCGGTGGGCTGCAGCAGGGCTGCCATAAGGGTGAGTGACGTTATGAAGATAGACTTTATGGCTTTCATTGTGCTTACTGTTTATTCGTTAAATGACAAAATTATTTTTTCTTGAACATCTTCTCCAGTTCCTTGATGGAGGCGTTACCCTTCATGAAGACCAGGGTGATGGCGTACTCCTGCCTGACTGGTGTACACTGGTAGCAGAGGTACCAGAGGTTGTTGGGTTTGTTGGGATCCCACTTGCCGTCGGGTGGCAGGGTCATCATGGCGTAGTTCAGCGGAGCCTGAAGGGCATGGGTGACGTCCCCTTTCCTGATTTTATCTGCCTCGCCCTGGCGTTCCTGCTCCAGGTCCAGGGAGTTCTTGATGTCCTCGTTAACCAGAGCCTCGATCTTCCTGCGCTCCTCGGCCGTGGCCTTGAACTTGATGCTGCGGAAGAAGGTGAGCTTGTAGGGTTTCAGTTGCTCACCCTTGATGAGATTCTCTACCATGTAGGTCTTCCTGACCACGTCACCGTCAAAGATCTCGTTGACGTGCAGTCCCTTCTGTGCGCTTGCCGGCAGGGCGGCAAGGAGGGGCAGTGCTAATAATATAATAAGGTGTCTCATAGTGCTGATTCACATTTTTTACTTGATTTCATCGGACCAGGCCTTCGGCATCCATCATGGATGCCGAAGGCAGTCGACATTACTGATTGAACAGTTCCGACAGTTCGCTTTCCACACTGGGGCGGTCAAAGAAGTCGCCCATTGTCTCGTGCATCATGTCCAGGGCCAGGTCGGAATTTTCCACCTTGTTGCCGTAGAAGTAGGTGACGGCCATGTCCTCGCCGGCATCCTGCCATAGGGGGCGGGAGAGAACGAAGGCACCAGCCAGGATGGCAGCGGTGGCCATGATGCGAACGACCAATGGCAGGACGTGGCGCCGTGGCGGCTGTGTAACCGGAATGGCGGGTTGCAGGGTCACGGTCTCGCCTGGGGCTTCGCCATGAGACTGGCCGGCCATGAGTCGGACAAACAGTCCGCTCTCGTCCTCCTCCATCCATTCATCCCTTGCCTCTGCAGGCATGGCCTGCATGCCGAGCATGGACAGGAGGACCAGATCATCGGCCGATGGATTTGCCTCAGCCTGCAGCAGAGCCAGCAGCTGGCGTTCGTCCTCCCGCGAGGAGGTGCCGGCCATGTATTTGTTGATCAGTATCTCTTTCATGTGAAGTGGTGGTTAATCTCCGTCAAAGATGGCGGATAGGGGTGATGTTGTCTTGTTTTTGCTTTTGTTCCTATCTTATGCTTTTTATCCCCGTTTTCTGACTGGTTCTTCCTGTGAGCCTACAGGATCTCCGGTTTCAGTTTCTCAAAGAGTTTCCGCCTGGCCAGCGAGAGCATGCTGCTCACGGTCCTGGGTTTGGCACCTGTAATGGTGGCAATCTG
>JAZRVZ010000244.1:0-6687 GCA_045599425.1 Bacteroidaceae bacterium | reverse complement strand
TGCTGCAGGATGTCGTAGCCGGTAACCTTCAGCAAGAGTTTCTCTTTCCAGAACGAACGGGAGAGCGTGGCGTTCCACACCCAGTCGGCGGTGTTCATGGAGGGTGTGTCGTAGCCGCTGCGGATGTAGAGACCGAGATCGGTGACGAACTGGATTTTGCCAGGCAACTGCCACTGACCGCTGAGCACGTACTGATGGTTGAGCGTAGTGCGGGTGGTGAAGCCGGGACGCTGGCTGTCGTATCGTGTCCAGTTCCATGTGCCGGTCAGCGTTACCTGATTCTGGGTGCTGGGCTCGTATATGAGCTGCAATGAGGGTGCAACCGAATGCGAATTGACGGTGCTGCGATCGCCACCAATCAGGTCCACGCTGTGACGATAGGTGTAATCGCCCTTGACAGAGTAGCCGAATGCCTGGTGCAATACGTGCCGGTGACGCCAGTTGAAGTTGGCATCCCAGTTGCCGTTGATGTTGGTGGGCTGATAGGTATAGACACCGGTGGCGGGATCGTAGGTGTAGCCTGTGGCAATGGCATTCTGCTGGATGTGTAGCCTGGCGCCCAGATTCTCGTATATGCCATCGGAATTCCACCTTTGGTATCGGTAAAAGTCGAAGGAGGGATAGAAGCGATGGTCGTACGCGCGGCGCAGACGGGGATTGCCCAGCGTGATGGCCAGCGGATTGTAGGCATCGCGCACAGGCAGCAGCATCTGCACTTCAGGTACTTCGCTGTCGAATTCGTACCATAGCATGATTGTACGCTCGGTGTTCAGGCCATCCTCGTCCTTTCTTCTCAATTGGTTCTGGAACATGGCTTGCAATCTGGGTTTTGCCAACCTGCGGCTGAAGCATGTGTCCAGTGCATCGCGATGATATTGCTCGCGTTCGTGCCATACCGTCACGGATGGGGTCATCCTAAACTCATTGCGTATGTTGCCACGAGTGTGATTATAGTGCAGGGTGGTAAAGTAGCGGCTATCCAGTTCGCCGTGGTCCTCGACATACGAGTTCTGGCGGTCGAAGCCCTGCATCAGCAGCTGGCGTGTGGAGGGCAACATGCCCAGAGCCTTGTCTGCCGTCCAGCTACTTTCGTCCCGTAGGCAAAAGTCCACCTGTTCCAGTCGGTATCGCTCATGTTCCCGGTGCTCACGTTCCCAAATGAGATTGTTTCCAAAGCTGATTTGCAGTTCGCTGTGGACGTTGTAATCGTAAAGCGTATTCAGATCGAAACGGTTGCTGTGGCTGGGCGACAGATTGTAGCGATGGCGGTAGTCGTTCTGACCCTGCCCCTGGATGTAGTCCAACCGGTAGCTGTTGTGCTCCGTTCCCTTCTGCTGGCTATGGGTGAAGACGGGCTCGATTTTCAAGCGGTCGCCCGAGGCAAATGCCTTGTTGTAGTTGACAATCTGTTGGATGCTCCAGTCGGTACCGTTCTGCAGGCTCTCGGAGCGGGTCCTGCTGAGTGCAATGCTGGAGACACCGGATTGGAAGGGATTCTGCATCAGCGTGTCCATCACCGCCACCACATCGCCGTAGGACGAAGGATCAGCGTTGAACTGGGCCGACCGACTGAGTCCGGTGCTCTCGCGACGGTTGTAGTTGAGTTCGGTGATGAGACGGAGTGCAAAGGGCTTCTTCAGGGTGAAGTTATTGCTGAAGCTACCTGCGAAATCGTTGCCCTGCCCCGTCTGGTGCAGCCGACTCCATGTGTCTCCGTGTATGAGATAGGTGAGCGATGACTGTCGGCTCTCCGACTCCGAATGCGTCCATTTGCTGCTCAGGAAGATGTTGTCCTCGTAGCGTTCCTGACGGTCATAGACATTGTACATCAGCGACAAGTAGTTGTGACGCTGCAAGCCTGTGGGGAGCATGTTGTCGTTCCAATATTCGCTGTGGTTCGATGCATCGTTGTTGACATTGTTGGACATGGCCGAGAACATCAGGCGCGACTGCTCCGAGAAGCGGGTCACAAAGGTGCGAGCCTGATGGACCCCCCAGCCCCCTTTATGGGGAGAAAATAGGGGAGACATTTCATCTGTTTTGGTAGGAAGGCCGCCAGCCAGTTCGACTTCGCCCAGCCATCCTATCTTGTACTGCTTCTTCAGCGTCACGTTCAGGGTGTACTCCTTCTCGGTGGAATGCACACCAACCAAGCGTGCGCCCAGTTCGTCCTGCTCGAAGACCTTTACCTGATCCACGGTATAGTGGGGTAGGTTCTTGAGCAGCATTTCGGTACCACCGCTGAATATGTCCTTGCCGTCCAACTGCAGCACGTCCACCTTGCGACCATTCACCTTGATCTCGCCGTTGCCGCTGACCTCAATGCCGGGCATCGTTTTCAGCAGGTCCTGCAGCATGGAACCGTCGGGTAGGGTGAAGGCATCGGCATTATTTACTATGGTATCGCCCTGGTAATACATCTGTACCCTGGTGGCCGTGACCACCAATTCGCGCATACGCTTGCCATCCACGATGATGTCGCCATCAGGGTCTTCCACATATTGTTTCTCAGGTTTCGGTATCAGTCGTTTCAGCCGGACAACCTCGTCTATCTGGCTTCTGCGGCCAGTCCTGCCCACATGGTAGGGCATGCGCACGGGTTCATAACCCTCGTAGCTGACGGTCAGTATATAGTCACTGGGGCGGGCAGGAACCTCGAAATGAAAGGCCGTAACATTCGACGACGCATGGTGGCTCTGCATCACCCCCACACGGAACTCCTTGGTCGTGTCGCTCTCTGCAACTATCCGTATGTCGTTCAGCTTGTTGATGGGGAGGTCCATTGATGTGAACGAGTCGATGAACTGGAATCCCAGTGTTATGTTCCTGCCCGTCCAGGGTGGAGCCACCACCGACATGGATTTCAGTTGCTCGTTGCGTTCCTTGAGCATGACCATGCCCAGGTTGCTCTGCGTGGGATGCACCCACAAGGTGTCGTGCGCCACATGGGTGAAGCGGATGAGCACGCTATCCTCCGTGCAAGGCACCACGAAGACACCAGCCTCGCTGCAGGCAGCCTCCTGCAACACGGTACTGTCCTTGGCGTTGTAAAGGGTGACCTTGGCATTGGGCAGGGGAATGCTGTCTGTCCCCACCACCGTACCCCGGTACTGGTTGTCGTGCTTGCGGAGTGCCTCCACATGGATCACATGATCCTGGATGACGCAGCGAATGGGGTAGAAGGCCGTGATTTGCGCCAATGCCTCGGGAATGGTTGCCTCCACGATGTCGGTGGTGATGACGAAGTTGTCCAGGTCGTCGTTGATGGCACAGATGAGGTACTCATCCTGCATCGATGTCAGTTGTTCCAGCACTTCGGGCAGACGCATGTCCTTGAAGGACACGGTGATGAGTTGTGCCTTGGCCGTGAGACACAGCAATATGGTCCAGAGGACGATTACAAGTCGTTTCATAGCCTTATTCCTCTGTTTTGTTTTCAATAACCAGTTCGTCTTCTTCGCAACGGACCTTGATACGCTCGAAGCCGTTCAGCAGTTCCAGCACCTCGTCCACGGGACGCTCCTTGTTCCACTTCAGGAGCATACGGATGCCTTTTGCCGACTCGTCGGTGAAGCGATACCTCAACTTGTAGTGACAGGCAATGCATGTCACAACGGAGTCGAGCCGGGCGTTCTTGAAGAGGACAAGACCACTCTCTGACTGGCCCTCCCCATCCCCCTTTAGGGGGAGAAAGTTAGGTGAGTCCTCTGAGGCACTATTGTATTCAGCTCCCCCTATAGGGGGTTGGGGGGGCCAGTTGGTGGGGGCTTCCCATCCCTTTGTGAAGAATGAGGTGCGCACGGCTGCATAGCCGAGACCGGTGAGCATGAGGGCTGCCACCAGAATGGCAGCAATCTTGCGCAGGGGAGAAGCTGTCGGTTTCCTGCGTATGGACTTCACTCTTGCCAGTTCCTGCTCCACATCAGGCATGCCAATCTCTTGGTCGGATTTCAGGGAAGTGAAGGCTCTCATCACCTCCAGTTCCATATTGTCTTCAGGATGCTTCGTTTTCATTTGTTTCTGTAGTAAAGTGGATTAAAACGCTCCCTCAGCTTGCGCAGGGCTTGAGAGATGTGCTTGTTGATGGCCTGCACGCTGACCCCGAGCTCTGAGGCTGCCTGCTGGTAGGTTTTCTTTTCATCGAAGCACAATTGTAGCACCCTTTGTGTCTGGGGCGTCAGCTGTGTCTGGATGAAGGACATAATCTCTTCCAGTTGTTCGTCATTGGCCAGGTCGGGTGACGATCCAGCCTGGATGTCATGCAGCATGGCCGTACACACATCCTCCTCAATCTGTCTGTGTTTCAGTAGGTTCAGTGCCCGATTGTGTACCATGGCCATGAGATAGCCCTCGTTGATGTCGGCTGGCAGACGAGGTTTATCCAGCAAGTCGGCAAACACGCCGCTCACCACATCGCGGCTGTCCTCCTCGTCATTCAGGATGGAACAGGCCAAGCGGTACAGCCGGGCGTAGGATTGACGGAAGAGTCTGTCAAACTCCTCCTCCTTCATCCTCCGTTTGTGTGTGAACAGTGCTATCATTCCGTACTTGCTTTTACTCTATAAACAATCGGGCAAGCCAATCCATTACCCCCAAAGAAACAATTTCTCTGAAAAAGAAGCAACAATACGAAAAGCGCTCTCATGATGCCGTGAGAGCGCTAAAAGGATATAAGGTGCAGGTAGCCAATTATCCATTTGTTTTCGTTTCTGTTGACTACAAAGATATGACTATTCCCTGAACTGGCAAAATATAATCTGGGAATTCTTCAAGGGGAGCTTGAATTTAGTGTTGTGTATATGGATGTATGGATGATTGTTTTCTTTGGAAAAACGCCCGCTATCCTCGCGGACGGCGGGCGGGGTGTTGCAACGGTATTCATATAACTAATTACTAACTTCTTTTATTTCTTTCCTGCCAGCAGCAGTTTGCATGTCAGCATCACGGTGCGGCCTACAAGGTTGGTGGTATGTACGTAGCGGTCGGTGTCCATGAACGAGGTGCGGGTGTACTGGCGCACGTTGAGGAGGTTGTCGCCTGTAAGTTTCCATATTGCACGCTTGGCCTTGTACTGAATAGAAGCTGAGAGCATGGAAGCATCCTTGTACTGGCCAGGCTCCACCATGCTGTGCAGGTAGTTGTATGTGCTGCGTATCTCCAGCTTTGGCATTGGGAACACGGCCATCGAACCGGTACAACGCAGGTTGTCGGAGGACTGATTGGTAGATGCCGTGCGTGAGAAGTCCTTGCCGTAGTCGCCCTTCGCGTTCACTTCGAGCCATGAGACAGGCGTGATGTCTGCTTGCAGATGCAGGTTGTAGCCAGTGTGGTAGGCCGTAACAAACTGGTTCTGCATCATGTACTCGCTGCTGCCCCACGACAGGTCTGCACTGGCAGAGAGTTTGGTGAAGAGCGACAGGATGTTCTTCGAGGCGTTGATGCCACCACTGGCAGAGCGTGTATGACTGTCGCGGAAGATGGATGAGTTCTCTGTGGCGGTTTGACTTACATTGCGCGATGAAAGCACATTGCGCTTGCCTTGATTGTAGCTTGCATTCGCGCCAAAGGTGAAGTAGCTGAAGGGCACCTGTTTGGAGTAGCGAAGGCTGGTGCTCCACGACTGACTCTTGCCTATCACTCCCGAAGCCATGGACGTGTTGCGGTAGGTGGTCTGAACGGGAGTGGTGAGCAGATCCAGGATGTCGCCGGCAGAATGGTTGAAGCCGCTGCTGAAGTTCAGTTCCGATGTGCCGCTGATGGTGTAGCGCATGGAGGCATGAGGTTCGGCAAAAAGTTCCACCAGCGTGGTTCGTTTGTTGTCAAGTTGCGACAGATACGAAAGGTTGAGCCATCTAAGGTTGGCACCCATCGAGGCATAGAACTTCTTATCCCTGGATGTCCACGATGTAGAAGGATTGGCACTTGGTATGAGTTTCCATCCGTTCATTCGCTGACTCTGATCATCATGGTCGGGCTTCACGAGCTCCGTCTCAATGAAGTTGTAATTGGCTTCGAGAGCAATGGGCATGTCTATCTTCCACTTGCTGCCTAACTTGATTTGAAGCGAGGTGCTGTGACGGGTGTTGAGTTGGGTGCTCTGACCGGATTGGGTAATATCGTTCATCGTCATCATAACGCTTGGTGTGCGGGTGAAAGCGATGTCGCTGGTAAAGGAGAATTTCTTCTTGCCCAGGCGTACGGTGTTCCAGAAGTTATTGTACAGATTGATGGAGGTAGCCTTCCTATTCTGCATGGCCAGCAATCCATCGGCTGCAGAGGTGGAATGCACATCATTCTCATTGCTGAGAAACTGCGCCTTGACGCTGAAGTTGTCTGCGTAGTAGTGATTGCTGGCATTATCCTCAAACTTCATGCTGAACATGGGGCGATGGGCCTTGGCGAGTGGATGGGTGGACTCGGAGATGTGAATGTTCTCGCCTCCGGCAAAGTAGAAGGACTCCGAACTGCCACTGCTGGTCATTCGGTCGTAGGTATAGTCGGCATTGACTCTGAACTGGCGCACGCTGTCAAACTTCTGTATGGCATTGAGACTGCCGTAACCATTCCGGCGATAGACGGATTCGCCCACGCCACCTGCATACTCCTGCCCCCATGCCGGGAGCTTGTCGGTGGCCAGCGAACCGAAGTTGTCACCACCGTAATGATTGACCATATCGTACAGGCCGA
>JAZRVZ010000243.1:0-33686 GCA_045599425.1 Bacteroidaceae bacterium | reverse complement strand
CAGATTGATTACAAAGGTATTGTTGAGGAAGAAGAATGGGAAGATTCCGTTTGGTATGAAACGCTTACTCAGAGATTCCTGTTTGTTGTATTTCGCAAAAGTACTGACAAGGATAACAAGAAGGCCGTTCTTGAGAAAGTTTTCTTTTGGACAATGCCAAGAAAGGATCTGGCAGTTGCACGTGAATTTTGGAAAGATACCAAAGCAAAGATTGCCGCTGATGATTTTACCCACTTTTGGAAACTTGGCGACCACAATATCTGCCACGTTCGTCCAAAAGCAAAGGATAATACCGACACCATGGAAGCACCATCCGGAAGAATGGTGACAAAGAAAGGCTATTGGCTGAATGCAGAATACATATTAAGTGTGGTTAAAAGAGCGACAAAGGCAGATGTGTGAACAACATTGGATTCACTGGAACAACAGCCTTGATTCGCAAAGGTTAAGCATCTTACATCTGACTGGCGGCACGTGATTACTGGTACTTTCGGGCAGAGGTAGATGTTACCCGAAAGGTATAGTGTGCCGACATTTTATTCCTCTTCGAATACCAAACGGGTCGTGAAGTTTGGATGTGTAATTTGTAATGCTCCCTGCCCTTACTCCTTACTCCCTGCTCCCTGCTCCCAAAACTTTCCTCTAACCCTTAAACAACCTTGCCCTAATCTTGTCCGCTCCAATAAAAAACACTATCTTTGCAGACAAATTGCCAACGATGCCTCTGACGCCCGGACAGATAGCCAGGATACGCAGGAAGGAAGCGGAAACGCCTGATGCCCTGAAGCGTAACCCCCTCAATGATTATACTGAGGGGTGGTTCCATGTGACCCTGAACACCCGGGGAGAGGCACCGGTACTGGGGTATCTCACGGGGGATCCTGATGCTGAGGATGGCAGCGAGAATGCACCGCGATGTGTGCTGACGGAACTGGGAAGGAAGGTGGAGGAGAGCTGGAATCGCAACCCCTCGTTCTACCCGGAGATTGAAAACATTGCGTTCCAGATCATGCCTGAGCATGTGCACGGCCTGGTGCATCTGAAGCCGGGGAACCAGAGACACCTGGGTGATATCATCAGGGGGTTCATGATTGGTTGCACCCACGGGTACTGGGATACACTGGGGATACGGTGGCGGGAGATGACGTATGAGAAAGGCGTTCGAACGCCTCAGTATAACGACCGGGATCATACGCATTCTTTCCGTGGGCCTGCCCTCATGGTGCGTGGATATAATGATGTGGAGGCTATCGGGGAGGAGGAGATCGGGATCAAGCGGCAGTACATACGGAACAATCCCCGCAAACGCCTGATCACCCGTTCCAGGCCTGACCGTTTCCGGGTGATGCGCAACCAGCGGTCCAGGAGCTGGACGCTGGCGCGTGCCCTTGCTGCCGTTGGTGCGGATCCGCGGATAGGGGGTGATCCCGGGAGGTGTCAGCGGTTGCAGGCGAATGTGGACCGGCGTCTGATGCGGCACCCGGATGATGATGGGGTGCTTGTCCTTGATTATGTGGGGAACCGGGCGCTGCTGGCTGCTCAGCGCAAGGTGTCGCTGGTCTGTCATCGTGCTGATGCTGCCTTGTTTGAACGGCAGAGGGCTGCGGTGATGGAGGCTGCACGCGGGGGTGCCGTGGTGGTAGGTGCCTTTGTGAGTCCCAGGGAGCGTGAGATCAGTATGCAGCTGCTGCTGGAGCAGTTGCCGTTCATTGAACTGATGGACAATGGTTTCAGCGACCGCTACAGGCCGGGAGGGAAGGCGTTCTATTCGACGGCGGAGAACCGTCATGTGCAGATGACGTGCTGGAGGTACAGGTACCTGCCTGAACAGCGGGATGGGAATGGTGAGAGGCTCCCTGTCCTGAGCAGGGAGATGTGCCTGGTGATGAATGAGCTGGCGCGCGCCGTGAGTGGGGTGGGGGATGATTGGTGGAAATGAGCGGATCTCATGACGCATAGGGTGGTTTCTGCCCCCTGTCCCTTAATGTATTTGGAATAGATGCCAATAGTTATGGCAAAAAAAGACGATAGTTGATAAATTTGCTGAGATTGAACGGCAATTGAAAGGTATGCGCAAATAAGCATCTGAACGAAAAGTGAAAATGTTTCGGTAGAGATAAAGAAGAATCCTCGTAAGCGTTTTATTATAAACTACTTACGAGGATTTGTTGGTGCCCGGAACGGGACTCGAACCCGTACGGCCGGTATGGCCAAGGGATTTTCATGCTACTCTTGCTTTTGCACAAGCCATCTCTGGGAGATGTTGTAGTCTGGACTATTTCTTCACCATGCCATTAAGGTTTAGGTGTTGCCTGTATAGTCTCTACGCCATTTATCAGCCTAAGCTGAATTTAGTGAGCCATCGCCAAATCCACTGTCGCCAGCAGAGAGGTTTCTGTTTGTTAGGGCAATTCTACATCACCGGTTTCCCGATGAGCACTCTTGTTGCGTCCTCGATAATGTTCTGTCAACGCGTGGCAGTTAGGGCAAAGAAGTAACAGATTCACTAATCTGTTGTCTGAGTTGTTCCCGTTTATGTGGTGCAACTCCAAAGGGATTTCTTTCCCTTGCCACTCTACAAGTCCGCATTTTTCACACCGCAGTTCCTTGAGACCTTCTTTTAGTAGTCTTCTTTTGAGTTTGTAACTTTGATAGTATGAACCTTCAATAAGAATGTTTTCTATTTCTGTTACTGTTTTGGGATTAAACCTTAATCCTACGTTCCAGCCTTGGCCGGTAAAGTGTGATGTGTCAATCCTCCATTCCTCAATTGCCTTGTGTATTATTCTGTAGTTTCCTCCAGTAGGTTTTAACCCTAGATTCCTGCATACAGCAGCAAGGCTTTTGGCACTGCGGATAGCGTTCTCGTATTCTTCTTTTGTCCGTTTCATCTGAGAACTTGTCAAAGTCCCTCGTGTCTACCAATTCCACCATCTGGGCATCCTTAGTGGATGCAAAGTTAATACTTTTAATCGAAAGTTGGAAACGGAATGCAGAAAAAATATGATAGAGTCCTAAATTTTAGTGTAAAATAGGCTATCTGTTGTTTATGGCCAGCGTGTTGTTGCCGTAATATACGCGGTAGCGGTAGAGGCTCTTGCCTGGCTGGCCTTGTGAGACGAGGCCCTGGTTGTTGAGATCGTAGGTGCGGTCGCATCTGGGACAGGTGGCGCGTCCGCCTGTGCTGAGCGTGAGGCGCTTGGCTGCGTGGGCCTCCTCGTGGCAGTTGCGGCAGGCCAGGTCGTAGCAGGTGACCACGGGATAGTCGCTGCCCAGTTCGGGGATGTTGGGCAGGCCGACAAGGAAGCCGGAGAGGCCGAGGCTGAACCCGGTGTAGTTTTGTACGGCTGTCCGGTTGACGGAGGTGCTGCCCTCGGGATTGGCAAAGATGAACTGCTGGCCCGATGCGATTACCGTGCACCATTGTCCCATGCTGTTGCAGGAGGTGTAGAGCTGGGAGACGGCTGAGACGGGATTGTAGCTGAAGCGGGCCGGAAGGTTGCAGAACTTCTGGCTGATCAGCCCGTCATCCCCGCAGGCCAGGCAGAGCAGGAGGCTGACGGTTGCCAGGAGGGCTCTTTTGGGGAGCTGGCTAAAGACCGCCAGAATGGCTCTTTTGGGGAACAGGCTGACGGTTGCCAGGAAGGCTCCTTTGGGAGACTGGCTAACAGTCGCCAAGAAGGCTCTTTTCAGCATCTTCTATCTGCTTGAAGTTGAATCCGTTCCATACCTCGTCCATCAGCTGGCTGATCTGTTCGTTGCAGAGGTTGCCGATGCTGCCTTCGTGGGTGTGGTGTACCTCCTTGCAGGGGGTGAACTTGCCGGCCTCGATATCCAGGCCCACCTTCTTGTAGGCATCACGGAAGGGCATGCCCTCGGCTGCAAGTCGGTTGACTTCCTCCACGGAGAACATCAGATCGTAGCGGGAATCGTCGAGGATGTGCTCGTTGACCTGTATCTTATTAATAATGTAGGCCGTCATCTGCAGGCAGTCGCGCAGCTCGGCGAAGGCGGGCAGGAAGACCTCCTTGATGATCTGCAGGTCGCGGAAGTAGCCTGAGGGCAGGTTGTTCATGATCAGGGTGACCTGCGTGGGCAGGGCCTGGAGCTTGTTGCACTTGGCGCGGGTCAGCTCGAAGACGTCGGGATTCTTCTTGTGGGGCATGATGCTGGACCCTGTGGTGCACTCGTTGGGCAGCTTGACAAAGGCAAAGTTCTGGGAATTGAACATGCAGGCGTCGAAGGCCAGCTTGGCCACCGTACCGGCGATGCTGGCCAGGGCGAAGGCCACGTTGCGCTCCGTCTTGCCGCGCCCCATCTGGGCATAGACCACGTTGTAGTCCATGGAGTCAAAGCCCAGGAGCCGGGTGGTCATGGTGCGGTTCAGGGGGAAGCTGCTGCCGTAGCCGGCGGCTGATCCGAGGGGGTTGCGGTTGGTCATCCTGAAGGCGGCCTGCAGGAAGAGCATGTCGTCCACCAGGCTCTCGGCATAGGCACCGAGCCAGAGGCCGAAGCTGCTGGGCATGGCCACCTGGAGGTGGGTGTAGCCGGGCATGAGGACGTTCCTGTACCGCTCGCTCTGCCGGATGAGTTCCTGGAAGAGCGTGTGCACATCCTCGGCCACAAGCTGCAGCTGACGGCGGATGAAGAGCTTGAGGTCAACGAGGACCTGGTCGTTGCGGCTGCGGCCGGAATGTATCTTCTTGCCCATATCGCCCAGGGCGCGGGTCAGCATGAGCTCGACCTGGGAGTGCACGTCCTCGATGCCGTCCTCGATGGTGAAGCGGCCCGCCTTGATCCCGGCGTGGATGTTGCGCAGTTCTGCCAGCAGCTGCTTCAGTTCGTCAGCCTCCAGCAGACCGATGCTCTCCAGCATGGTGATGTGAGCCATGGAACCCATGACGTCGTGCTCGGCCAGGTAGAGGTCCATCTCGCGGTCACGGCCTACGGTGAAGCGCTCTATCTCCTTGTTTATCTCAAAATTCTTTTCCCAAAGCTTCATAAGTGGTTAAATATAAGGTGAATCCCAGACACGGACTGCAGGGATTTCGTGGATAAGCATGCCTTAGGTTTTGTATCCACAATATCGTAGTACAGTCCGTGCCTGGGGGTTACAATATTAGTATGGCAGTCGGGCCAGCATGTCGGCCAACTGGTCCACGCCTGTCTTGAGCTTGCCCTCGATCATCTTGCGCAGGAAGAAGTTGAGCTCCACGCCGACGGTGAGCTTCATGCGCGTACCCTCGGCACAGGGCAGGAGCTGGATCCAGAGGTTTCCGGGCATGGGCGAGCCCTGCAGCTCCATCTTGACCAGCTTGGGCTCCTCGCGCTCGATGATGCAGAGTGTGATGACGGTGCCCAGCTGCTCGACGGGGATGGATACGGAGTCGGTGGTGAACTGCATCTGCGAGAGCTTCTCCTGCATGGTGCGCAGCTGGTCCTCGTTGACCTTGTCGCCTGCCTGCTGGCGGATCATGTCTGCGAACATGGGGTCGGCGGCACGTTCCTGGATGGCCTGCAGGCTGCTCAGGTCCGAGAGCTTTGCGTAAACTCGCTGTGTGGTGGCATAGATGGTCTTTATGCCGCTTTCGTATTTTGTCATACTACTTCAGGGGTGTTCTATAAATTATATTTTGAACGCAAAGACGCAGAGACGCAAAGATTATTTTTATTTCTTTGAATCTTAAATAATTAAAACTTTGCGTCTCTGCGTCTTTGCGTTCAATTATATAGATATTACCTTCAGCAATTACTTCTGCCAGTTTGCGGGATCCTTACGCCAGTCGTTCAGCAGGGGTACGTCGTCCTGCGAGATGTAGCCGGTACGCAGTGCCTCCTCAACGACGGCCTCGTAGTTGGTCAGGGTGTAGAGGGTGACCTGTGCATCCTTGAAGGCCTCCTCGGCCACCTTGAATCCGTAGGTATAACTGGCCACCATGCCGGAAACCTCGCAACCGTTGTTGCGGATAGCCTCGACAGCCTTCAGGCTGCTGCCGCCGGTAGAGATAAGGTCCTCGACAACCACCACCTTCATGCCGGGCTTCAGCTCACCCTCGATGAGGTTCTCCAGACCGTGATCCTTTGGTTTGCTGCGTACATACACGAAGGGCAGGTTCAGCAGGTCGGCCACCAGGGCGCCCTGGGGAATGGCACCGGTTGCCACGCCGGCAATGGCATCCACCTCGGGGAAGTTCTCGCTGATGAGACGGGCGATCTCAATCTTCACGAAGCTGCGCAGGTCGGGGTAGGAGAGGGTCTTGCGGTTGTCGCAATAGAAGGGTGACTTCCAGCCGGAAGCCCAGGTGAAGGGATTGGTGGGCTGGAGTTTGATGGCCTTAACCTTGAGCAGCTTGCCTGCGAAAATTGTTTCAAGAGTCTTCATAATGTTATTTGTTTTGGGTTTGTTGCTTTTTGTGCTGTGGTGCCCCGCCTCCCGCTTCCGCTGGGGGCTGCGGCGCAGGGGGAACGCCAACAGACTCTGTCTGTTTTCGGGTGCAAAGTTACAATATCTTTTCCCGTCTTCCAAATTTTCCACCCAAAAAGCATGTCAGTCCTGCTAACTGACCCCCTGATGGCCTCCCCTGGCAAGGGCCAGGATGCTGAATGTGCAGCGTGGCGCACAGGCATGGATGGTACGGATCAGCTCGCCGACCGTGGCGCCGGTCGTGATGACATCGTCCAGGATGAGCAAATGCCTGCCGTCCAGGCGTTCCGGATGAACAACCCGGAAGGCCCCCTCCATGTTCCGGAGTCGTTCGGAGGAGGACAGGCGTGTCTGTGAACGGTTGTCCCGAACGCGCAGGACGGCCTTCTCCTCCACCGCGATGCCCGTGGCCCGGGCCATTCCCCGTGCCATCTCCCCGCTCTGGTTGTAGCCCCGCTGGCGGAGCCGTTCGTCGGAAAGCGGGACAGGCAGGATCAGGTCCACCCCCTCGAAGAACCGGCGCGGCTGGAAGAAACCGGCCAGCGTCCTGCCCAGCAGCTGGCAGGTCTGGGCCTTGTGCCGGTACTTGACATTCACAAGCAGCTGACTGGCAGGCGATTCGCCCCGGTAGGTCAGCAGCACCCCTCCCCTGACAATGGGCCCGCTTCCCCAGAACAGCCTGGCCGTCAGGCTGTCCCGGTCGTCCGCAGGACGGCTGTGGAAGAGTTGCGTGGCACAGTGGCTGCACAGGATGCTCTCGGGCGAGATGAGCGTCTGCCGGCAGATGGCACAGGAACGCGGGGCAAGGTAGTCCTGGAGTTCCTTGAGGCAACGGAGGAAGGAGGAGGCGAGCATGCTTCGGGGCCGGATTTCGGTTACTTTATTCTGGATTATGGCTTACGTTGGGTGGGTATGTTTTTATTTGAACGCGAAGACACAGAGACGCAAAGATTATTTTATTTCTTGCTGCTTTGCGTCTTTGGGGCATCCCGGTTGTGGGTGCGTGTTTTCCGTTGGCCGGTCCGCTCAGTCGTCATCGGGGAAGAATTCCCCGTCCTCGTCGCCACCGTCCGGCAGGTACTCCCGGATAATCTGGGATTCAAAACCGTGTCCCAGGGCAAAGCGCATCAGCTTGCCATTCCGTTCATAGGCGTTCCGTGCCTTGATGCTCCGCGCCTTGCCGTTCAGCAGGTTCTGCAGGATCGAGGCATACTCCTCTTCGGGCAGTTCCTCCAGGGCCTCGCGACGCATCGTGGCATCCAGGCCCAGCATGCGCATGCCCTGGTCTATCTTGATCCGGCCCCAGTGGTTGTACCTCATCTTGTCCTTTGCGTAGGCTCGGCAGAAACGTGACTCGTCAATATATTTCTCGTTGACGAGGTACTCGATGATGCGTTCGACATCCTCCCCGGAAACCTCCCATCTCTGCAGTTTCTCCCGGATGTCATGACAGCAATGCTCACTGCCGGCACAGAGGGCGGCGGCACGCTGGAGTGCGGTTTGGTAGTTCATGTGCGTGATGCTGTGCAGGGGATTCCCGCGAAGGATCATGTGCCACGGACGGCACGTACCATGCGCGGGTTCCCGAATTGGTCCTTTCGAAGTTCTATATCCTTGAATCCATTGTCCCCCAACATCTTGCAGGTCTCTTCCCCGTAGGCGCGGTTGATCTCAAGGAAGAGGCTGCCACCTGTGCGGAGCTGCCGGCTGGCGAAACGGGCAATGTGGCGGTAGAAGAGCAGGGGATCCTCGTCAGGCACAAACAGGGCCAGGTGCGGCTCGTAGTCCAGTACGTTGGCCTCCATCTCCGCCGCCTCGTCCCGGCAGATGTAGGGCGGGTTGCTCACGATGATGTCAAGGGACGGTTTGCCGGCCGCGTCGCCGGACTCATCCTGTAAGATATCTTTCAGGAAGAACCTGATGTCCAGCTGCAGGGCCTCCGCGTTCATGCGGGCCACGGCCAGGGCCTCCGGACTGACATCGCATGCCTCCACCCGGAACCCGGCATGGGCCAGGGCCAGGGCGATGCAACCGCTACCCGTACCGATGTCCAGCACCGTCCGCTGTGCGCGTTCCCCTGCCGGCCATTCCCCGCAGATCCACTCCACCAGTTCCCCGGTTTCCGGTCGCGGAATCAGTACGCCCGGCCCGACGTGAAGCGTCAGTCCGCAGAACTGTGTTTGCCCCAAAACATACTGTATGGGTTCCTTCCGGAGCAGTCTTTCCGTAATATTTTGCAAATCTTGCAGCTGAAGTGCGGATAAATCATTATCTTTGTCCATCATTAGATCCGCAAGGGACAGTCCGAACCGTTCCTCCATGACCCATCGGGCCAGGGCCTTGGCCTCCCCCTCGGGGTAGGTCGCCTGGAGGAGGCGCAGGGTTTCGCGATACTGTTTCATTGGGGTGACATGGGTTTGTTCTGCACAAAACTACAAAAAAAATGGCAAATATCGGTGAACTTGAATCCAAAATCGGGGATGCGTCCGGCAAAAAGGTCGTATGGGCCCGGGAAATGACGGCCGAAGAGCGTCTGCGAGACGAGAAATACATGCGTCGATGCCTGCAGCTGGCCCGCCAGGGCAGGGCAGGAGCCCGTCCCAATCCCATGGTGGGCGCCGTGGTGGTATGCGATGACAGGATCATCGGTGAGGGCTATCACATCTGTCAGGGCGGGCCACATGCCGAGGTGAATGCCATCGCCTCGGTCAAGGACCCCCGGCTGCTGCCCGACAGCACCATCTACGTCAGTCTGGAACCCTGTTCGCATTACGGCAAGACCCCTCCCTGCGCAGACCTCATCATCAGTCGCCGCATCAAGCGTTGCGTGGTGGGGTGCCTGGATCCCTTCTCGCTGGTCAACGGACAGGGAGTCAGTAAGTTGCTGCACGCCGGTGTGGAGGTCACCGTGGGCATCCTGGAGCGGGAATGCCTGGCCCTGAACCGTCCGTTTGTGGTCTGTCACAGTCAGGGACGACCCTACGTCACGCTGAAGTGGGCCCAGAGCCAGGACGGGATGATGGGACTGGAAGGCGAGGGGGCGATGGAACCGCAAAGCGAAGGGGGTGACGGGGATGGCAACCAACGGTTAGAGACCGGAATGCCGGCTGCGGACGGATACCGTACCAGGCGACCGGTACCGCTGTCCAATGCGCTGACACTCACACTGATGCATCGGCGCAGGGCCTTGAGTGACGCCATCCTGGTGGGCGGAGGGACGGCCCTGAGCGACAATCCTTCCCTGACGGTGCGCCACTGGGTGCCTCGCGGCATGACCGGCAACCTGCCGCTTGTCCTGAAGGAGGAGGGGACGAATCTGGCCGGCCAGCCCCTGCGTGTGGTCATTGATGCCAGGGGCAACCTGACCGGCACGCTGCGGGTGTTTGATGGCGAGGCCGGGCACCTGACCTGGCCCGACTGGGACCTGCCGGCCCTGATGCAGAGGTTGCATGAATGCAAGGTGCAGACCCTTCTGGTCGAGGGTGGGGCAGAGACACTCCGCCGCTTCCTGGCTGCCGGACTCTGGGACGAGCTGCGGGTGGAGACCGCACCTGTCCGGATAGGACCTTCCGGTGTCCCGGCTCCCTCCCTGCAGGGACTGACACCCTCGGAGGTCTGGCGGGCAGGCTCGCATACCATTGCCATCTATCTGCACGAGGATTGACCCGAATCGCCCGCAGGACTTTGCCAAGTCGCCCGCAGGACTTTGCCAAATCGCCCGCAGGACTTTGCCAGGTCGCCCGCAGGACTTTCCCGAATCCTCCGCAGGACTTTGGTTTTCCGTGCTGGCGGAAAGTTTCATGTACCCCTCGGTCTTCTGAAAAACACTTTGGGCAAAACAGCCTTCACGCCTTCACCGAAATTGTGTGTGAAGGCGTGAAGCCACTTTCGGCAAAAGTTTTTTTCGGGAATGCCGGGCAGGCGCTGAGGGGTGCTTTCGTAAAAGCCCGGTGCTCTAAAAAATGTAAAAAAGTCAGGGAATTGCCGGAGAATGTCTAAAATAATGCCAAAAAAGGCGGAAAAGAAGGCCAGATGTTTCGGATTTGAGAAAATAAGCGTAACTTTGCACCTTGATTTAACATGCGTACGCATAAAAACGCTTTCATGATGAAAACATACACATATACCCTCCTTGCCGTCATGCTGGCTGCCGTCCTGCTGACTTCCTGTCTGGGCAGCGACAGGGAAGAGGTGGAATATTCCGACAATTGCAACATATCGTCCTTCTCGCTGGGCTCTATCCGCCAGGAGCATCACATGAAGGGATCGAAGGGACAGGACAGCACGTACTACACGGTGTTCTCCGGTTCCTATTTTCCCATGACCGTGAACCAGCGCGACCTCCTGATCGAGAACCGTGACTCCCTGCCATACGCCTCCCTGATTAACAAGGTGCTGACGAACTGCGTCTTTGACAAGGTGCTGGTTCACCGTCCCAAGGACCTTGCCGGGGTGGATCCGGCCGATACGGTGTGGCTGGCCTACAGCAACAAGGACTCGCTGGATTTCACGAAACCCCGTTCCTTCATGGTCTTTGCGGCGGACGGCGTGTCCATGCGCCAGTACACGGTGAAGGTGAACGTGCGCCAGATGGATCCCGGACTGACGGTCTGGGACAGCCTGGGCGTCAGCGGACTGCCCGCCATGGATGCCTGCCAGGCCCGTCGCCTGGTGGTTAGCGGCGGACGACTGACCCTTCTGTCGGACCAGGGCGGTCAGCAGACCTGCCATGTGCGTGACTGTCAGAAGGATGCACAGTGGAATGAGCAGCCCCTGACCGGTGCCGAGGGTCTTGTGCCGGAGAGCGTCCAGGCCGAGGGTGACATGCTCTATGCCAGTACGGACGGGGGTAAGTTGCTGTGCAGCTCAAACGGCTGGGAATGGCGCAGTCGCATGCTTGGCCAGCCGGGCCTCCGACTGGTGGGCGTGAGCCATGACCGCTTCTATGCCCTGGTGAACGGCCGTCTGATGAGCACCGCGCAGCATGAGGAGAACTGGGTGGAGGAGGCCCTGGATGAAGAGGCCGCACGGCTTCCCGAAAGGGATATCCGCATGATCTCCCTGACCCAGTCCAACGGTAACGCCAGACTCCTGCTTGCGGGCAAGGCCCAGGGCAAGGCAGAGGGTAGGGTATGGTCCAAGACCTGGCTGGGCACAAAGCCTGAGGGCGAGGCCGCAGCCGGCTGGGCCTACTATAGTGAGAACAATGCCATCCGGCATCCCTTCCCCGTACTCCGTGAACCGAACATCCTGCCTTACGACGGTGGCATCATGCTCTTCGGCGGTGCCCTGGAGAATGCAGGGGGTGGGTCGGAAAAGGATGAGGCCCTGGGTACCCTGTATTTCAGCGAGGATCTGGGCGTTACCTGGAACGGCAAGGGACGCCTGAAGCTGGACGAGCGCATGCAGGAGTCGGCCCGCAAGGCCCGCCTGATCACCGCCACGGTGGAGGACGGCCGCTTCGTCTGGGTACTGGTTGACGGTCAGCTGTGGCGTGGCCGCGTCAATGGTGTGGCATTTCAGTAGCCCAGGGGAAGCATGAGATATTGGTACGGCATGATCCTCCTGTTCCTGCTGCTGCCCACGAAGGGCAGGGCGCAGGACCTGGAATATGAGCTGGAGCTGGGCGGAGGCCTGGGAACCTGCTTCTATACGGGAGATGCCAACAGCGTGCCGTTCAGGAACATCTGCCCCATGGGGGGCGTGCTGGCCCGGCGCATCCTGAATCCCAGGATGGTGGTCAAGGGCGACCTGGCCTTCGGACATGTCCGGGGCAACTCGAAGGGCTACTTCATCCCTGCAGATGCCACCAGTCTGACCCCCGAGGGCGGACAGCCGGTCACGGTGGACTTCGGCCGCAGCCTCATAGACCTGGGGGCGCAGTTTGAGTTCAACTTCTGGGGATACGGTCTGGAAGGAGGCTACAAGGGGCACAGTCCCCTGACCCCCTATGCCACGGCAGGACTGGGCTTCACGCTGGCCTTTGGCGGTGTGGGGGCGAACCTGGCACTGAATGCTCCTGTAGGTCTGGGCGTGAAGTACAAGCTGAAACCCCGCGTCAATGTGGGGGCGGAGTGGACGATGAGGTTCACCACGACGGACAAGCTGGATGTGAGCAGCGAGGAGCTGCCGCAGCTGTCCCACCCTTATGGCATCCAGAGCGTGGGATTCAAGAACAAGGACTGCTATTCCTTCCTGATGCTGTTCCTGACCTACGACCTCTGTCCCAAGTACAGGAAGTGCAACAACTGACAAAGAACAAGAACGACAACAAGAAAACGACAATATATGACACTGAAAGATCAGATAGATTTTGAGCGTCTTCCCAAGCACATCGCCATGATCATGGACGGCAACGGACGCTGGGCACAGGCTCGTGGCCTGCATCGTACGGCCGGACACAGCCAGGGCGTGGATACCGTGACGCGCATCACCGAGGAGTGTACCCGTCTGGGTATCAAGTACCTGACGCTCTATACCTTCAGTACGGAGAACTGGAACCGTCCCTCGGCCGAGGTGACTGCCCTGATGCAGCTCATCCTGGACCGTCTGCTGGAGGAGGTGTTCATGAAGAACAACGTCCGCCTGCGTGTCATCGGCGATATGAGCAGGCTGCCGGAGCCGGTGTACAACCACCTCATGGAGATCTGTCGGCATACGGAGAAGAATGATCGCATGACCCTGGTGCTGGCCATCAGCTACTCCTCGCGATGGGAACTGACCCATGCCATGCAGCAGATTGCCCGCAAGGTGAGCGACGGTGAACTGAAGGCCGGGGAGGTGAACGAGGAGGTGATCAACCAGCACCTGCAGACCAACTTCATGCCCGAGCCCGAGCTGCTCATCCGCACGGGTGGCGAGTACCGCATCAGCAACTACCTGCTGTGGCAGTGCGCCTACAGCGAATTCTACTTCACGCCCAAGTTCTGGCCCGATTTCCTGGAAGAGGAGCTCTATCGTGCCATCGTGGATTATCAGCAGCGTCAGCGCAGGTTCGGCAAGACCGGCGAGCAGGTGACGGAACAAGCATAGGAAACAAACACAGATGAAACGCATATACCTTATTATTATTGCACTTGCCCTGGCGGTGATGCCCACGCTGGCGCAGTGGGACCAGACAGAGGTGCAGGTGAAGCCCGAGATTGACTATTCCAGGGCTCCACGTCCCTACACCTTGGGAGGAATCACGGTCAGCGGGGTGAGCAACTACGATGAATATCTGCTGGTGGGACTGTCGGGCCTGACCGTCGGACAGCGCATCAACATCCCCGGCGACGAGATCACGAAGGCCATCAAGCGTTACTGGCGTCACGGCCTCTTCTCCAATGTGTCCATCAGCGTGGACAGCATCGTGGGCGAAAAGGCCTACCTGCATGTGGACCTGGCGCAGCTGCCGCGTATCTCGCAGATCAACTACAACGGCGTGAAGAAGACGGAGCGTGAGGATCTGGAGACCAAGCTGGGCCTGGTGAAGGAGAATCAGCTGGGACCCAATACGATAGACCGTGCCAAGACCCTGGCCAAGCGCTACTTTGATGACAAGGGATTCGGCAATGCGGAGATTGTGATTGTCTACCGCGATGACGTGGCCCAGCCGGGCAAGGTGATCGTGGACGTGAACATCGACAAGAAGGACAAGGTCCGCATCAACCATATCTACCTGACGGGCAACGAGAAACTGGACGAGAAGGGCATCAAGGGTACGCTCATCAAGAACGGTGCCCTGAAGACCATTCACGAACGTCATTCACTGGCCGGTTGGTTCCGCTCCAAGAAGTTCGTGGAGAAGAAGTACAAGGAGGCCAAGGACAACCTGCTGGCCAAGTATGCCGAACTGGGTTACCGCGATGCGATCATCCTGAGTGACAGCGTGGTGCCGTTTGATGACAGGAGCGTGGATGTCCACATCTCCGTGGAGGAGGGCCAGCGATACTATATCCGCAACATCACCTGGGTGGGCAACACGCTCTATCCCACGGAGGGTCTGCAGGAGGTGCTGGGCATGAAGAGGGGCGACGTCTACAACCAGAAGCGCCTGCAGGAGCGTCTGACCAGCGATGACGATGCCGTGGGCAACCTCTATTACAACAACGGTTATGTGTTCTACAAGCTGACGCCTCAGGAAATGAACATCGACGGCGACTCCATCGACCTGGAGATGCGCATCACCGAGGGTACGCAGGCCCGCTTCAGTCATGTGAAGGTGCTGGGCAACGACCGTGTCTATGAGAATGTGGTGCGCCGCGAGCTGCGCAACAAGCCGGGCGACCTGTTCAACAAGGAGGCTCTGGAGCGTTCCTATCGTGAGATTGCGGCCATGGGACACTTTGATGCCGAGAGCATCAACTATGACATCCAGCCCAATCCCGATGACGGTACCGTGGATCTGACCTGGGGACTGACGTCCAAGTCAAACGACCAGGTCGAGTTCTCCCTGGGTTATGGACAGACGGGCGTAATCGGTAAGATCGGTTTGAAGTTCAGCAACTTCAGTATGGCCAACCTGTTCAACAAGAATGGCCTCCGCCGTGGCGTGCTGCCTCAGGGAAATGGTGAGACCTTCAGCATCAGCGGTCAGACCAACGGCCGGTACTACCAGGCCTACAGCGTGTCCTACCTGAATCCCTGGTGCGGCGGCAAGCGTCCCAATCAGCTCAGCATCAGCGCGTTTTTCTCCAAGCAGACCGACGTGAGCGACAACTACTATAACTCTGCTGCCTACAACAGCCTCTACAACAGCTATCTCTACGGCGGCTACGGCTATGGTGGCTATGGCTACGGCGGCAACTGGTATGAGAACTACTATGACCCGGACAAGTTCGTGAAGATCATGGGTGTAAGCATTGGCTGGGGTAAGCGTCTGCGCTGGCCCGATGATTACTTCAACTTCATGGCGGAACTGTCCTACACCCGCTACAGCCTGAAGGACTGGCAATATTTCCTGGTGTCCAACGGTTCGTGCAACAACATCAACCTGGGCTTCACGCTGTCCCGTTCCTCTACGATGAACCCCATCTACCCGCGCAGCGGTTCCGAGTTTGTGTTCTCGGCCTCCTTCACGCCTCCCTACTCATTGTGGGATGGCAAGGACTATGGCAGCCTGGCCAACAATCCCTACTCTTCCGGCTACCAGAAGGATCTGCAGGAGAAGTACCGCTGGATTGAGTACCACAAGTGGAAGTTCAAGGGTCGCACCTTCATTCCCCTTACCCCCGGCACCAAGAACCTGGTGCTGATGACACGCGTGGAGTTCGGTCTGCTGGGTAACTACAGTCCCAACAAGAAGTCTCCCTTCGAGACTTTCTATGTGGGCGGTGACGGTACCTCGGGCTACAGCTACAACTATGGTACAGAGACCATCGGTCTGCGTGGTTACGACAACGGTGCGCTGACTCCCCGCCTGCGTGAGGGCTATGCCTATGACCGTCTGACCCTGGAGCTGCGCTACCCGCTGATGCTGGGTGCAAGCACGAACATCTATGCCCTGGCGTTTGCCGAGGGTGGTAATGCCTGGACCAGCGTGAAGAAGTTCAATCCCTTTGACATGAAGCGTTCCGCCGGTGCCGGTGTCCGCATCTTCCTGCCCATGGTGGGTCTGCTGGGTATTGACTGGGCGTACGGTTTCGACAGTGTCTACGGCAACAAACAGTACTCCGGCAGCCAGTTCCACTTCATTCTGGGTCAGGAGTTCTGATGCTGAGAGGCCGGTAATCAGAGAAATAAGAGCATAATAAAGATAACGTACCTTGAAGATAATGGGACAGGAGGATAAACCGTCCCTGTGTCAAACGGTCAAATAGTCAAGTAGATTATGAAAAAGATTCTGTTTTCCTTTCTGGTCATGCTTTGCGCAGCAAACATGGCCCACGCGCAGAAGTTTGTACTCATTGACATGGAGTACATTCTGAAGAACATTCCCGCCTATGAGCGTGCCAGCGAGCAGCTTAACCAGGTCAGCAAGAAATGGCAGGCTGAGGTTGAGGCGCTCAACAGCGAGGCTCAGACGCTCTACAAGAACTACCAGAGCGAGGCTGTATTCCTGAGCCAGGAGGAGAAGACCCGCCGCGAGGAGGCCATCGTGGCCAAGGAGAAGGAGGCCAGCGAACTGAAGCGCAAGTACTTCAGCACCGAGGGCGAGCTGTTCAAGAAGCGTGAGAGCCTGATGACTCCCATCCAGGACGAGATTTACAATGCGGTGAAGGATATCTGCGACCAGAAGGGCTATTCCCTGGTGCTGGATCGTGCCTCTGATGCCGGCATCATCTATGCTTCCCCCAAAATCGACATCAGCAACGAGGTGTTGCTGAAGCTGGGATACGGCAACTGAGCCCGCATCTCATCCTCCCGGAATTACCGATAGCCCGGATTACCCGGAATATCAGGAATGCGAGGACAGTCCCACATAAATAAATCATTAACTAAAAACAATACACAAGAAAATGAAAAAGATCCTTTTGGCCATCCTCTTGATGGCTCCCCTGAGCATCTTTGCTCAGAAGTTCGCGCACTTCAACTCTTCTGACATCATCCCCAACATGAAGGAGTTCACGACTGCCCAGACTGAGCTGCAGAACCTGGCCAAGCAGTATGAGGAGGACCTGAAGCGTATGCAGGATGAGCTGCAGAAGAAGAGCGAGGACTATGAGAAGCAGGCTGCCAATCTGCTGGACAACGTGAAGCAGCGTCGTGAGCAGGAGCTCCAGACCCTCTACCAGCACTATCAGGAGGCCCTGCAGGAAAACCAGCAGGTGCTGCAGAAGACTGAGCAGGAGAAGATGCAGGAGATCCAGCAGCTCGTGATGAATGCCGTGAAGAAGGTTGGTGAGGCCGGTGGCTACGTGTACATCGTGGATACCTCGGCTGGTGTCATTCCCTACGTAAGCCCCACCCTGAGCACCGACGTTACCCCTGAGATCAAGAAGGCTCTGGGCATGTAAGCCATTCCGGTCCGGATGGTGCCCGCCACAGCCAAAAGATTTGTTTTTGCAGATAAAGTCATGACGAAGCTTAGATACTTCATATTATTCTTGTTGCTGCTACCTCTCACGGTAGCAGCACAGGTAAAGTTCGGATACCTCAGTTACCGTACCCTCTGCCAGGAACTTCCTCAGTATGTGCAGGCGCAGAAGGAACTGAACGACCTGAAGACGGTGTATGAGCAGGAGGCCACGCGTGGCGAGGAGGAATTCCAGCGCAAGTTTACTGACTTCCTGCAGGGACAGAAGGATTTTCCCGCCAACATTCTGCAGAAGCGTCAGGCTGAGCTTCAGGACCTCATGGATCGTGGTGTCAAGTTTCGCAAGGAAGCCGAGCGTCTGTTGGCAGAGGCCGAACAATCCCTGCTGAGGGATCTCTACAAGAAGCTTGATGAGGCCATCGTGGCCGTTGGCATGGAAACGGGGTACGCTTTCATCCTGAACATTGACGATAATGCCTGCCCCTTCATCAACCCCATTCTGGGCGATGATGTCAGCAACATGGTGCGCGGGAAATTAGGCATTCCTGTCATCCTTGACGAACGTCCGGCGGATCAGGAAGCGGCCACTTCTCCGGATGGTGCAGAAGGGTCTGCCGGTGAGTCAGCCGATGGGATCCCGGTACAGGAGAATCCCATGCAGGTGATGCCGGTAGAGGTGGAACGCCCCTAAGCACTTCGTACGGGCGCTCTGGCAGGAATATTTCCTGCCGACGTTCCTTATACCTTATTATATAATATATTGTTGGCCCATAATTCAAAGCACGACAGACATGGCTTCATTGTCAACCTCTCCAGGCCCTATCGGCATCTTTGACTCTGGCTATGGTGGCTTGACCATCCTGCGTCAGATTCGTGGTCTGATGCCCCAGTACGACTATCTGTATCTGGGAGACAATGCCCGGGCTCCCTATGGAACCCGCAGCTTTGAGGTTGTCTATGAATTTACCTTGCAGGCTGTCCGTCGGCTCTTTGAGATGGGATGCCATCTGGTCATCCTGGCTTGTAACACTGCCTCGGCCAAGGCTCTCCGGACGATCCAGCAGAATGATCTTCCCCAGATGGATGCCTCCCGTCGTGTCCTTGGTATTATACGGCCTACGGTTGAGGCCTTGGGTGACATTACGCATAGCGGGCATATCGGTATCGTGGCAACTCCCGGAACGATCCGCAGTAATACCTACGAGTTGGAGATTGCCAAGTCTTATCCCGGCATGCAGGTCACTTCGGAGGCTTGTCCGATGTGGGTTCCTTTGGTGGAGAACCATGAGTTTGATTCTCCAGGTGCCGACTATTTCGTGCAGAAGCGCATCGGGAACCTGATGCACCACGATCCTGAGATTGATACCATTCTGTTGGGTTGCACTCACTACCCCCTTCTGCTGGATAAGATCCTGAAGTACGTCCCCTCCAATGTCCGTGTGTTGACCCAGGGCGAATATGTGGCAAACAGCCTGAAACGCTATCTGGAGAACCACAACGAGATGGAGGCACGTGTCACCCAGGGAGCCTCCTGTCGTTTCCTTACGACAGAGGATCCCATGATGTTCAATGAGAGTGCCACTATTTTCCTTCGGCAGCCGGTGACGGCCGAGCGAATCATGTTGGAGTAGAGAGGTTCCCCGACTGGAGAAATCTGGAATACAACGCGATTTGGCCTGTAGGCCA
Organism: Bacteroidaceae bacterium; assembly: GCA_045599425.1. Classification (GTDB taxonomy): domain Bacteria; phylum Bacteroidota; class Bacteroidia; order Bacteroidales; family Bacteroidaceae; genus Physcousia. The sequence continues at coordinate 14,619 of JAZRVZ010000243.1, read as the reverse complement.
AATCTGCAGCCTTTCCTTTCGCAATCCTTGCAAGATACAAAATACACCCCGGAAGCGATGAACTTCCGGGGTGTATTGGCTTGTTTGGAGGTATGACGTTTTACTCTGCGTTTCTCATCTCAGCCTCAACGGCCTTGATCTTCTTGGCCAGCAGTGCCAGCTCCTCCTTCTGCTTGTCCACCTTGCGCTGCATCTCGTCTACCAGACTGTTACCCTTCTTGGACTTGGCAGTCAGGAAACCGATGTTGTTCTCGTAGGTCTGGATTTCGCTGCGAAGAGCTTCGTAGGCACGCATCATGCGATTGTGCTCACGCTGCAGGCTGTTGCCTCCGTCCTTCTCAATGTTACTCTTCAGGTTGGCCTTGAAACTATCCAGACGACGGTTCTGTGCGCTGATGTTGAACTGCTTGTAGAGCTTGTCACAAGCCTCGCGGTACTGCTTGTAGAGCTTGTCCTTCTCACGGAAGGGCACGTGACCCACCTCGTTCCACTGCTGCTGCAGGGCCTTGACGGTCTGGACGGCATCGTTCTGTGTGGGATCCTCCAGCAATGACTGAAGCTGCTCAATGATGGCCTGCTTCCTGGCCATGTTCTCCTGCTCCTCATTGCGCTGGTCTGCCGTAGCGGCATTCTTTGCCTCAAAGAAGGCATCGCAGGCACCAATGAATCGCTTCCAGAGTTGCTCGCTGTTCTTGCGGGGGATGGCACCGATGCTCTTCCACTCTTTCTGCAACTGGATCATGGCATCGCTTGTGGCGCGCCAGTCCGTGCTGTCCTTCAGGGCCTCGGCCTTCTCTACCAGTGCAATCTTCTTCTCCAGGTTCTCGTTCAGGCCGTCCTTGACGGTCTTGAAGAACTCTGCCTTCTTCTGGAAGAAGCTGTCGCATGCGGCACGGAAGCGCTCAAAGATCTGCTGGTTCATGCGCTGGGGAGCGAAGCCGATGGTCTTCCATTCTGCCTGGGCTGCAATGATCTGCTCTGTGATGGTATTCCATTCGGCAAAGGTCTTCAGCTCATCCGTTGCGACGGCCTCAACCTGTTCGCACAGGGCGGTCTTCTTGTTGAGGTTCTCCTCCTCTCGCTCCTTGATGGCCAGGAAATGGTCCTGATGCCGCTTGTTGATTACCGTGCTTGCGGCTTTGAAGCGAGCCCAGATTTCCTCGCGGAGTTCCTTGCTTACGGGACCAATCTCCTTGTATTCCTGGTGCAGACCCTGCAACTGGTTGAAGGCGCTGATTACGTCAGCCTCGTCTGCCAGTTTCTCGGCCTGCTCACAAAGGCGGGTCTTGGCCTCCAGGTTCTTTTTGAAGTCATATTCACGCATTTCGCTGTTCAGTTTCAGCAGATCATAAAACTGCTCCACATAGAGCTGGTAGTTCTTCCATAGCTCCGTTGCGTTCTCTGCGGGAACCGCCTTGATTTCCTTCCACTCTGCCTGTAGTGCCTTGAACTCATCGTAGGTCTGGTTGGCCTGTTCCGGAGTGCTGGCCAGTTCCTTGATACGGTCGATGATGGCCAGCTTGCGTGTCAGGTTCTCCTGCTTGATGCGGTCCTGTTCTGCCTGCTGCTCGGCACGTCGCTGACGGATGGCCTGCATGGCCTGCTTGAATTCCTCTTCCGAGGGGTCTATCTGGGGAACAAATGTCTCTGGTTCTGCGCCCGTTGCCAGAAAAGCCTCACGTTCTGCGGCAAGCTCAGCCTTGCGGTACTTGTAAAACAGCTGCTTCAGGGTATCCAACTCCTGACGGTCGCTGCCCTCCTCGCTTCCGGCAATCTCCTTGGCACGATGCAGCACCTCTTTCTTGGTGTGCAGGATGGGCATTTTAACTTCTTCCTGGGCAGCGGCCTCTTCGGCTGCATCCTCGGCGGCAACCTCTGCCTGGGGTTCTACTACAGCCTCAGTCTCCTGGGCTACGGTCTCTTCCTGGATTACTACACCTTCCTCCATGGTGGTGTGTTCTTCAGCATTCATCATACTAATTTTCTTTTAGTAATGGATTCGTATGTTACTTTCACGGTTATAAGCCTTGCGTGTGCGCGTGTTGAAAAGCACACATTCACATGCTTAATTTCACAAAGGTACGAATTAGCATGTGAATGTGCAAATAATTTACCGAAAAAGTGATGATGCACAGGTTTTAAGTCACTCGGCAGGCATTTTCGCCTAAAAACGTACGATGCGAGTGCCGTCTTCCTGCTCCTCTATACGGACGCGTACCGTCTCTTCTGGCAACAGTTCCTCAATCAGCTCCGGCCATTCAATAAGGCAGAGATGTCCACTGTCCAGGTACTCGTCAAAGCCGATGTCGTAAGCTTCAGAGAGTCGCTTGATACGATAGAAGTCAAAGTGATAGATGGGTTCACCCTGACCATCCTCATATTCATTGACGATGGCGAATGTGGGTGAGTTGATGACGTCCAGAACGCCAAGTTCCTCGCAGAGTGCCTTGGTGAAAGTCGTCTTGCCCACGCCCATCTTGCCGTAGAGTGCAAAGACGGTCCGGCCATCCATCGCATCGATGAATAGCCTGGCAGCCGTGCGTATCGTTTCCAGTGAGTCTATGCGTATCTCCATGATCTTAGTCCTCCAAACTATCCATGTAGTCGAAGTCGGCATCAAGGATCTCGACCAGGTCCTCGGGATCGAGTTGTCCCATGTTCTCCTTCTGAGCTTGAGCCACAATATACTGAGCTACGTCGTCGAGGATGATTTCATCGTTTTCATCATCCTCATGTTTCTCCATGTAATCAAGAAGCATGTCAATGATGTACTGTAGCGTGTCATCGTCCAGTTTCTCACTGAGCTCAGGGGAGATGTGCTCGCGGATGTATTTGATTTCCTCGGGGTCAAATTCAGCAAGCGCCATCAGTTCGTCTAAAATCTGATTATCCATAGTCTTACAGTATTGCCTTGAGTTTCTCTTCCAGGGTAGCGCGTGGAGCGGCACCGACCTGCTTGTCCACCACCTCGCCGTTCTTGATGAAGAGCACGGTGGGAATGTTGCGGATACCGAACTTCATGGCCAGGTCCTCGCTTTCCTCAATGTCCACCTTTCCGATGATGGCCTGCTCCTCATAGTCGGCAGCCAGAGCCTCCACGATGGGTGCAATCTTCTTGCAGGGGCCACACCAGGTAGCCCAGAAATCCAGTACCATTGGCTTGCCCTGGGCAGCCAGTTCCTCGTAGTTCGCATCAGTAATTGCTTGTGCCATTGTCTTTATTCTTTAAAGGTTAAACGAATGATTGTTGTCTGTTTCTGCCATTCCGCGTCCTTCCTTCCGTCAGAACACCTCATAGCTCATCTCCGAATGGTTCTCCAGGAAATCCGTCAGGGAACGGCTTACGGTTATCTTCTTGGAAGACTTCATGCTGAGCATTGTATGATCCTCATTGTCCACGAATATGAACGACAGGCTGGCCTTGCCGGGATTCTGCTCAACCAGCTGGCTCAGTGTCAGGGTACCCATTTCATCCAGGCTGTCCACCGGAATGCGTATGGTAATGCCCTGCACCATGTCATCTTTTATGTCCGGCAGCATGTTCACCTTGACGATTTTCATTTCCAGTTCATCCTGCCTGAATCGTTTCGGCTGAATGATGCCCGAGATGAACAGTGTGTTGCCCACCTCCATGTAGTTCTTCCATGTAGTCCAGTCCTCGCCGAACAGCGGAATCTCACCGGATCCCGTATAGTCCTCAATGGTCACGATTCCGAATGAGTTTCCTTTTTTTGTAAGGCCTTGGCGAACTCCTGTCACTATGCCTCCCAGCTTAACTTCCGTATTCGCTTCCATCGATGCTGCATCGGCCAGGCTGTCAGCCTTCAGGTTACAGATATTCTGCAGGATGATATAGAATTCGTCCAGGGGATGTGCTGACAGGTAGATACCTACCAGTTCCCGCTCCTTGTTCAGTCGTTCCAGGTTGCTCCAGGACTCAGCTGCCGGGATGAGCGGTGTGTTCACCTCCACGGCATCCATGCCAAAAAGGGAAAACTGAGCTTCCTGCTGGGCGAGCTGATACTGGTTGCTGTAGCGGGTCAGGACATCCAGGAAGGCTTCGCCCTTTGGGGTGAAGGCCAGGAATTGCTCACGTTTGATCTCGCCGGCAAAGCAGTCCAGTGCTCCGCTCAGTGCCAGACATTCCAGTCCGCTGCGCTTCACGGCCGAGATGTTGATGCGCTGGGCAAAGTCAAAGAGCCCCTTGTAGGGGCCGTTTTTCTCGCGTTCCGAGATAATGTTGTCCACACCGGCATCGCCCATGCCCTTGATGGCTGACAGGCCAAAGCGGATTTGTCCCTTCTTGTTTACACCGAAGCCTGAATGCGATTCGTTTACGTCTGGTCCAAGTACCTCAATGCCAAGTGAATGGCACTCATCCAGCAGTTTCGTGATTTCCTTGATGTCCGTACGGCGGCGGGTCAGCAGGGCCGACATGAATTCGGCAGGGTAGTGGGCCTTCATGTAGGCCGTTTGGTAGGCCACCCACGAGTAGCAGGCCGCGTGCGATTTGTTGAAGGCGTATGAGGCAAACTTCTCCCAGTCGGCCCAGATCTTCTCCAGTATGGCGGGATCGTGGCCATTCTTCTTTCCACCCTCAATAAAGAGGGGCTTCATCTGGTCAACGATGTCCTTCTTCTTCTTACCCATCGCCTTGCGCAGGGCGTCACTCTGGCCACGGGTGAAATCCGCCAGCAGACGGCTCAGGAGCATCACCTGCTCCTGGTACACCGTGATACCATAGGTATCCTTCAGGTACTTCTCCATGACCGGGATGTCGAACTTGATTTCCTCGCGTCCGTTCTTTCGGGCAATGAACGAGGGAATGTAGTCCATGGGCCCCGGACGGTACAGCGCATTCATGGCAATCAGGTCCTCGAAGACCGTGGGATGCAGTTCCTTCAGGTATTTTTGCATACCCGCTGACTCAAACTGGAAGGTACCCACAGTGCGGCCCTCCTGATAGAGCTTGTAGGTCAGTTCGTCGTCAATGGGCAGTGTGTCCAGGTCGATGTCTATGCCATGGGCCTCCTTCACGACGCGACAAGCCTCCTTCAGCTCTGATAACGTCTTCAGACCCAGGAAGTCCATCTTGATCAGACCCGTCGATTCAATCACGTGACCGTCATACTGCGTCACGGCCGTCTTCTTCTCCGGGAAGTCCGGGTCGTCTGCCGTGGAGACAGGCACATGGTCGCTGATCGGGTCACGGCAGATGATGAAACCGCAGGCATGAATGCCTGATCCACGCACGGTTCCCTCCAGCTTGCGGGCATATTTGATGGTGTTTGACTCGTGGATATCCGTCGAAGCCTCTGCCTGCTGCAGTTCGGGACAGACGGGATTGCCGTTGGAATCCACGCCCAGATAATTCTTGAGTTTGGGCTTCATGCCGTCCGGAAGGCGGTCGGGCATGGCCTTGCACCACGCATTCACCACGTTCAGGGGTACTTTCTCCACACGTCCCACGTCCTTCAGGCTGTTCTTGGCTGCCATGGTGCCGTAGGTGATGATGTGTGCGCAGTTCTCGTGGCCGTATTTGTCCATGACCCATTGCAGCACTTTCCCTCGTCCGTCATCGTCAAAGTCGGTATCAATATCCGGCAGGGAGATACGGTCGGGGTTCAGGAAACGCTCGAACAGAAGGTCGTATTTCAATGGATCCAACTTCGTGATACCAAGGCAATAGGCCACCACGCTGCCGGCGGCTGATCCACGGCCTGGCCCCACCCATACATCCAGTTCCTTGCGGGCTGAATTGATAAAGTCCTGCACGATAAGGAAGTAGCCTGGGAAACCCATCGTCTTCATGATGTGCAACTCAAAACGAACACGCTCATCCACCTCCTGCCGTATGCCGTGCTCCTCGGCCCAGGCTGACAGGTCATCGGGCTGCAGTACCTTGCCGTCCGGAATCTCCTCGTAACCGTTTCCATACAAGCGCGAGGCACCCTCGTAGGCCAACTTGCCCAGGTAGTCCGCCTCGAACTTGATGCGGTACAGCTTCTCGTAGCCGCCCAGTTTTTTGATCTTGCCCTGTCCGTCCTCTTCTGAAAGCTGGTTCTTGCCATACTCGTCGCAAGTAAATTCGCGGTACAGGTCTTCCTCGCTGAACTGCTCGTGCCACTGCTGTTCCACACCGAAGCCTTCGGGTATGGGATAGAAGGGCATGATGGGGTCGCTCTCGATGTTGTACATTTCCACCTTCTCCAGTACTTCCAGGGTATTGGACAGTGCCTCGGGTACATCGCTGAAGATGGCATTCATCTCTTGCCTGGTCTTGAACCACTCCTGCTTGCTGTACAACATACGCGTCGGGTCGTCCAGATCCTTGCCTGTGGAGAGGCATAGCAGATGGTCGTGCGCCTCTGCATCATCCTGGTCCACAAAGTGTGCATCGTTCGTGCACACCAGCTTGATATCCAGTTCCCTGGCGATCCTGATGATCTCCTCGTTGGCCTTCTGCTGAAGGGGATAGGTTTCGCGGTTGGCACGCTGGTTGGGATTGGTCACCTCGTGGCGCTGGAGTTCCAGGTAATAGTCATCGCCAAAGACCCGCTTGAACCAGGCCGCACTTTCGCGTGCACCTTTCAGGTCGCCCTTCAGGATCTTCGCCGGCACTTCGCCGGCAATGCAGGCCGAACAGCAGATCAGGTCCTCGTGGAACAGTTCCAGGTCGGCATGGTCCGTACGCGGACGGCCATACAAGCCATCCACCCATGCCCTTGAAACCAGCTTGATCAGGTTCTTGTATCCGTTGAAGTTCTTGGCCAACAGGATCAAGTGGTTACCGCCACGGTCGCCCATGTTGTTGTCCTTGTCCTCCTTGCGCCGGCGGGCCACATACACCTCACAGCCGAAGATAGGCTTGAACGGCTCCAGTCCCTCTTTCTTGCGCCCCTTGTTTACCTTCCCGCAGTAGTCAAAGAGGTCTTTGATACCAAACATGTTGCCATGATCCGTCACGGCAACGCCCTTCATGCCGTCCGCGATGGCCTTGTCCACCATCTTCGGGATGGCCGACATACCGTCAAGCAGGGAATACTGGGTGTGAACGTGCAGGTGAACGAAATCTTCCATTGTGCAGAATTGGGAATTGAAACTTAGGGATTATGGATTGGAAATCTCCCGTCAGGCTGATTGTGGATGTAAATTGCGAATTCTAAGCAAAGGTACACTACTTTTGGGAATTAAACAACAAATCGCATTTAATTTAGGTTATTTAACGGAAAAAAAGCGTGTGTGGCCCAAAAGTGCGCGAGAAAGCTTTGTTATTTAATATAAAAGGTGTAACTTTGCAAGAAATTAGGGTTTCTATGCCCCAACTTCTAACCGGAAAAGACAACATGGGAAAACATCTGCGCAAACTGCGGAAGCGAATCAAGCTTCACCACGAAGGTACTCATACCCTCATCATCGGTGGTGTGGCTGTCGTCCTGCTCAATGCCCTCCTCTATATGGTTCTGCTCCATTTTGGCTGCAGCCTGATACCTTTCTACGTGGTTTTGGCCATTACGGGTACGTTATACCTCGTCATGGTAAATTTCTTCCGTTGCCCGCCCCGTCACTTCGAGGAGGACACCACCGGCTTGGTAATTGCTCCAGCCGATGGCAAGATCGTCTGCATCGAGGAAGTTGAGGAAACTGAGTTCCTGCATGACCGACGCATCATGGTATCCATCTTCATGAGCGTCACCAACGTTCATGCCAACTGGGTGCCTGTGGACGGCAAGATCAAGTATGTGCGTCACCATGACGGCAACTTCCATCGTGCCTGGCTACCCAAGGCCAGCACTGAGAACGAGCGCTCCACCACGGTCATCACCACCCCCGATGGTACGGATATCCTGGTCCGTCAGATTGCCGGAGCCGTTGCCCGCCGCATCGTGACCTATCCACAGGTCGGTGACGAGGTTGATATTGACGAACACCTGGGCTTCATCAAGTTCGGTTCCCGTGTAGATACCTTCCTTCCGCTTGGCACCGAGGTTCTTGTCAAGATGGGACAGAAAACCACCGGTAACCAGACCATACTGGCCAAGCTTAAGTGAAAAATGAAAAGTGATAAGTGAAAAGCGAGTCGCCCATGGGACAGTCCTTGCCGTTTCCCTCCTTTTGATCTTACCCTTTTAATTTTTAATCATCAATCTTTGAATTTGAAAAAGCATATCCCCAACATCATAACCAGCTGCAACCTCATCTGTGGTGCCATTGCAGCAGGAATGGCTTTTAGCGGAGACTACAGGAGTGCCGTGCTGATGATCGTACTCGGTGCTGTCTTTGACTTCTTTGACGGTATGTCGGCTCGTCTGCTCCATGTATCCTCTCCCATAGGGAAGGAACTGGACTCCCTGGCCGATGATATCACCTTTGGTCTTGCCCCCTCGGCCATCCTGTTCTCCGTCATACGTGAAATGCCTTGCCCCGAGTGGCTCCAGCCCCTCCGTGCCTACCTTCCCTATCTGGCCTTCATCATGGCTGCATTCTCTGCTCTGCGCCTGGCCAAGTTCAACCTGGATGAGCGGCAGAGTACCTCTTTCATCGGGCTTCCCACTCCTGCCAATGCCCTTTTCTGGGGCTCGCTGGTCCTGGGGCAGTATGATCGTCTCCTGGCATCCGGGAGCCACCTTCCCCTACTGCTTCTGGGTATCCTTCTCTTCAGTTGGCTCCTTGTGGCCGAGATACCCCTCTTTGCCCTCAAGTTCAAGAATCTTTCCTGGAAGGACAACCAACCCAAATATATCTTCCTCCTCGGTTGCCTGCCCTGTTTCCTGCTGGGCTACAGTTGCTTTGCCGCCATTATCGTCTGGTATATCCTCTTGGCCGTTATCGTCAATACGGGGGCCAAGAGGTAAGAAGTGCAGTAACTGCGTCTTTCATCCCTGTTTCCCCTACAAGATAAACACTATCCGATATGCATTTTCTCGGCTGTCTTCTGGGTCTGTTCCTCGCCATCCTGCTCATCATCCTTAACATTGGTATCCGCCTGTGGTGGAATATCCGTGGTTTCCTGAAGGGCAACGGACACGGAGGCATGAATCCGGGTGATTCAGGCCGTCGTCAGGGACAGTCGCAAGAGCAAAACCGTCAGGGCCAGACCTCCCAGGGAGGACAACGTACCCAATCGCACAGCAAGGTGTTTGCGGACGATGAGGGTGAGTATGTTGACTATGAGGAAGTTTAGGGTCAGAACAGCGACTTCCGCTTGAAGTACCACCAGAAACCGATGATCAGCACGAGGGAGATGAGCAATGCCAGGGGGAAACCACCCCACCAACTTTCCATGCCGTTGATCAGGTTCATGCCGAAGTAGCTGGAAACCAACGTGGGAAGCATCAGGATGATACTCCATGAAGTCATCATCTTCATGACGTTCGACATGTTATTGTTGATGACGTTCGCATAGGTGTCCATCGTGGAGTCGAGAATGTTGCTGTAGATGAGGCTCGTCTCGCGTGCCTGACTCATCTCGATGTTCACGTCTTCAATCAGGTCGGCATCCAACTCGTCCACCGGCAACTTGAACTTCAGCTTCGACAGCAACGTCTCATTGCCACGGATGGAGGTGGTGAAGTACGTCAGTGAGTCCTGCAGTCGTGAGAAGTTGATAAGGTCAGTGTTTGACACCTTGTGATCCAGGTCTGCCTTGGCCTTCTCGATGAGGGCGCTGATCTGCTTCAGACGCTTCAGATACCATACGGCGCTTGAGAGGAACAGGCGGAACGTCAGATCCACGGAGTCCGTGAAGCCCAGGCCACGCTTCTGCTGGTAGGAGACGAAGTCGATCATCATGCTCGTCTCGAAGTTGCACACCGTGATGCACACATTTCCTTTCAGGATGATACCCAGGGGGATGGTCGTGAAAGGTGTGCGGCTCTTTACCTCCTTGGCATAGGGAATACGCAGGATGATGAGAATCCAGCCGTCGTCAATGTCATAGCGGGCACGCTCATCGGTATCCGCAATATCGGGAAGGAAATAATCGGGAACATGGAGCTCCTGCTCCAGAAAATCAATGTCGTCCTGAGAAGGGCAAGTTACCTGTACCCAGCAGTTGGGTTCCCAGGCATCAATGGTGCGCAGACCACGAGTCGTATTCCAGTATGTTCGCATAGGGTTGATCCTCCGTGATTAAAGATGTTCAGGGGGAGCAACTCTCAGTGCGCCTCCTGACCTACAGATTCATATTCTCCGCGTAATAGTCGTCCATTTGGGTTGATAATAGGTTGATTTCGCTTGCAAAAGTACAACAAACTTTCCATTCTGCCAAAACAAACTGCATTTTTTTCAAGAGATGTTAGGTTGATAAGTAAAAAGTTCGTAACTTTGCACCCGCATTTGCCAGAGTGGTGCCGGTGTGCGGTGCTGCAGAGCAAACAAGTTTCACTATTATACATAAAAACTATGTACTTAGATTCAGCTAAGAAGGAAGAGATTTTCGGCCAGTATGGCCAGGGTACCAAGGACACCGGTAGCGCAGAGAGCCAGATTGCGCTGTTCAGCTATCGCATCAGTCACCTCACCGAGCACATGAAGCAGAACCGCAAGGACCACAGCACCGAGCGCGCCCTGACAGCTCTGGTAGGTAAGCGTCGTGCCCTGCTGAAGTACCTGAAGGAGCGTGACATCAACCGCTACCGTGCCATCGTCAAGGCTCTGGGTCTGCGTAAGTAATCCGCGGCCGGTGATTCCTTATTACAGAAAGAAACTAAGCCGCATTTTCCCAAACAGGAGAATGCGGTTTTTTCTTTTTTAACGCGAAAACACGAAAACAACTATGGATATCAAGAAACTCTCGCTGAAGTGCCTGGGCGATGCAGCAGCTGTTGTGCTGTTCATTCTCATTGCCTTCATGTATTTCCAGAACCCCGTGCAGAAGAATATGGTGCTGGATGGTGTGGACAACAATGCGGCGCTGGGCAGCAACCGTGAGATGGTGCAGTACAGGGCCGACCACGACGGGGAGCGCACGCGCTGGACGAACACGCTGTTCAGCGGTATGCCCACCTATCAGATGGCTCCCTCGTATCCCAGCACCGAGACACTCTCCAGAATTGAGGGCATCTACCAGTTGGGCCTTCCTGAAGTGATGGCCTACGTTTTCATGATGCTGCTGGGCTTCTACATCATGCTTCGCGCCTTTGACTTCAAGGTATGGATGGCAGCCCTGGGAGCCATCCTATGGGCCTTCAGCAGCTACTATTTCATCATCATCGCAGCAGGTCACATCTGGAAGTTGCTGACGCTGAGTTTCATTCCGCCTACCATTGCGGGTATGGTGCTGTGCTACAAGGGCAGGTACCTGTGGGGTGCGGCGCTGACTACGCTGTTCACGGCACTTCAGATTCTGAGCAATCACGTCCAGATGACCTACTATTTCCTCTTCCTCATCGGCTTCATGGCCATTGGTTTCCTGCTGGAGGCACTGAAGGAGAAAGGCGAGGGCCATGAGACAAAAAGCACCCTGTTGCGTTGGCTGAAAGCCAGCTGTGCCTTTGCCATAGGCAGCATCCTGGGTGTGAGCATCAATGCCTCGAACCTGTTCCATACGTGGCAATACCAGAAGGAGACGATGCGTAGCAAGAGTGAGTTGACGAGTGTGACAAAGGATGAGGCAAACCAGACCAAGGATGGACTGGAGCGTGACTACATCACAGCCTGGAGCTATGGTGGTGATGAGCTGATGACGCTGATGATTCCCGATACAAAGGGTGGATACAGCGCCCCGCTTTCCATGAGTCAGGTGGCCATGGAGGAGGCAGACCTGGAACTGGCGCAAGGCGGTATCTACAACGCCTTCACCCAGTACCATGGCGAGCAGCCGATGACGAGCGGCCCCGTGTACGTAGGAGCCATCGTGGTGTTCCTGTTCTTCCTTGGGCTGTTCATCGTGAAGGGGCCCATGGTGTGGTGCCTGTTGTGTGCCACCGTCCTGACGGTACTCCTGTCCTTGGGACGTAACCTCATGCCACTCACCGACCTCTTCCTGGATTATGTACCCATGTACGATAAGTTCCGCACTCCGGCCAGCATCCTGGTCGTGGCGGAGTTCACCATGCCGCTCATTGCGTTGATGGGCCTCAGAAAACTCTTCTCAGAGCCCAGGTTCCTGAGCAGTAAGAGTGAATTCAGACTGGGCCCCGTGAACCTGGGCGAGCGCAGCAACATGGTTTACTTCTGGCTGGCCCTTGCCCTGACCGCCGGTGCCTGTCTGATGTTCTACGTGTCGCCCGACCTGATGGGCAGCTTTACCTGCAGCCGCGACGTGCAGATGCTGGAGATGAATGACTTGCCAGCTGACAGCGAACTGGGCAGCCGCATCCTGCGCAGTATTGCTCACATGCGTCAGGCGATGTTCCAGGCCGATGCCATACGCAGTTTCTGGTTCATTGTGCTGGGTGCTGCCACGGTATGGATGTTCTGCAAGCTGATGAGCAAGAAGGAGGAAGGCAAGACGGCAGTCTTCTCAGCCCTGGGTACGGGTATCCTGCTCATTCTCTGCCTGGCTGATATGTGGAATGTAAACCGTCGCTACCTGAGCGACGAGAACTTCAAGTACAAGGAAGAAGTAGCTGAGCTGCAGCCTTCGCCTGCCGACCTGCTGATCAAGGAGCAGGACAAGGATCCCTACTACCGTGTGCTGAACACTACGGTGAGTACCTTCAATGACAATACCACCTCGTATTTCCACTATAGTATCGGTGGCTACCATGCCGCCAAGCTGCGCCGCTACCAGGAACTGATCGAGGCACGCCTGGTACCTGAGATGGGTAAGTTGGGCAGTGCCGTACAGGGACAGGATTCCATCAATCCACAGATCCTGCTGGCAGAGAACACGGACAGCATCTTCCCAGCCCTGAACATGCTGAACATGAAATGGGTAATTCTGCGCGACAATCATGTACTGCGCAACAATCCCAATGGCAACGCATGGTTTGTGGATGAGGTGAAGTATGTAGCCAATGCCGATGAGGAACTGTCTACCCTGGGTACGCTGAATACGCGTCATCAGGCTGTGGCTGACAAACAGTTTGAAGGGGTCCTGGGTCAGGCCGTAGCCGACAGTACGGCGTGGGCGAAGCTGACACAGTATGGTGCCAACGAACTGACTTATGAGATAGAGTCGCAGAAGGGTGGTGTACTCGTACTCTCCGATATCTACTATCCTGGCTGGACGGCCAAGGTAGACGGTAACGAGGTGGAGATCGGTCGTGTGAACTACGTCCTGCGTGCCATCCATGTTGATGGCGGCAAGCACAAGCTGGAGCTGAGTTTCCATCCCCAGTCGGTGGCCACCACGGAGGGTATTGCCCGCACAGCGCTGATCATCATGTTCCTGCTATTCGCCTTGGCTATTGGATGGCCGCTTGTTTTCAGGAAGAAAAAGGTGTAGAGAACTAGAGACTATAGGGGCTATGGAATTTCAATGGATTCTATAGCTTCTATAGCTTATAGAACGTCAAGAGCTTCTATGGTTTCTGTAGTTCTTGTAGTTTCTATGGGATTCCATAGTTTATGGAAGGTGCTACCGCTTAATCACAGCCCTCACCACGAACCATAGGTGTGCCATGATGGCGCAGAAGGTACCGTAATGATGGGACATGATGCGGAAGCGCTCAAGGAGTGATTTGCGGTGATTTTGCGTCGTGAGTCCCTCGGAGAGATAGTCCGTGAGGACCAGCCCCGTGTTGACGATGCGGTGACGGCGGCGCTCGGCATGCTTGAGCAGACGGATGCACCAGTCGTAGTCAGCCGAATAGCGGTACTGCAGATCGTAAGGATGGACGCGGGCCACGTCGGTGCGCACGTAAAAGGACTGGTGGCAGACGAGCATACCCATCAGGAAACTCTGTGCTGTGAGCCTCTCGGGGGCCTTCAGGCGACGGTGGCGCAGGAACTTCCCCTCATTGTCCACCAGGTCTGTCTCGCCGTAGATGATTGCTGGATTCAGTCCGCGGTGCTCCCAATCCAGACTCTCCACCAGGCGGGCAATCGTGTCGTCGCTGTGCAGTTTGTCACCAGCATTCAGAAATACAATGTAGTTACCCTCGGCCAGGTTGATGGCCTTGTTCATGGCGTCGTAGAGGCCCCGGTCCTTCTCGCACACGATGCGGATATTGTGCTGTGGCATGGTGTTGCGCTCCACATACTGTCGCACGTGGGACAAGGTATTGTCCGTTGAGCATCCGTCCACAATGAGATGCTCGATGCGGGGGTATTGCTGGCGCTCAACGCTTTGCAGCGTGCGGTCCAGTACCTGCTCGGCATTGTACGTTACGGTGGCTATGGTGATTAGGGGAAGGGTCTTCACTTTCCAGTTTTATTTTTAATTTTCAAATCGCCTACCTTCTCTCATATTCCTTGATGTACTGCAGGGCGACGTGATCCTCGTTGTAGCGTCGGGCGCCCTTGACAGCAGCGACTGAGAGGCGGTCGTGATGCTCATTGGAGAGGACGTAGCGGATGCCCTCGGCCAGATCCGCGGCATCCTTGTAGCGGGCCACGTAGCCGTCCTGCTGATGGGTGATCATTTCTGGTATGCCGCCAATCCGGAATCCCACGCAAGGCGTACCGCAACTCATGGCCTCGGCGATGACATTGGGCAGGTTCTCGTGCAGG
>JAZRVZ010000242.1:0-20049 GCA_045599425.1 Bacteroidaceae bacterium | reverse complement strand
GTGAGGCCGTGACCGTAACGGTTGAGCGCGAAGCTCCTGCCCCTAAACCTGTTGTCTCTGCTTCATTGTCCAAATCGGAGTTTGACGCTAATGCAAATACGGCCACACTCTCTGTAAAGTCCAATTCAAAGTGGTCTGTTTATTTGGAGGGACAAAATACGTCATGGGTTACCCTATCCAAGACAGATGGGGAAGGAGATGCAGAGGTTGGCATCAATATTGCTGCAAATACGTTAACATCACCCAGAACTGCGACACTCCGGTTAAGGTTGAATGGCACAACCACCAATGACATCTTCAATATCACTCAGGAAGGAATGGTGGAGCCCACTCCTGACTTCGTCTACACGGAGCCATATACCCATTGGGGAGCCTCAATGACCATGGTAAAGACGGTCATGAAGGATTACGAACTTATCCAGGAGGAATCAGGCATGCTTGCCTATATGGGTAAATACAAGGAGACTCTGATAGGATATATGTTCTCTGATTCCAAACTTAACAGGGCTATGGTCGTAATCCAACAGAAGGATGCCACATTAGTTGAGATAAAGAAACAGATAAACGAATGCAATTATATACCTCTGGTAGAAGAGGATGATATGGGGCTGTATATTAGTCTTGATATGACCACGGTCCTGATGTTTAGTTATGATGCCGAACTTGAAAGCTATTTGCTGGAGTATTTTGATTACAATGACTTGATTTCACCCTCCGAGACATATTTTGAGGAACCTTACTTGAAGTGGTCGGCATCAAGAACTACCGTTAAGAATAATATGGAAGAAAGAGGCTACAAGCTGATAGGAGAAGGCAATTCGGCATCCGATGGCTATTATCTCATGTACGATACAAAATATAGGGAGTACCTCACTTTCTACAGTTTTGACATGCTCAAGAGACTCCAAACCGTACAAGTGGCATTCTTGGCTCAGGAGGCTTCTGTTGAAGACCTAAGAAACTTTTTGCAGAAGGAACTCTCCTACGAGTATATTGGCTCAAATTCAGCCGCTACCCAGTTCTTTTATGCCACCCCAGACTTTGCATCATGTGCCATTGTCTATTCGGAAAAGATGAATGACGGAACGGAGCTAAACTTTATTGACTACGTGGACATCAATGAGATATTTGGTTCTTCCGTCAAGTCAGAGGTACTTGGAAAGAAGGGAATGTCAGATATCCTGGACAGCGTTGAAGTACCCAAAGTCACAGTGGATAGGGATGCAATCAAGACGATGATGGCCAACAGGATTGCAGGGCAGATAAAAAAGGCAGGAAATAACACTTTGTTACCTGGTATTTTGAAATCCCTTAAATAATAACAAACGGATGGGCCTGCCTGTAAAAAAGGCCTGCCCCATCCTGAACTTTACGATTGATATATTCAAATAGTGTTTAACAATAAAGTATCAAAGAAAATGAAAAAAATTGCAAGTCTGCTTTCCATGTGCTTAGTGCTCTTGGGAGCAATCACCCTTACCTCTTGTCATGATGACCCTGAGTTGACGGTTGATGACACCGATGTTCCTGTTTCTGCAGATGGAGGACAGGTTAGTTTTGGATTGTATGCCAACGAAGAAGCTGGAACCTGGACGATCAGTTCTAACAAAGATTGGGTCAGGGTATCCCCAAAACAAGGAACCTGCAATCACACCATTAATCTGACTGTTGAGAAAAACCAGGATACAAATGAACGCCCTGCAGAGTTGACGATTCAATCTAAGGCAGGAATGACAATTGTAACAGTACTGCAGAAAGGGGCAGAAAGCGATATTACTGTTACCCCGAGAGAATTGCTGATGTCGGCTTCTGGTGGTAGTGCCTCGTTTCATGTTAGTTCCAACACCAAGTGGACAGCCAATAGCTCTGCCAGTTGGTGTACAGTTGCAAACACAAATGGTGAAAAGGATGGAAATGTTACTCTTATTGCAGATGCAAATAATGAGAAAGAACGCTCATGCACCGTTACTGTATCAACAACTGATGGCAAGAAAAGTACAACTGTAACCGTAAAACAGAGTGGCATTGATGAAGTCCTGACCGTAACTCCCGGAACAATCTCATTCCTGCCTACCGCTAATGAAAGAAAGAATATCACAATTACTGCATCCGGCAAATGGAAGATTGAGAATAAGGATAACGCAGATTGGCTGAGTTATGACTCGGAGGGTACTGGTAATACAACCATTGAAATAGCTACCAAGTCCGCCAATGAGTCTGCCTCACCCAGAACTGCCCGTCTGGTATTTTCCTTGACGAGCAATTCTTCTAAGACTCAGACCGTCACTATTACCCAGGATCCTCTTTACTCTGATGTATACGTAAAGCCTGCAGATTGGGTTGCAATTCATGATGAATTCTTCGAGGCTTGTGAGATTGCGTGGGAATACAAGGCTGTAAATGGAAAGCATACAGTCAACCAATTCAGATACATGATTCTTCCGGAGAGTGATTTGAAGAACTGGACAAAGAAAGAGATTGTTGCAGAAATCGGTAAGCAGGAACTACTTAAATTCTCGTTAGAGTGGTTGTCCACCTTGGTTTTTGACAGCAACGACAATATCATTCAGACCAACACCACCTATCATTACTATTCGATTGCCTACGACGAGAACGACAATCCCGGTGAACTTTATGAGGAGGTTATCAAGACCCCAAAATACTACAATGCCAATGATGATGCATACGTGGGATTTGACAATATCAGCTTTGGCAACAATGGATTCAGTTTCCATACCACACTTGAGGGACGTGCGAAGAAATACCACGTCATTTATGGTAACCTGGATCCTGAGAGACTGTATCTCGGTGCATTGTTTGCCTTTGAGTTGAACTATTACCTGAAGTATAACAAGAAGCATTGGTTCGCAGAATCATGGTATCTTGACATCCAGGCAGATTACCCCAACCCACATGAGTTCTGGCACAGTGCCAATATTGTCGGTATGTCTCCTTACTCGCTTCTCACAGCATGGGGATGGGGCGTTTTTGAAAATGGTACAAACTCTACATGTGTCACAGGCTTTGAGGTTGATTGGACAGAATATGCCACTAAGGGTCAAAAGAAAATAGCATCCAAGAAGAAAAGCGGCATTAAGTTGCAAAACAAAAGGTACGATTATTTTGCAAAGCCGGCACCATCTGTCAGAAAGTCTAAATAGGAATGAAGAGAGGGTGTGTCAACCTGGCGCACCCTCTTAAACATTGTATGAACGATGAAAGCATTTGTGTTATTTCTATTCATGTTTGTTTACGTGGTGAACAGTATAGCGGTTCCAGCCTACAACAAAAACATAAAGGTTGTGACCGTTACTGGCGAGTATGTAAGTATCAGGATGTTTGGAGATGAACATTTCGGATATGCGCTGTCGGAAGATGAACTCGTAATCATCAACGATGGTGAAACCTGGAAGTATGCGACAACCGATGACAAAGGAAATATCGTTGTATCAAAATATGATTTGGCCGTTGTAGGCAAGGAAGATGACGGTCTTTTGTCTTTTAAGATGTCTGGAAATAAGGTCGTTCAAGAAGATCTATCTATAAACCTGTCAAACAGGAAATCAGCATCATCAAGGTTTGTCAACAAATCAAAACATCCAATAACTGGTGAGCGACATGCACTTGTTATTTTAATGGAATTCCGCGATGTAAGGTTCAAGAAAAGCATAGCGGAGTTTGATGCAGTCTTCAACCAGATAGATGACGGCAATAGGACAAATAGTGTAAGGGGATTTTACAAATTTGCCTCGCAGGGACAGGTTGATTATATCTCAGATATTTACGGGCCATATACTTCTCAATATGACATGAAATACTATGGCCAGAACTCATTGGATGGAAATAAAGATCTCCATGCTTCAGAATTATGTACTGAGGCCATAGCTCATTTGCCAAAAGGCATTGACTATAGCCAGTATGACAATGATAAAGATGGTATTATCGATAATGTTCATATTGTGTATGCCGGATATGGCGAAGAATCAGCAGCATCGTCGAACACGATATGGGCACACGAATACCCTTACAGGATATTTACCCGAAACCAGATTGGATATGATCTTGCTGGTTATTCCTGCACGCCTGAGCTACGGGGGAATATGGGGTCAAAGATCACAAACATAGGTGTAATATGCCATGAGCTGGGACATGCACTTGGAGCCAACGACTATTATGATACGAATTATAATGAAGGAGGAAGCTATGATGGGACTGGTGAGTGGGACGTTATGGGAAGCGGAAGCTGGAATGAGGACGGGGCATCACCGGCAAATTTCAACCCTTATGTCAGAGCCATGGACTTTGGATGGAGCGAAGTGGTTGACTTACGGACAGACCAGAATTATGAATTAGAATCCATATCATATAATTCCAACCCTTCGGAAACGCCCATATATAGGCTCAGGACAAACAACGACAGCGACTATTTTTTGTTGGAAAACCGTCAACAGGTCAGTTATGACAAGGCCTTGCCCTCTTCAGGACTGATGATATACCACGTTCACCCCAACATTGATAAACTCTCTTCAATGAACAGTATCAACAATACGCATCCTCAAGGCTTCTTCCCTGTATGTGCACTGAATTCCAATCCTTCCAAAAGAAACTATGGTAAGATAAACAGTGCCGACTGCGCTTTCCCAGCAAACAATAATGTCAGATCCTTTACTAACGAAACGACTCCTTCCTGTAAGGCTTGGGATGGAAGTGTTGCCGTTTGTGAGATATACAACATTTATCAGAAATCAAATGGAAACATAACGTTCAGTACGTACAAAGCGGAGTTGCCGGATGATGATACCGAAGATCCTGAGGATAATGAAGAAATTGAATACGAGTATATCTATTCTGAGAGTTTTGAAAATGGAATACCTGGTAGTTTTTCCCAAAGTACAGAAATGGGGAGTTGCTATTGGGAAACCATGCCCAACATATCATCTGCGCTATCCCAGAAAGCCCCTTCCGCCTCAGACGGAAAGCGCCTGATAGGTGTTGTACTTTCAAAGGGTAAGTACATTGCAGATACCACTATCGAAAGTTGTAATATAACTGTCGAGACAGGAAAGCAATATACATTTGCCATAGATGTACAAAGGTCAAAAAGCGAATCAGCGAACAGTTCAATCTTGGGTATCAACGTTAATAATGGTGGTAGGTGTGTTGTTTCACAATCAGTGAGTAGCTTAAGTGATGACTGGCAAACCATCACGCTTCCGTTTACCGCCATTTCTGACACACTTGACTACTCTTTGAATGCGCATGTCGTATCCGGAGGGTTGTACGTCGACAATATCCGTATCCTTTGTGAAAAGGAAAGCGCACTCACACCTGTCAAAGTGAATTGCAATGCTGAACTTTATGATTTGAGTGGAAGAAAAACGCCCCACTTTAATAAAGGAATATATATACGAAACATGAAAAAATACATCATCAGATAACAAAACTATTATTTCAATACATTCCGCTTTTAGCCTATGACTTGATTGTCGAGTACTTTTTGACTGATTTTGGTATAATAAACAATGTCTTTGCGATATAGAACGTTATCAGTTATAGGAGATTCGCAGATTGACGGAATTGCTTGCCGGAAAGTTGTTAAGTGAAAAGTCAGTGGAGGGTTGGTGAAGGGTTTCGCCAACCCTCCACTGCGTAAATCCCCAGTATTTGCTGGGGTTCTGGTAAGGTCAGGTGAAGGGATGAAGGGTTTGGCTGAATTATTATCTTGTAGACATACCGTTGCATGCTGGCACCTACATTTGCAAGGGAAAACAAGATTCTTCTCCCGAAAGTTTTGCGGATTCATTGTTTTTCTATATCTTTGCGTCGGTATTATAACAATATACAGGATGCTTGGTACTAAACAAACAGAAGGTCGTTACCTAAATCCGCTTACGGCATCTTCTTCCTGAATTTCCACCTTAAGGGACTTAAGGCGCAATCCATTCGCACGATAGAGCTGAAGGTTAGCGAGACGGGCGAGCTTTTCTCTGACAAGATGAAGGCCTACACACTTGAACTGTCAGACTACAGGGGAAAGCCGACGGAATACCCAAAGTCCAGGATTGAATATTGGTTGTATAACCTCGTAAACATGGAAACAATGACAACAGCATTACCATTTCAGAACGAGCAGCCTATCTTCATGAAGATGGGCGGCATCTCAGAGTATGCTCATCTGAACGACGAGGAGCGCAGAAAATATGACAAGAGTCTTGATGATTACCGCACAACCCTCTCTGTAATGGATCATCAACGCTCAGAAGGTCGTGCTGAAGGCCTTGCTGAAGGCCAGGTTAAAGGGGCTAAAAATATGGCAATAGAATCTGCACGAAAAATGAAGCAGGACGGAATGCCAGCTGAACTCATCCAGAAATACACCGGCCTGACATCAGATGAGATAGAAAACCTGTAAGAATGTTATTATAACAGTGAAGGGTTGGTGAAGGGTTTCGCCAACCCTCCACTGCATAAATCCCCAGCATTTGCTGGGGTTCTGGCAGGGTCATGTGAAGGGATGAAGGGTTTTTGCCTGAACCCGGATAGCAATGCTTTGTCTGCGAGCCAGAGGGCTGATTACTCCAGGAGCTTCCTCAGTGCATCCTTGTTCTCCTCCTTTGAGTAGAAGGCCACGAACTCCTTGGGTGCCATACTGAAGAAGTCGCGGAAGGAGCTGGTGAAGTGGGAATGGGTGGTGAAGCCTACACGGTAGGCTACCTCGGAGACATTCACGTTGTTGTTGACCAGCAGATAGGCTGCCTGCTTGAGACGGAAGGACTTGATGAAGGCGTTGGGGGACAGGCCGTAGCGTTCCTTCATCTTGCGGTTTAGGTGCACACGACTGATACCTACATCCTCTGACAGATCCTGTACGCCGTATTCTGAGTCGTCCAGATGGGCCTGGAGCGTCTTGTTGATGCGCTGGTAGAGGTTCTCCTCTGCGGATTCTATCTCCATCTTCGTGTAGTCGTATCCGGTGTCCGTACGCTTGGTGTGCTTGCGGGTGTTCTCACGAACGCGCAGGGCCTGGTTGATGGCCTCCTTCAGGATTGTAACGTTGAAGGGCTTCTGCATGTAGTGATCCACGTTCAGTTTCAGGGACTCCAGCTGCAGGGATTCGTCGTCCTCGCCCGTTACCATGATGATGGGTATGTTGTCCAGCTCGGGGTGGGTCTTGATCCGCTTGGCCAGTTCAATGCCGTTTCCGTCGGGCATCATGAAGTCGGTTATCACAATGTCGGGGCGGTTCTGCATCACCATGTTCCAGGCGCTGTTTCCGCCGTAGGCCACGGTGACGTTGTAGGAGGACTTGAGCTGCTCGGCCACGTATTCGCAGAGTTCGCGATCGTCATCCACCATCAGCACGCGAGGCATGGACTTTGTGCTTTCCGTCAGGGGTTTCTCGGTGGTGCGTACGGGAGCCGGGGCATTGGTTGTCTCCTGGGTGGGCTCGTTGCTTTCCGGTGTCTCCGGTGCTGCCTCGGTGGTTGTCATGGCGGTGTTGTCCACGGTCTCGTCGGTGCCTTCGGTTTCCAGGACGGGCATTTCCTGCTCGCCGGCCTCCAGGGCGGGTTCCTTGCGCTCGGGACTTGGTGAGAGCTCCTCCTCGCTGAGGTGTGCCTTGCCCAGGGGAAGGTGCAGCACGAACTCCACGCCGAAGGGATGATCCGTGTTGCGGGCCTCGATGCTGCCGTGGTGCAGTTGCATGAGTTCATAGCAGAGGTTCAGACCGATGCCTGTTCCGACTTCCTGCTTGCCTCGTGAGCTCTGGAAGAAGCGTTCGTAGAGGCGTGTAATGTCTTTCTCGCCGATATGCGGACCCTCGTTGTACACCGTGATCTGCAATTCGTTCTCCTTCAGTTCGTTCCGCAGGGAGATGTGTCCTTCATCACCGGTGAACTTGAAGGCGTTGGAGAGAAGGTTGACGAGTACCTTCTCGAAATGTATGGGATCCACCCATACGGGAATCTCATCATGACTGTTTTCAAGGCTGAACTTGATCCGCTTGACCATGGCTGTTCCCATGAAGTATTGGGTAACCTCGCGGGAATACTGGCAGATGTCAACCTCCTCGAAGTGCAGGTCAAACTGTCCGGCATCAATCTTGCGGATATCGGTGATCTGGCGTACGGTGTTGAGCAGCCTGTTGCAGTTCTGCTGCATGATCTGCAGGTTGTTGCGCAAGGTTTCGTCCTGGGTGTTGGACATGAGGTACTTCAATGGCGTGACGATCATGGTCAGGGGCGCTCGCAACTCGTGGGTAATGCTGGTGAAGAGGTTCAGCTTGGCCTCGTTCAGTTCCTCGTTGCGGTGGGCTTGCTCCAGTTCCATGGCACGCTTGCGGCGTGACTTGTTTGTGCTCCACAGCGCATAGGCAACCAGCAGGAACAGGATTGCGTAGGCCAGCCGGGCCCACCAGGTGGCCCACCAAGGGGCGGCCACATAGATGGTGATGGTGCGCTCCGTGTCGGGATCTGGCGTGCCGTCAATGCAGGCGCGTGCACGGAGGAGATAGGTGCCGTGGGGCAGCATGCTGTACCTCGCGCGACCTCCGTCTGCGATGTTCCATTCCTTGTCGTATCCCTCCAGCATGCACTCGTAGGTGGTGTTGGGGGACTCACCGAAGTCGGGTATGCCGAAGGTCAGGCTGAAGGTGCTGTTGTTGTGGTTCAGGTTGATCTTCGTGGCGCTCAGGATGTTGGCATCCAGTTTGTCGGGGTCGGTGAGGTAGGTGATGCGCCTTCCCTCGTTCACGAAACTGGTCAGCAGCACCTTGTTGTGCAGTTTGTGAGGCTTGGTGATGTCCTGAGGATAGAAGCTCAGGATTCCGTTGTCACATCCCCACAGCAACTCGCCCTTGGGACAGAGCATGGCAGCGTGCTTGTGGAACTCGCCCAGGAAGAATCCGCCGAAATGGGTGAAGATGGTGCTTTGCAGCGTCTTGCGGTCAATGGCATGGATGGCGTTGGGCGTTGTGGCCCAGATGTCATCCTCGTTGGCCTTGATGCTCATCACCTTCATGCCACGCATGACGGTCTTTCCCTGGCCTGTCTCCTGGTTGTAGATGAGCAGACCCTCGTGCGTACCGATGTACACTTCCTTGTCCTTGCCCTGTCCGTAGGAGATGACGCATACGGGAGGGGTGGGCAGGAGTTTCTTGGGAACCATGCCCTTCTGTCCGGTGCGACAGTTGTAGTAGAACACGTTGTTCACCTCGCAGATCCACAGCGTACCGTCCTTGTCCAGGTGTGTGTCGGCAATCCAGGCCATCCTGTTCTCGTCGTATTCCAGTTCCTTGCATGTCTGGTTCTTCAGGTCGACCAGGGTCACGCCCATGCCGTTCGTGGCCACGAAGATGTAGTCCAGTTCGGGGTCATAGCTCAGGGCCATGACCTGTGCTCCGCGAAGCGGCTCGGTCCATAGCGGGGTGTTGAATCCCTGGCTGCCAGGTGTGTGGTATTGCAGGCCGCCGCCGTAGCTGCCGGCCCATACGGTGCCTCGCTTGTCTATCACGATGTCCTGTACCTGCAGGGAATTCAGTCCGGTGTTCAGGGGATGGGCCGTTTCCAGCTTGCCTGGGTCAGCGGTGAATACGCCCGCACCGTCCGTGGCAATCCAGTAGCGACTGTCCTCGTCAATCTGTATGGAAGTGATGCAGGAGGTATTGCGCCCGTTGCCGCTGAGCGAGAGGGGGTAGTAGCGGCAGTCGCCGGAGCGGTTGGGTATGACATAGATACCCTTCTGCAACAGGGCAATCATGATGTTGCCTTGCTGGTCCATCACGATGTCCTTCACCTTGGCCATGGAGAGGTCGAAGAAGGGCTCTGTCAGCTTGTAGGGCATTACCTTGTCCTGGTGATCGATGGTCCAGAGGCCATGGCTGTCGCTGCCCGCCATGATCATGCCGTCATGGGTTTCAAGCAGGGCGGTGAAGGGGAAGTGCTGGTTGCCGGTAATGAGCGTCAGCAGTTCCTTGTGGTAGTCGAACTTCAGGATGCCGCCATCGGTTGCAAAGTACACGGCTCCCCTGTCGGGAACCTCCAGTATCTTGTTTATGTAGTAGTTGCTGACGATGCTGCTGGCCTCGGGAGTCATGTTCACATCCTTGAGCTTCCTGGTCTTGAAGTCGATGCGAGCCAGGGAGCGGCTGATGCGTCCCAGCCAGATGTTGCCCTTTGAATCTGCCAGACCGGCGGTCAGGAAGGACTCCTCCACGAGGTCCTGTATGATGGCAGTCTCCTGGGTGTTGATCTTATGGGTTGCGTTGTCCAGTACATACGCACCGTATCCGTCCGTCAGGACCAGCTTCTGCGATCCATCCTCGCGCAGGTCCAGCATCTGCCTGGCGGGGTAGAAGAATGCCTCACTCTCGTTGGGACTCAATGTGATGCGCGTGTACTCCAGGTTGCGGGAGTTGAAGTGGAACAGTCCGCCGTCGGAGATGATCCAGTAACATTCATCCTTGTCCTCCACAATCTGTCTTACGCTATTGAACAGGGTCTTGCCGGACTCCTTGTGACGGTTGTCCACGTAGTGGAACTGGATTCCGCCGAAATAGCAGATCTGTGAACTGCCGGCAATCCACATCAGACCACGCTGGTCGAGGGTCAGCGAATTGATGTCGCAGGTGACCATGCCGTCCTGGATGGTGTAGAGTCGGTTGCTCTGTGCCCTGGCCGTCAGGGAGATGAGCGCAAGTATGGCTATCTGGAGGATTATAAGGTGTTTCTTCATGAATGTATTGGCAATGAATATGTTTGGGAATACAAAGTTAGTGAAAAAACTGACACTATCAAATATATAATAAGGTAAAATGGTAAATTTCTTGTATTTTTTGCTGAATATTCCCTGTTTTTTCTTATATTTGCAAGGCTGAAAAACACGCTTTTCCCTGTCGGGGAATGGCTGAAGGCACGTCAGACTCCACGGTGAGGATTGTCAGGTTGTCTTTCGTCCCTTCATCCGATGGCCTGGACAGACCGGAAAATGACTTGTTTTTCAGTTAAAAAGGATGATTGAATATCCTGCACACCATAAGGACTTGGTGTGCAAAAAACAGGGTTTTTGAACGGCGGTTCATGAAAATGATACGTTTTCGCAAGCAAATGTATCGTCATTGGTACAAAAATGACAGCCCGTGTTTCAATATTGACATTGTTCTCACGCAAATAACCGTAACTTTGCATCCAGAAAAAGATTAGTAAAAAAAGTAATTCTTGTATTGGGTAAAAGAAATCAGTATCGTTACTAATTGATGGAAGGTCGCAACAGACCGCTCACCCGCGACGGGCAACGACATCAGAATTTTAGGATCGAAAAAAGTAACGGAAATGTTTTGGTTAGTAAAGTTTTGGTTAAATAGGAAACGGTCCTAAACATAAGAAGGCGTGCATTTGACAAAATGTGCGCTTTTTTGTTTGTGGCAGTGAGTGCTGGTTGATGAGCCGTTGGAATGATGGGCTGTGGCATTGACACATTATTTAATTAATATAGATACAATGAACAAAACTGATAGATACATGATGAAAAAGGGCATGGGAATCTGGTTTCTTGCCAGTTTGATGTCCTTGGTTTCCCTTCCGGGACTGATGGCGCAGACAGGTACGGAATGGGACAATCCCTCCGTATCCAGCGTCAACCGTGAACTGGCACATGCATTGCCTGTTCCGCAGGGCTACAGCATCTCGCTGGACGGAACGTGGAAGTTCAAGTGGGTGGGCAATCCTTCGTCGGCACCTAAGAATGTCTTCGGTACGGATTACAACGATGCCTCCTGGGATGACATCCAGGTGCCCAGCAGCTGGCAGGTGTACGGCATGCGCCATGGCAAGGCCTGGGACAAGCCGCTCTACTGCAATGTGGCCTATCCCTTCAGCTACAACAATTCGACTTACAGCGTAATGGCTGACCGTCCGGGATGGTTCATGTACAGGAATGAGATGACCAATCCCGTGGGAACCTACCGCAGAACCTTTGAAATCCCTGCCAACTGGGAGGGTAGGGATGTGTATGTCCGCTTCAATGGCGTGGGGCATGGCTATTACCTGTGGATCAACGGCAAGCGTGTCGGATACAGCGAGGACAGCTACACGCCGGGCGAGTTCCGTATCACGGACTATGTACAAACTGGCCAGAACACCATCGCGCTCCAGGTGTATCGCTTCACGAGCGGCAGTTTCCTGGAATGCCAGGACTACTGGCGCCTGACCGGCATACAGCGTCATTGCATGGTGTGGTCGGCTCCGAAGACGCAGATACGCGACTTCTTCTTCTCCACGGACTTTGACGACAGTTACACGGACGCCACGGCCAACCTGCAGGTGAGCGTGACGGGCAAGGACAAGTCTGCCTACAAACTGGAGGCCACCCTGCTTGACGACGGCAAAGCGGTTGTCAGTCAGTCAGAGCAGGTGCCTGCAAGCGGCAGCATCAAGATGGCCATGGCCGTGAAGCAACCCAGGCAATGGAGTGCAGAGGCCCCCAACCTTTACCGCCTCAGACTGACCCTGGCCGATGCGCAGGGCAATATAATGGATGTGCGAGAGGAGACGGTGGGCTTCAAGGAAGTGAGCGTGCGTAAGGACGGTGCCCTGCTCATCAACGGCAAGCGTATGGTGTTCCATGGCGTGAACCGCCATGACATCAGTCCCATCAACGGCCGTGCCCTGACGGACGAGGAGATTGAGAACGATATTCTGACTATGAAGCGTCTGAATATCAATGCTGTGCGCACTTCACACTATCCCAATGACCCCTGCTTCTATGAGATGTGCGACAAGTATGGCATCTACGTCCTGGCCGAGGCTAATGTGGAGTGTCACGCCAATACGGGCCTGTCCAGCGTGGAGCTGTTCCGCAAGCCCATGAGCGAGCGTGCAGCCAACATGGTACGCTGGCTCAGGAACCATCCGAGCATCTTCATGTGGTCGCTCGGCAACGAGTCGGGTGGCGGCAATAACTTCCAGTCGTCACGCGACAG
This sequence comes from Bacteroidaceae bacterium, assembly GCA_045599425.1. Classification (GTDB taxonomy): domain Bacteria; phylum Bacteroidota; class Bacteroidia; order Bacteroidales; family Bacteroidaceae; genus Physcousia. The sequence goes on along the minus strand of JAZRVZ010000242.1, from coordinate 7,073 downwards.
TATCAAGGCCCTTGACCAGACAAGGCTGATCCACTACGAGGGCAACAGCAACTATGCTGACGTGAACAGCAATATGTATCCCAGCATCGGCACGGTGGAGTGGATGGCCACACAGGGCAGACCCTATATTGTGTGTGAGAACAGCCATTCCATGGGCAATGCCATGGGTAACGTGCGCGAGTACTATAATCTGTATGAGAGCAAGCCGGCCCTGACGGGTGAGTTTATCTGGGACTTCAAGGACCAGGGCATCCTGACGACGAAGAACGGCAAGGAGTACTGGGCCTACGGTGGCGACTTCGGGGACAATCCCAATGATGGCAACTTCTGCATCAACGGTCTGGTACAGCCCGACCTGGGCTATACGGACAAGACGTATAACACGAAGAAGATTTATCAGCCCCTGTACTTCAAGGTCGTAAGTGCCAAGACCGGTATCTTCCAGATCAAGAGTAAGTTAGCTTTTGCATCTTCCGAAGCCCTGGACATTAACTATAGCATCCTGGCCGAGGGCGTGCTCGTGGCCGAAGGAAAGGTCAGTGACATCATTCCTGCCGGAGAGAGCAAGGAGGTGCAGATTGACCTTCCCGACATGGATCCTGCCAGGGAATACTTCATTCATTTCTCCGCCACCCAGAAGGCAGCGACCCCTTGGGCTGAGGCTGGCTATGAGGTGGCCTCGGAGCGCCTGTCCCTGAACACGCCCCGGAAGCCCCTGCTGTCCATCGTGGAAGGCGAATCGATGAAGGTAACCGTGGGATCGACCACGATTCAGGTGGTCGGTACGAACTTCTCGGCCACCTTCAACAAGAGCAAGGGAACGATCTCCGCCTATAAGGTCGGGGGTGTATCAGTCATCAATAATCCATTGATGCTGAATATGATGCGACTGCCGACGGACAACGATGGCAATCGTACGGCGGGCTGGGACAACATGGGTCTGAACAACCTGACCGTGAAGGGTGGGGAGATGACCTGCAAGACCAGCGAGGACGGTCAGATGGCCGACATCACGATGAAGAGCACCTATAGCGGAAGCGATGGCGGCAAGTATGCCGTGCAGCACAATTTCAAGGTGCTGTCCAGTGGTATCATCCTGATGAACAGCAGCATCCGTCCCACCAGCAAGGGAGCTGTGGTGCCCCGCATGGGATTCCGTGCAGAGCTTGCTCCCGGCATGGAACAGTTGAACTGGTTCGGCCGTGGTCCCTGGGACAGCTATGTGGATCGCAAGGAAGCCTGCTTCCCCGGTGTGTACACCAGTACCGTCAAGGAACAGTACGTGCCCTACATCAAGTCTCAGGAGCATGGTACGAAGCAGGAAGTGCGCTGGATGAGCCTGACGAACAAGGACGGCATGGGCATCATGTTCGTGGCGCCAGAGATGATGGCAGCTTCGGCTACCCACTTCAAGGTGGAGGACAACTACACGAATCGTGACAACCGGGCCAGGCATACCTATGACTTCAAGAGCTGTACCAACACCATTGTGTGCCTGGATGCCCTGACCCGTGGCCTGGGTAATGCCAGCTGCGGACCTGATGTGCTGTCCCAGTATGAGCTGACCACGCAGGATGTGGACATGTCGTTGATTCTCATGCCGATCGTGGATTCACTTACAACGGCCCGGATGGGTGATATGGCCCGTGTGAGCATGCCTGTCTGCAAACCAGTTTCCTGTGAGAGGGCCTCCAATGGCTCGATCACGATGAAGTGCGACACGGAGGGCAGCACCATCCACTACAGCCTGGATGGTGGTGAGACCTACCAGACCTATACCCGCGCCATCACGCTGAATGCCGGCGGAACGGTGACCTGCTATGCCACAGCTCCGGGTTACTTTGACGGTTCCGTGCTGGAGTATGAGTTCAGCATCTATGTGAACAAGAGTGTCTGGAAGGTCGTGAGCTATGACAGTCAGCATGGTGGAAACGAGGCTTCCAAGGCCATTGATGGAAATGCGTCAACCTTCTGGCATACAGAGTATAACGGTACGGTTCCCCAGTGTCCGCATGAGATAGTGGTGGATCTGGGCAAGGGTTACATGGTTTCCGGAATCACATACACCGGTCGTGCTGACGGAAGCAGCAACGGTATGGTCAAGGAATATGAGTTCTATCTGAGCAACGATGCCGGCAAATGGGGCGCTCCCGTGGCCAAAGGCAGTTTCAAGAACACCAGTGCACCGCAGACGGCCAGCCTGTCCAAGCCTGTGGAGGGCCGTTATCTGAAGATGATTGCCAAGAGCGAGGTGAACAATAATGCCTGGACCAGCATGGCTGAGCTGGATATCATCACGAAGGAAACCGTGAGCAGTCTGACGCCCTGTTCATCTGCCAAGATCACCAGCGGAGCCACCTATTTTCTGATGGATACGGCCTCGGGGCTCTATCTGCACCTGAACAAGAGCACGAACCAGTATGAGCTGGCGGAACTGGACGCAACGGATTCCGGCTTTGCCTTCAAGACGACACAGGTCAATGGTTTCAAGTCATACTATACGCTGGTGACCAGTGGCAAGTATATGAGCAAGGGCAATGCCAACGACTGGGATATCGTGGCTGGCAGCAGTACCGGCAACAAGGAAAGCTGGATACAGATTGAACAGTTGGATGGGCACGACGTCAGCCTGCGTGCCGTATGGCAGACCAGCAACTACATCAACCTGGACCGTCACACGGTAGGATCACTGATCTTCAGCAACAAGTCCAAGGGTGCCGTATTCCAGATGCTGACAAAGGCTCAGGCTACCGCCATCAGGGAGACGGAAGCAGCGGGAAATCCGTCTTCCGGCAAGTATTATGACCTGCAAGGAAGGGAGACAAATCCATCAAATCGCGGCCTGTATCTGCACAATGGGCGCCTGATTATCACAAAATAGGCACTATTTGCAAGATAATGTTACATTTACGACAGAATTAGTGACTCCACAGCATCAAACTGTGGAGTTTTTTGTGTATCTTTGCACAAACATATAGTATCATGAAAACAATAAATATACACATTATGCACAATCTGAGATCGAAACTGCTGAAAAGCGTCGTGCTCGTGGCTTCCCTTTTGGGCATAAGTCTGGGTGTGAATGCCCAGATGTCAGCCGAGGATGCCTTGAACAACAAGTTGTACTATGACAAGCCTGCCAGGCAGTGGCTCGAGGCATTGCCCCTGGGCAACAGTCACATGGGTGCCATGGTGTATGGTGGCACGGAGACTGAAGAGGTACAGCTCAATGAGGAAACCTATTGGGCAGGCCAGCCGCACAACAACAACAGCGACCGTGCCCTGGCCAGACTCCCGGAAGTTCGCAAGCTCATCTTCGAAGGCAAGGAAGAGGAGGCTGCTGCCATCATCGACAAGGACTTTGTAGTAGGCCCCCACGGCATGAAGTATCTCACTATGGGCTCGATCCGGCTCGAACTGGGTCATACGGACGTGACCGGCTACTACCGAGAGCTGGATCTCACAAAGGCAGAAACCCATGTCACCTATACCGCTGGTGGCGTAAAGTATGAGCGCACCACCTTTGCCTCCATGCAGGATGGCGTGGTCGTGATGCATCTCACCGCGTCGAAGAAGGGTGCCATCTCCTTCAGCCTGACCCAGAAGGGTGACTTCATGGAAAGTGCCAAGGCTGAGGGCAACAGGCTGGTGGCCAAGTTCAAGCCCGTAGGCATGGAAGGCATTCAGGGTGGCGTACGTGGCGAATGCATTACGGAAGTCCGCAGCGACGGTAAGGTTACCGCCCAGGACGGTACCCTCCGCGTAGAGGGCGCATCCGACTGTCTGCTTCTTGTGAGCGCTGCTACCAACTATGTGAACTATCACGATATCAGCGCCGATCCCACTGCACGCAATGCGAAGTACCTGCAAGGCGTTGCCTCGCTCGACTATGAGAAACTCCTCCAGCGCCACGAACAGGCTTACTGCCCCCAGTATGCCAAGGTGAGCCTGAGCCTGAAGAACGGCCAGAATGCCAAGGCCGAATCGACCCTGGCCCGCACCAAGGCTTTCTATGGAAGTGACGACATGGGTATGATTGCCTTGCTCTTCAACTATGGTCGCTACCTGCTCATCTGTTCTTCACAGCCCGGTGGCCAGCCTGCCAACCTGCAGGGTATCTGGAACGAAAGCAACAATGCTCCCTGGGACAGCAAGTACACCATCAACATCAATGCGGAGATGAACTACTGGCCCGCAGAGGTGTGCAACCTCCAGCAGACGGCCCTTCCCCTGTATGAGATGATCCGCGACCTGAGCGTGACAGGTGCCATCACTGCCAGGCAGATGTACGGCTGTGGCGGTTGGGTGGCACACCACAACACCGACCTCTGGCGTATCGCTGGTCTGGTAGACGCTGCGGCCTGGGGTGACTTCCCAAATGGCGGTGCATGGCTCGCCACTCACCTATGGCAGCACTATCTCTACACGGCCGACAAGGCATTCCTCAAGGAGTGGTATCCTGTGCTGAAGGGTGCGGCTGAGTTCTATCTCGACTACCTCCAGCCCCATCCCCAGTATGGATGGCTCGTGAATGTACCTTCGGTTAGTCCCGAGCAGGGTCCCCGCGGCAAGCGTACGCCCATTACTGCCGGCTGTACCATGGACAACCAGATTGTCTTTGATGCCCTGACCGGCGCACTCGATGCTGCCAAGGTGCTTGGCGTGGACAAGGATCTGCAGGCTAAGTTGCAGAAGACCATCGACCAGCTTCCTCCCATGCAGATCGGTCAGTACGGTCAGTTGCAGGAGTGGCTGCAGGATGCCGACGATCCTAAGAACGAGCACCGCCACATCTCTCACCTCTATGGTCTCTACCCCAGCAACCAGATCTCTCCATACAGCCATCCCGAACTCTTCCGCGCTGCTGCCACCACCCTGAAGCACCGTGGTGATGCCGCTACAGGCTGGAGCCTCGGTTGGAAGACCAACTTCTGGGCACGCATGCTGGATGGCAACCATGCCATGATCATCATCAGCAACATGCTGAAGTCCAATACCTATCCCAACCTTTTCGATGCACATCCACCTTTCCAGATCGATGGTAACTTCGGTGTTTGTGCCGGTATCGCAGAGGTGTTGCTCCAGAGTCACGATGGTGCTGTTCATCTGTTGCCCGCCCTTCCCGATGCATGGGGCGAGGGTAGCGTGAACGGACTCCTGGCTCGCGGTGGCTTTGAGGTAAACGAGATGAAATGGTGGCATGGCAGACTGACAGAGGCAACCATTACATCAAAGGTTGGCGGCACCCTGCGTATCCGTTCCAACACTCCCCTTAAGGGCTTTGGCTTCAAGCTGAAGGAGGCCAAGGGCGGTTGTCCCAATGCGCTCTATGCACCTGCTAATGTGAAGACTCCCATCGTCAACAGCAACGGTACTTCGCAGAGCGTACAGGCCAACATTCCCAAGGTATATGAGTACGATATCGTGACCAAGCCCGGCAAGACCTATACCGTGAAGTCAGCAACCAACCTCTTGTAGTCTTTATAGTCTCCCGATAATTCAACCAGGCAGTTAGTTTCATTGCCGTATTTCCATCCGTAAAACAAATAAACACACACAATATGAAGAAGATTCTTTCAACCTTGTTCCTGGCTACTGTCTGTGGCACGGGATTCGCTCAGCAGATGACCAGCCCCGACGGTCATCTGAAGGTTGCACTCAACTGCAACGAAGGCAAGGCATCCTATAGCGTGATGCTGGACAACGACGTAGTCATTGAGGATTCGCCCCTCGGTCTGAACACCAGCATCGGCAAGTTCACCGAAGGCCTGAAGCTGAAGGAGGCCAATCCGGCTGCCAGGCAGGTCAGCGAGACCTACTCCCTGCCCAATGCCAAGATTGCCAATATCAGCTATTCTGCCAATGAATACACCTTCACCTTCACCCAGGAGCAGCGTCAGCGCCAGCGTCCCGGTCAGCAGCAGCAGGCTCAGACCCGCGACGTGAACGTTTTTGATGTAGTATTCCACATTGACAACAACAACATCGCCTTCAAGTACGTCATGTACGGACAGGGTGACCGCAAGGCCTGCCTGGTCGAGAACGAGTTGACCGCCTACACCTTCCCTCAGGGAACGACGACTTTCCTCTGCCCCGCCATGACCCCTCAGACGGGTTTTGCCCGCACGGCTCCCAGCTACGAGACCTTCTACGAGTATGATGCCGAGATGGGTAAGAACGGCCACGGCCGTGGTTTCACCTTCCCCGCCCTGTACAAGGTGAAGGGTTCTGCTCCCGCTGTTGCGGCAAAGAAGGGCAAGAAGGCGGTTGCTCCCATTCAGCAGGCCATCTGGGTAATGCTGAACGAAACCAACATTGGCGGCAACTATTGCGGTGGCCGTCTGGAGTGTAAGGGCAACGTCTACACCCTCACTTATCCCGAGATGACGGAGTTCGGCGGCGTGGGCACCTCTGCCCCCGGCCTGATGCTGGACAACCGCGAACTGGCTTCTACCCCCTGGCGCACCATTACTGTGGGCCGTGACCTGAAGCCACTGGCTGAGACCACCATCCAGTGGGATATGGTAAAGCCCCAGTACGAGGCCAAGTACGACTACAAGCCCGGTCGTTCTGCCTGGAGTTGGATCATCCGCATGGATGCCAGCTGTAACTATGACGAGCAGAAGGAGTACATCGACTTCGCTTCAGCCATGGGTTGGGAGTACCTGCTTGTGGATGCCCTCTGGGACACCAACATCGGCTATGAGCGCATGGAGCAGCTCTCAAAGTACGCTCAGTCTAAGAACGTGAACCTCTTCCTCTGGTACAACTCCAACGGCTACTGGAACGATGCACCACAGGGCCCCCGTGGCAAGATGCACCGCATGATTGACCGTCGCAAGGAGATGCAGTGGATGCAGAAGGCTGGCATCAAGGGTATCAAGGTGGACTTTGTAGGTTCGGACAAGCAGCAGACCATGCAGATGTACGAGGATATCCTGGCCGATGCCAACGAGTGTGGCATCATGGTTATCTTCCACGGTTGTACCCTGCCTCGTGGCTGGGAGCGCATGTACCCCAACTTCGTAGCCTGTGAGGCTGTTCGTGCCAGTGAGAACCTGGCTTTCAACCAG
>JAZRVZ010000241.1:0-6798 GCA_045599425.1 Bacteroidaceae bacterium | reverse complement strand
CCCCGCTGCGCTCTGCAATTACCGGCAGAGCCACTTAGCGTTTTCAATTATCCATTTTCCATTCTCAATTCGTTAAGTTTTCAATTCGTTAAGTTGGCACTTGTGGATTTAGTGTGATGCTTACATTTCAGGACGGTCTTGCCGACCTCAAAATCATATTAAAATATATCAAAAATCATTATTTTAAAATATTATTTTCGGTTTATTTTAGAATGATTTTGAGCGAAGCGTCCGAACGTGGATACACTTTCACACGATTTCCACCGGAACCGTTAAGTTTTCAATTTATCCATGATTCAGGCATTGGAGAAACAAAGGCAGCTGTTGAGGCTGGAATATGAGTACGAGAAGGAGCAGTTCCGCCGCCATACCGAGGCTACGAGCGTGGCCCGCAAGGTGAGGCGCGGCATCTGCTGGTTTCCCCTGCGTGTGGGACGTTCGTACTATAATTCGCTGGACCAGCTGGTGGTGGAGGTGTGGCGCACGGAGGCCGTGGACGAAGAGCACAACTTCGAGCCGGGCAAGCCTGTCTGTTTCTTTACCCAGGAGGCTGCGATGCCGGGACGGGGTGAGGGCGGTGCCCTGCATTTCCTGAAGTTTCCGGCGCAGGTGAGCTATGTGGAGGAGAACCGGATGGTGGTCACGGTGCCGGGTGCCGATGCCCTGCTGCAGGTACAGAATGCGGATAGGTTAGGCATTCAGCTGGCGCTGGACGAGAGTACCTACCACCTGATGTTCGAGGCCCTGGAGCGGGTCATTCAGGCCAAGGGTAACCGGCTGGCCGAGCTGCGCGACATCTGCCATACCCAGGCTCCTGCCCATCGCTTCACCTTCATGCCTACGCGCTTTCCCTGGCTCAATCCCTCGCAGGAGCAGGCCGTCAACGAGGTGCTGTGGACAAAGGATGTGGCCGTGGTGCACGGCCCTCCGGGCACGGGCAAGACGACCACGCTGGTGGAGGCCATCTATGAGACCCTGGACCGCGAGACGCAGGTGCTGGTGTGTGCCCAGAGCAACATGGCCGTGGACTGGATTGCGGAGAAGCTGGCCGACCGTGGCGTGAACGTGCTGCGCATCGGCAACCCCACGCGTGTGACGGATCGCATGCTGGGCTTCACCTACGAGCGACGGTTCGAGGCGCATCCGCAGTACAGCCAGCTTTGGTCCATACGAAAGGCCATACGCGAACTGTACGCCTCGCGCAAGCATGGCGACGGGTTCCAGCAGAAACTGGGCCGCTTGAAGGACAGGGCCATGGAACTGGAGCTGAGCATCCAGCAGAGCATCTTTGATGAGGCACGGGTGATTGCCTGCACGCTGACCGGCAGTGCCAACCGCCTGCTGACGGGTCACCGTTTCGGTACGCTCTTCATCGACGAGGCCGCTCAGGCGCTGGAGGCTGCCTGCTGGATTGCCATCCCCAAGGCCGACCGTGTCATCCTGGCCGGCGACCACCGTCAGCTGCCCCCTACCCTGAAGTGCCCCGGGGCCCTGCAGGGGGGACTGGACCGCACGCTGATGCAGACCATCGTGGAGAACAAGCCGCGTTGCGTCAGCCTGCTGCGTGTTCAGTATCGTATGTGCGACGGCATCATGCAGTTTCCCAACCAGATGTTCTACGACGGTCTGCTGGAGAGTGATCCCAGCGTGAAGTACCGTGGCATCCTGGACTGGGACACGCCCATCGAATGGTTTGATACGCCCGACGAACCGGAATACGTGGAGCAGCAGGCCGGCGACGGACTGAGCAGGCAGAATCCGGCCGAGGCGGAACTGACGCTGAGACTGCTGCAGGATTACTTTGAGAAGATTGGCAAGGAACGCATCCTGTATGAGCGTATCGATGTAGGGCTCATATCCCCTTACCGTGGACAGGTACAGCTCCTGCGTCAGATGCTGCGCCGCAACAGTTTCTTCAAGCCCTTCCGCCACCTCATCAGCATCAATACGGTGGACGGATTCCAGGGACAGGAGCGCGATGTCATCGTCATCTCCATGGTGCGAAGCAACGACGACGGACAGGTGGGCTTCCTGCGCGACCTCCGTCGCATGAACGTTGCCATCACACGTGCCCGCATGAAGCTCATGCTCATCGGGCACAAGGAGACGCTCTGCAAGCACCCGTTCTACCGGAAGTTAGCAAAGTATATTGAGGACAACCCGATTTAAAGGGACAGTCCAAGAATTACAAAAATTTACAAAAACATTTTCTTTCCTAAATGAAGAAACAGAAACATGGGAGAAAAGTATAAGGACCTATCATATAAAATCACAGGTGCTGCATATTTAGTGGGGCAGAAGCTTGGATGCGGTTTTCTTGAAAAGGTATATGAAACTGCACTGTGTCACGAACTAAGGCAGAAAGGGTTAAAGGTCGAGCGCCAAAAGGAATACAGGATATTATACGATGGTATTGATCTTGGGCTACAGTATTTTGCCGACATTGTAGTGGAAGACCTTGTGATCATTGAAATCAAAGCCCTTTGTGGACTTGAAAACAACCACAGATCACAACTAATCAATTACTTGAAAGCTTCCCGTCTAGAGTTTGGCATGCTAATTAATTTTGGAGCAAAAAGTGTACAAATTGAACGCTTTGCAAATTATGAAGACTATAAATCATAACATGAACCATCATTTTGCAATCAATACAAGAGAAATCATTTTTTGATAATTTTTGGATTTTTTGGATTAAACACTACACCATCATGACATTCAAAGAATTATGCCAGGCACGCTACAGTTGCCGCAAGTACAAGGCTCAGCCCATCGAGGCAGAGAAGTTGGAATACATCAAGGAGTGCGTACGACTGGCTCCCTCGGCCGTGAACAAGCAGCCCTGGAAGTTTATCTACGTTACCGAACCCGAAATGCTCAGCAAGGTGAAGGCTTGCTACCAGCGCGAATGGATAGAAACGGCACCGGCCATCATCATCTGCCTGGAGGACAGGGAGAATTGCTGGACACGCGGCTGTGACCAGAAAAACCATGCCGACATAGATATTGCCATTGCCACCGAGCATCTCTGCCTGGCTGCCACGGAACAGGGACTGGCCACGTGCTGGGTGTGCAATTTCGATGTAGATATGCTGAAGGGAGCCATCAGTCTGCCTGAGGGCTACGAACCCAGCGTACTTGTCCCCATCGGCTATGCTGCCGACGAGACTTCCAGGAAGGTTCGCAAAGCCATGGAAGAAGTCTGGGCATAGGAAGACACCCTGCGACAAACCTCATGCTGTCACTTGCCGATAAGGAAGATGGCGGGAACCTTGCTCAGATCGGGCAAGGTTTTCTTTTTCCACTCCTGGATGGTATGGGTGTGGATATACTCCTCCCGGGTGGTGATGCCGGCCGCGATGCACATGCGTGTCTGGGGACGAAGGGTTGCAAGCAGGGTGTCAAACATCTTCCTGTTGCGATAGGGGGTCTCGATGAAGAGCTGGGTCTGCAGTTCGTTCCATGCCCTGGCCTCAAGGGCCTTGAGGCGCTTGGCACGGTCGGCCGGCTCGATGGGCAGGTAGCCGTTGAAGGCAAAGCTCTGTCCGTTGAGTCCGCTGCCCATCACGGCCATGATCATGGAGGAGGGACCCACGAGGGGAATGATGCGCAGGCCGCGGCGCTGGGCAATGGCCACGACATCGGCTCCGGGATCGGCCACGGCAGGACAGCCGGCCTCGCTGATGACGCCTACGGGATGGCCTTCCTCAAGGGGCTTGAGGTAGGTGGCAAAGCGCTGGGCATCGGCATGCTTGCCCATTTCCATGAAGACACTGTCATCAATGGGGAAGGTACGGTCCACCTGACGCAGGAAGCGACGGGCGGAGCGGATGTCCTCCACAATGAAGTGGCGGATGCCCATGATGACATCATGGTTGTAGGAGGGCAGTACCTGCTCAACGGGGGTGTCACCCAGGGTTACGGGTATCAAGTATAAAGCTGTTTCCATGTTTTCTTACCTTTTATATAGTACTGCCACAACAGGCAACCGGGTTGCTGTTCGGGGATGGGGTCAAGGGAGGTGAAGGTGAGGTTGCGCTGGCGGTCGGCCAGGAAGTCGGGTTTCATGCGACGGAAATCCCGCCTGCCCTTCCACACGGCCTTGAAGGAGCGCCATTCGCCCTTGGCCAGAAACTGGAGGGAGGCGAGGGCGTCAAGCCAGAAGCGCCAGAACATGACGGTGCGGAGGCGACCTTCGGGCAGGTTCTTGTAGAGCAGCAGCAGGTTGTTGCGGAAGTTGAGGTAGGTCTTGCGGGGATTCTCCTTGGGCAGGGTTCCACCGCCTACGTGGAAGACAACACTACCGGGGATGCAGACGATGCCCATGCCACGGCTGCGCAATCGCCAGCAGAGGTCGATCTCTTCCTGGTGGGCGAAGAAACGGCCGTCCAGACCGCCAACCTCCCAGTAGGATACACGACGGATCATCAGGGCGGCACCTGTGGCCCAGAAGACGGGCTGGACGGTATCGTACTGCCCCTGGTCGGCCTCGACGGTTCCGAAGATACGGCCACGACAGTAGGGATAGCCCAGGCGGTCGATATAGCCTCCGCAGGCTCCGGCATACTCCAGCATACGCTTGTCCCACTGGCAACGCAGCTTGGGTTGGCAGGCGGCCACATCAGGATGGCTGTCCATGTAGCGGAGCAGGGGCTGGAGCCAGCCTTCCGTAACCTCGACATCACTGTTCAGCAGCAGGTAGTATTCGGATTCCACGGCAGCGAGTGCCTTGTTGTAGCCTTCGGCAAAGCCGTAGTTCCGGTTCAGCACAACCTGACGGACAGTGGGAAAGCCGGCAGTCAGTAGTTGCAAGGAATCGTCGGTGCTGGCATTGTCGGCCACCACGATATCCGCCTCGGGACTGTGGGCCACCACGCCGGGCAGGAACTTGCGGAGCATCGCGGCTCCGTTCCAGTTGAGTATGACTACGGAAATCCGCTTCGTTTCACTGTTCATGGTGCAATAATGGTAGTAAGGCTGTTTATCGCATGATTGTTGCCGTCAGTGCATCTCCCTTGGCATTCCACTCACCCAGCCTGACGGGGACAATGGTATTGTCAAAATCAGGTATCAGTTCATCATCAAGCTGTATCTCCACCTTGATGTAGTTGTCGGTAAAGCCGTGCATGACGCCCGGCGTCTTGCTGTGCTCCAGCAGGACGGGTCGGGTGTCCCCGATGTAGCGATTGTAGAATGTATGCAGTTTCTCGTCGGAGAGGCTCAGCAGGACATTGCTGCGGTGGTGCTTCTCCTCCTCGGACACAACGTAGGGAATCTCAAGGGCCTTGGTGCCGGGACGCTCGCTGTAGCTGAAGACGTGAAGCTGACTGACATCCAGGGAGCGGATGAACCGTTCGGCATCGTCAAAGTATCCGGGGTTCTCGCCACGGGTTCCCACGATGACATCCACGCCGATGAAGGCATCGGGCATGAGTTCCTTGATGCGTTCCACCTTATGGCGGAAAAGGGCGGTGTCATAGCGGCGATGCATGAGTTGCAGGACTTCATCGCTGCCGCATTGCAGGGGAATATGGAAGTGGGGCATGAAGGCACGGCTCCCGGCACAGTATTCAATGATCTCATCCGTCAGCAGGTTGGGTTCGATGCTGCTGATACGATAGCGTTCAATACCCTCCACCCCATCCAGGGCCTTGATGAGCGATAGGAAGTCCTCGCCGGTTGTCTTGCCGAAGTCGCCGATGTTGACGCCGGTGATGACAATCTCCCTGCCACCCTGGCGTACAACCTCGCGCGCCTGTTCCACCAGCGAGGCAATGCTGCCGTTGCGGCTCCGGCCACGGGCTATGGGTATGGTGCAGTAGGTACAGTAATAGTCGCATCCATCCTGGACCTTCAGGAAATAGCGGGTACGGTTGCCGCAGGAACAGGATGGCATGAAGGAACGGATCTGTGCCGTGCGGTGGGTCGAGACAAGCTTCTGGCACTCGCCCATCGTGAACATCTCAAGGATGCGGGATACGACCTGTCCCTTCTCCTCGGCACCCAGGACCAAGTCCACTCCTTCAATGCGGGAAACCTGGTCGGGACGCAACTGGGCATAGCAACCGGTCACTACGACACGGGCTGCGGGATGGTTCCGCACCAATCTCTTGATGGCCTGCCGGCATTTGCTGTCTGCCACCTCGGTCACGCTACAGGTATTGACGATGCAGACATCTGCCTGTTCGCCTTCCTTCACCATCTCAATGCCGGCATCTCTCAACTGTTGTCCCATGGTGGATGTTTCGGCAAAGTTCAGTTTGCAGCCTAAGGTGAAATAGGCTGCCTTGAGGCCTGTAGGCAGGGGGGCTGCATCCCCACGCGCACACGTATTATTTATAAGGTCTTCCATATAGAAAATAAAGTGGATGCAAAGTTAAGAATTTCTGCGGGAAAAACACCATAATCTGCACTTTTTTTGCAGAAAGGCAAATAAGGCACCAAAAGGGCATTTTCGGTAAACACCTGATTTTTCGTACGTTACACTTTTAGCTGTAAAAAAAGTTATTGTTATTATTAAAAAAGTTGCCCTTAGAAGATACAACGTATTGAAAAAGTTCGTAACTTTGCAGTGTTTTAGAAAAATAACAGTTGTTTTACAAATTTAAAAGCTTAGAAAAATGAAAAAGTTTGCATTCATCTTCGTTGCTGCTATCGCAGCTTCTTTCGCAGTTAGCATGTCTTCTTGTGGCGCCGCTGCTACCAACGATTCTGATAGCCTGAACAACGTAGCCGAGGAGGCTGTTGAGGCCGTTGAGGAGGTAGCTGAGGAGGCTGTTGAGGCTGTTGAGGCTGAGGCTG
>JAZRVZ010000240.1:0-2275 GCA_045599425.1 Bacteroidaceae bacterium | reverse complement strand
CGGCCTATTTCCAATGGGACAAGCTGAGCGAAAGGCAACGTGGATACATCCATGCCATGCTGAAGGCAGAGTGCAACTACGAGCTGGAGCGTGACATTCCCACTGGCTTTGCGGGTGACACGAAGGCAGAGGAGAACGGTTGGGAGGCCGACATCCTGGCTGCCACCCTCGGACTCTTCCCGGACGATGAGCTGGCACCTAAGTGGTTCGGGCGGCTGCGCGAGTTTGCCATCAACAGCTATTCGCATGCCAGCGATGCCACGAACCGTACCGTCATTGATCCGGATTATGACCAGACAACCGTAGCGAACCTTTACAAGGGCCAGAATCTGTATGATGACTATACGTTGCAGAACCACAATCTCTTCCATACCAGCTACCAGAACGTGGTGATGCAGGAACTGGGTGAGGCGGCCCTGGCACTGAAGATGTTCCAGCAGGGACTGACGGGTCGGGAGAAGTGGAAGACGAATGCGCTGATGCATCACAATCAGGAGGTGCAGGACAGTGTGCTGAACTGGCTGGCGCTGGCCGACGGTGAGCTGGCCATGCCGAACGGCAATGACTGGAGCCTGTTCCTGTATGACCAGATAACGAGCTACACCACGCAGGCTTGCTTCCAGCGCGATGCGAATGCGCTGATGCTGGAGAACATGGCCTACAAGTATATCAAGGCGCGCCAGAAGACAACGAAAGATGGCAGCTGGCTGCTGCGTGCCGACGTGGGTGCCCGACGTATGGGCGTGGAGGCTCATCGCGTGATGATGACCTACCTGATGCATGAGGTCATGCCCACAAAGAAGCTGAAGCCCACGAAATGGAAGGACTTCAACCGCAAGTTCAGCCAGGCCAGGGTGCTGCCCTGCCAGGATGTGGTGAGGGCGGCCAGCGAGAGTCGCTTCACGACATTCTCATGGAGCCAGGGCCTGAAGAGCTACACGGGATACATTGCCTCCAACAGTCCCGACAAGAACAAGATCATCGTGCCTTTCCGCGCCAACAATACGGGTAACTTCCTGGGATGGTATGGGGTACAGGGCAAGCGAACCGATGCCGTGCCCGTAGGAAAGGCACAATATCAGCTGACAGGTAATGCCTTTGTGATGAACGGGGAACTGAACACCAACGAGGGGACGCTGAACAATCGCTTCTGTCTCTACTCCACCCCTGGCAACGCCGTCATCTACATGGACCGGGTAACGGCCCTTGAGGATTGCCGCATCACCACGGAGATGGGTGGCCTGCTGGCCATTTCGGTTGACGAACTGACCAAAGAGCAGCGAACGTTCTACTACGGTGAAAATGACGGGAATCCTGACGTCACCGTAAGCAACGGGGCCGACTTCCGGTTCATGCGTACAAATTGGGTGAACATAGACAACGAGGTGGGTGTGGTGAGCCCCAATCCCGGCAAGATGATGGCCTTCGGCGAACGCCAGAACAACAACAGCATCATGACGGCCAAGCTCCTCACCTCCTTCTCCAGCGACATGCGTGACATCAGGAAGGGCGAACGTGTGGATCAGCGTATCATCGTGTACTACAGCAACATCAGCAAGGAGAAAACCCAAGAAATGTCAAAAGGCATAAGACGCATGCCGGATCTCCCCGAAGGATGGGTGGGTGTCATTGTGCCGGACACAGACGGCAGCGAATACATTGTAAAAACCAACTTTACCGAAACCGTCACAGAAAAGGTAGGCAAGAAAAGGTAAGGAAGAAAACGCAAGCAAGAAAAGGTAAGCCCAGATTCAGCAAGATGATAGACCGTCCAACCGTAGACAAGATTATCGATGCCGCCAACATTGTTGATGTGGTGTCCGACTTCGTGACCCTGAAGCGTGCAGGTGCCAATTACAAGGGTCTCTGTCCTTTCCATGACGACCGTACTCCTTCATTCATGGTGTCACCGGCCAAGAACTATTGCAAGTGTTTTGCCTGCGGAAAGGGCGGCAATCCCGTTGGATTCATCATGGAGCACGAGCAGCTTTCCTACCCCGATGCCCTGCGCTGGCTGGCCAAGAAGTACGGCATCACCGTGGAGGAACGGGAACTCTCTGCCGAGGAGAAGGCCAGCCAGACGGAACGCGAGAGCCTCTTCATTGCCAACGAATGGGCCAACAAGTGGTTCCAGGAGCAGATGTACGACACGCCGGACGGCAGGCCCATCGGACTGGCCTACTTTCGTGGGCGAGGATTCAGGGATGACATTATCCGGAAGTTCCAGCTGGGCTATTGCCCTTCGGGCAGGGACAAGTGTACCCAGGCTGCCCTG
>JAZRVZ010000239.1:0-8314 GCA_045599425.1 Bacteroidaceae bacterium | reverse complement strand
GCGTGATACAAGAAGCTGGACTCCATACGTTACATATTTAATTTGTGGTTATCTTAAATGTATAACGGAGTTTGGCTTCTTTCCTTGTACTATATTGACAACAGGTCACCTATCCGACCAACGGGAAAAGCGGAAGAACCTCATTTGTTACGGTTACAGAGTTACAGAGTTACAAAGTTACACTTTCCAAAAACTGAACTGCAGCCAGATAGTCAAACAGGTATTCAACGTGCTTTCAATTTATAACGCAAAGACGCGGAGACGCAAAGATTTTAATAGATTTAGAGGCAAAATAAGTAAAAACCTTTGCGTCTTTGCGTCGACTTTTGAACGTCTTCAAAAGTGCGTTCAATAAAATTACAGATTGTAAGCAAATCAAGATATTGTACTGTTTTGAATGTACTTTTTGTAGCGAATCATTGAAGGATGATTTGCAATCAGGCATGTATAAAGAAATCCTCCCCCACATGCAAAATGCGGGGGAGGACATTGTATTTGTGATCAGAAATTTCCGTCGGAATTACTTCTTTGCAGGAGCTTTCTTGGCAGGTGCCTTCTTGGCAGCAGCCTTGGGCGCAGCTTCTTTCTTGGGAGCGGCGGCCTTCTTGGCGGGAGCCTTGGGAGCCTCGGCCTTTACGGTTTCTGCCTTGGGTGCCTCAACCTTTACGGCCTCTGCCTTGGGTGCTGCCTCTTTCTTGGGAGCGGCAGCCTTCTTGGCGGGAGCCTTGGGAGCTGCCTCCTTCTTGGCAGCCGTCTTCTTGGCAGGCTCGGCCTTTGCGGGCTCAGCCTTGGGGGCCTCGGCAGCCTTGGGCTCTACCTTGGCCAGACGGGCACGCAGGTTGCTGATCTCGGTATCCTTGGCAGCGATCTCGGCGCCCTGGTTGTGGATGGTGGTGTAGAGGGCATTCAGCTCGTCGTTCTCCACCTCGATGGGGAAGAGATCCTGTACACGCTTGATGAAGTCGCCAAGGATGTTCATGTAGTTGGTGAAGGCATCGTATGGGCTGTCATAGAAACTGCGGTACATGTGTACGCTCATGGGTTTGGTGGTCATGAAGCGGAAGTTGTTGCTGGCCTGGATGCGATCCCAGTCCTGCTTGATGCGGCGATCCTGGCAGGCGAGGATGCGGCCGGCCTCCTGATAGAGCTTGTCAAAGGCTTCGCGCTGCATGCCGTTACCCAGCCAGCATGAGGTGTCGCGCTCCTCGTCGTTCCAGCTAACGGGCTCGGGCATATCCATGGCAGCGACGGGCTTGGTCTTGCCGATGATCTCGCTGGGCGTGGCGAACTCGATGCCACGATCCTTGCAGGCAGCGGGCAGGGCCTTGAAGAAGTCGAGGATGTTGCTGCTGAGGGGCTGGAAGATGCCCAGGGCGCAGAGCTCCATGAAGATGTTGACAACCTGCTCTTCCTGAGGCAGCTGGGCAATCCAGTCAGCATACTTGTCGCTCATGAGGGGGTACTCGCTCCAGCTGCTGTCGTTGAAGCGCAGTGAAATGTCGTCGGAGAGCTTATAGTCGCGCAGCAGAAGGCTTACGCTGGGATTCCAGGCGCAGCTGTAGACGAAGTGGGGTGACTTCCAGCCCAGTACGTGCTTGGCGCCCTCGGCAATCATACCCTTGAAGCCCATCTGGCCGGCCAGGTTACCGATCTCGTCACTGTAGATGAGCGAGCTGTTGCGCAGCACGGTGGGTGTCTGTCCGAAGAGCTCGTTGATCTTCTTGCACTGGCGCTTTACCTCTTCCTGGAATACTTCCTCGTTGGCAAGGGATGAGAGGCCGTGGCTGTAGGGCTCGGCCAGGAACTCCACGCAGCCGGTCTTGGCCAGCTCCTGGAGCAGCTCGATAACCTCGGGTGCATAGTCCTCCAGCAGCTCGATGGCTACACCTGAGAGTGAGAAGGCAACCTTGAAGTACTTGCCGTAGGTCTGGGTCATCTCCAGCATGGCCTTGAGGGCAGGAATGTAGCTGCGCTCGGCGGTTTCGGTGATGGCTCGTTCGTTCTCGTAGTCATCATAGTAGTAATGGTCGGTACCAATGTCAAAGAAACGATAGCGCTTCAGATGAACGGGCTGATGTATCTCGAAATATAAACAAATGGTTTTCATATTTGTCTAAATTTGGTTTCTTAATATGCTTGTCCCGCCTTGTTGAATATGGGGCGGAAGGTGGTATATTATGAATTGTGAATTATGAATTGTGAATTATTTGATGTCCTTGACGGCGGCCAGGTATTCGTCGTTGTTGAACCAGCCACGGCTGATGAGCTGGTTGTAGCACTCGCGGATGCGCAGGCCTACCTTCTCCCAGGTGATGCGGTCTACCTCCTTGATACCCTCCTCGCTGAGGTGCTTCCAGAGCGAGTCGTTGGTACAGAGCGAGTACATGGCATCGGCCATGGCATCGATGTCCCAGTAGTCAACCTTGATGACGTTGTCCAGGATCTCACCGCAGCCTGACTGCTTGGAGATGATGCTGGGGCAGCCGCACTGCATGGCCTCAAGGGGAGCGATACCGAAGGGCTCGCTGACGGAGGGCATGACAAAGACATCACTGCGCTTGTAGCACTCGTACACCTGCTTGCCGCGCTGGAAACCGGGGAAGTGGCAGCGGTCGGCAATGCCATAGTTGGCAGCGAGGTTGATCATGGCGTTCATCATGTCACCGCTACCGGCAAAGCAGAAGCGGATGTTGTGGGTACGATCCAGCACGCGCTTGGCGGCCTCCAGGAAGTACTCGGGACCCTTCTGCATGGTGATACGACCCAGGTAGGTTACGACCTTCTCCTCGGGACGGCGTGACTCGGGGATGTCAAGGTACTCCTGACTGAGGGGGTAAACGGCATTGTGCATGGCCACGCACTTGCGGGGATCCTGATGGTACTGGTTGATGACGGTCTGGCGGGTCAGCTCGCTCACACACATGATGCAGTCGGCATGATCCATTCCGTTCTTCTCGATGCTGTAGACGGTGGGGTTGACCTTGCCGCGAGAGCGGTCGAAGTCGGTGGCATGGACATGGATGCAAAGGGGCTTGCCGCTGACCATCTTGGCATGCACGCCGGCAGGATAGGTCAGCCAGTCGTGGGCATGGATCATGTCGAACTGCTCCGAACGGGCCAGCACGCCGGCGATGATGGAGAAGTTGTTGATCTCATCGTGCAGGTTGCTGGGATAGCCTCCGGCAAACTGCAGGCAACCCAGGTCGTCAAGACCCTGCATGTAGTTGAAGTCGGCATAGATGTTATCGCGGAAGCGGAAGTAATCCTCGGCCTTGTGGCCGATCATGCGATCCTTGATGGCATCATACTGCACATCGCGCCAGGCAACGGGCACCTGACTCATATTGATAATATTAAGGAACTGCTCCTCCTCGCCAGTGGGCTTGGGAAGACAGAAGGTCGTCTCTACATCACCCTGGAGGCTGAGGCCCTTGGTGATACCGTAGCTGGCAACTGCCAGACCACCATAGATCTTGGGAGGAAATTCCCATCCGAACATTAAAACTTTCATCTTTCGTTCCTCCTTATTTAATATTCATTATACTTATCGAGAAGTTTCACAACACGCATGATCTCGGCCACGTTCATGGCAAACGAGATGGCGCCACGTCCGTGGAATGGCGGGTTACCGTCGAAGAGTTCGGGGATGGTACCGATACAGTGGTAGAAGAGCTCTTCCTCATAACCGACGAGCTGGCGCTCAACGAAACCGATCTTCGAACGACCGTAGACGCGCAGGCAGGCCTCCATGTAGAATCCGCCGAGCCAGGGCCATGCGGTACCCTGATGGTAGGCATAGTCACGCTGCTGCTGGGGACCGACATACATGGGGTTGTAGCCGCCGCTCTTGGGTGAAAGCGAACGCAGGCCCTTGGGTGTCAGCAGTTCCTTGGTACACATATCGAGGATGCCCTTCTTCTGCTTGAGGTCGAGGGGTGAGTAGTCGAAGGCAACGGGGAAGATCATGTTGGGACGCACGCTCCAGTCCATCATGTTGCCGTCAACGTAGTCAAGGAGGTAGCCGTGCTGGTTCATGAAGGTATCCAGGAAGCCCTGTCTGGTCTTCTCGGCCACGGCGGCTACGAGGTCGGCATTCATGGGATCATTGTTGTAACGGCAGAACTCCTCACTGAACTTCAGACAGTTGTACCAAAGGGCATTGACCTCCACGATGTAGCCGGTACGGGGAACGATGGGACGGCCGTAGGATGAGCTGTTCATCCAGGTAATGGCCTTCTCTCGTCCGCCTGGCGCATAGAGCAGGCCGTTGTCATGGTACTGCAGGCTGGGATGCTTGCCCTGATGGATGTACTCCATGATGTCGCGGACAAGCTGACCATACTTGTCGTATGCGGTCTTCTTGTCGGTCAGTTTACCATACTGCTGGATGCACCATACGGCCCAAAGGAGGACGTCAGGATGCTCCATCTCGTAGATATTGACGCTGAGCGGCTTGCCTTCCATGAATTCACGGATGCCCTTCCCGGCGGTCTTCATCACTGCCTCGAACTTGTCAAACTCGCCATTGGTGATGGTCAGACCGGGCAGCGAGATGAACATGTCGCGTGCACGGCACTTGAACCAGGGATAACCGGCCAGGACATAGTCCTCGTTGTCGCGATGAACGATGAACTGGTGGGCACTGTTTACCAGGTTGTGGTAGAAGTTGTCGCGAGGCGTGCGTACGTTGACCTCGAACTCGGCCAGCCCGGCCAGCTCGCTGGTCTTGCACTCGTTCAGGCCGGCGCTGAATACCACGCTCTCACCCTTCTTGATGGTGAATTCGAAGTAGCCGGGAACAAACAGGTCCTCGTTGCCTGAATAGCCACGCTCCTGCTCCTTTGGATACTCCAGACCGCGGTACCAGTCGGGACGGTACACAAACTGGTTCTTCTTGTTGATCTGCATCACCAGACTGGGATAGCCGGGGTACATGCAGGTTGAGATACCATTCTCCACGGCATGGTAGCTGGTGTCGGCCTGGTCGTTCTGATGGGTGAACTCGCGAACGCTGCGGAAGGCCAGGAATGGCTGCAGGCGCAGGGTGGTTTCGCTATGCGCATCCAACAGG
Organism: Bacteroidaceae bacterium; assembly: GCA_045599425.1. Taxonomy (GTDB): domain Bacteria; phylum Bacteroidota; class Bacteroidia; order Bacteroidales; family Bacteroidaceae; genus Physcousia. The sequence goes on along the minus strand of JAZRVZ010000239.1, from coordinate 3,243 downwards.
GTATAACGGATAATGAGGCGGTCCTCGAAATGCTGGAACACCTCTTCACGCTTCAGGATCACGCCGCCCACACGATAGATGGTGGTGGGTACCTTGAGGCTGTCAAACTCGCGGATGTACTTGTGGCCACGGGGACTGAAATTGTTGCCCTGGTACTTGTGGAGACCAAGGTTGAACTCCGCACCGTGCTGGATGACAGTGGCATCGAGCGAACTGAGGAGAACGTGGTTCTCGTCGTCAAGTTCAGGTACGGGCACAACCAGGAGACCATGGTACTTGCGGGTATTGCAATCCACAAGTGTCGTACATGAGTAGGCTCCGGAACGATTGCTTCTCAGAATCTCCTTCTTCAGGGAGTCCTCCAAGTTCGTCATCTGAGTCTTGTCAAAACGTAAATAACTCATAGTCGAATTGTGTTTTATTGGTTATTGTGTCTACTTTAAGGTTAAATATAATGTTTCTCGTCTCAAAATTAGTAAAAAAATGCGAAACGGGGAAACAAATCAGCGAGAAAATGAAGGCAAGACACATATTTTCCCTACTCTTACTTGGTCAATATGGGAAAATAGTTTAATTTTGTGCCCGATAACATGGTAATGATTGAAAAATCCAAGTCAAAACTTACCAAAGTTATTTTTTAACCATAACATAAAAAACACACGATAATCCAACAGGCTGGCGTCTGCCCGAAGATTCCACCTTATTTATATATTAAAATGGGTAAGAAGAGCATATCCAACGAGGCTGTCCTGCAGCTGATGCCCAAACTGGAAAGCACATTGACCGAAGACCAGCGAAAGCTGGTCCTGCAAAACATACGCATACAGACATACAAGAAACATGAGAAGGTCTACAACGAGGGCGAGCGCCCTCATGACCTGCTGTTCGTCATCAGCGGAAAACTGAAGCTCTACAAGGAAGGATCAGGAGGAAAGACGCACATCATTCGCATGGCCCTGCCCGAGGCCTACCTGGGCTATCGGCCCTATTTTGCCAATCAGGATTACCAGGCCAGTGCAATGGCCATGGAAACGGCACAGATTGCCCACCTGTCACTGAGCATGCTGAACGACATGATGCACGTCAATGCCGGCCTGGCCTGTTTCTTCGTGAATGAGCTGGCCCACCATCTCGGCACGGCTCACGAACGTACGGTGAACCTGACACAGAAGCATATACGTGGACGACTGGCAGAAGCCCTGCTCTTCCTGCGTGATGCCTACGGGGTGGAGGAAGACAACTGCACGCTGAGCATTTACCTCAGTCGTGAGGACATGGCCAACATGTCCAACATGACGACAAGCAATGCCATACGTACCCTGAGTGCCTTTGCCCAGGAACGGCTCATTGCCATCGACGGCCGCAAGATCAAGCTCATTGACGAGGAAGCCCTGGAGCGCGTCAGCAAGTTCGGATGAGGATAGGCCGGACTGAAGGTCGATGTTACCGGGACATCAGTTCCAGTACATGCTCAACCTTATCATTCATCGGTAGCGTGGCATTGATCCATTCGATGTGGGTGCCACGCTTTTCCATGCCCCTGAACCAGGTCATCTGTCGGTTGGCAAACTGATGGATGGCAATCTCCAGCTGACGTACCATCTCGTCATACGACAAATCGCCAAGGACGTAGAGCGTAAGATATTTGTATTCAAGACCGTAGTAGAGCAGGTTTTCGGCAGGGACTTTCTGAAGCAATCCCCTGATCTCGTCGACCATACCCTCCTCCAGACGTTTGTGGAGTCGGTTGGTAATCTTCCGGCGCCGCAGATCGCGGTCGATGTCCACGCCTATCGTAAGACTATTGAGTTGAGGGAACTCGCGCTCGTCAATGTGCTGCTCCTGATAGTAAGCCTGGATCTCAATGGCACGGATGGCACGCTTGGCCGTATCCACGTCGGTGGTATTGTGCAGCGTCTTGAAGGTCTTCAGGATTCCCGTCAGTTCATCAAGCGACTTCCCTTCAAGTTCACGTCTCAGTACCGGATTCTCAGGTACGGGAACCATCTTATAGCTCTTCAGCACCGACTCAATGTAAAGGCCCGTGCCTCCGCAAAGGATCGGCGTCTTTCCCCTCCCGATTATGTCATGATAGGCTTTCCAGAAATCCTGCTGAAAATGGAATACATTGTATTTCTCACCTGCATCCAGGATGTCAATCAGGTGATAGGGCACCTCTACCCCATCCACCGTATAGTCCTTCAGATCCTTGCCCGTACCGATATCCATGCCCCGGTACACTTGCCGGCTATCACCGCTGATAATCTCGGCGTCACCCAGACGTGCAGCCAGGTGAGCAGCCAGATCCGTCTTGCCGCTGGCAGTCGGTCCAAGGATGGTAATAAGGTCGTAGTTCATGATCATGCTGAATGGACTATGCGGGATGCGTTATAATGAAGTGCAACAGCGATAGGACAATGCGGGATGCAGACGCAATGTCTGACTGACAGGAAAAAAGAAGCCGCCCAAGGCGTGGCCAAGGGCGGCTATGATATGTGTCCTATGAAGACAGGAGATTAGCAGTTCTCTGAGAAGTACTTGATAGTACGAACCATCTGAGAAGTGTAGCTGTTCTCGTTGTCATACCAAGAAACAACCTGTACCTGATAGGTATCCTCGTCGATCTTGCTAACCATGGTCTGGGTAGCGTCGAACAGAGAACCGAACTTCATACCGATGATATCGCTTGATACGATCTCATCCTCGGTGTAACCGAAGCTCTCGGTGGTAGCAGCCTTCATGGCAGCGTTGATACCCTCCTTGGTGATGTCCTTACCCTTTACAACGGCAACCAGGATAGTGGTAGAACCGGTGGGAGTGGGGATACGCTGTGCAGAACCGATCAGCTTACCGTTCAGCTCGGGGATAACCAGACCGATGGCCTTGGCAGCACCAGTTGAGTTGGGAACGATGTTCTGAGCACCGGCGCGTGAACGACGCAGGTCACCCTTACGCTGAGGACCGTCCAGAATCATCTGGTCACCGGTGTAAGCGTGGATGGTAGACATGATACCGCTGCAGATGGGAGCGTAGTTGTTCAGGGCAGCAGCCATGGGAGCCAGACAGTTGGTGGTGCAAGAGGCAGCGCTGATTACGTTGTCATCCTTGGTCAGGGTGGTGTGGTTTACATTGTAAACGATGGTGGGCAGATCGTTACCTGCGGGAGCAGAGATAACGCACTTGCGGGCACCAGCCTGGATGTGTGCAGAAGCCTTCTCCTTTGAGGTATAGAAACCGGTGCAC
>JAZRVZ010000238.1:0-10602 GCA_045599425.1 Bacteroidaceae bacterium | reverse complement strand
ATGAGGATACTGCTTCAACAGGTCACTCAGTTGTGCAATTACTAATGCTTTATCTTCCTTTCTCATGATTGTCTACTTTTTTAAATTTCCTCAACTGCCTTGGGATCAATCTTGGTACCAGCGCTCATTGTACTTGAAAGATAAATACTCTTAATATAAGTACCCTTAGCAGCAGCAGGCTTCAATTTGATGATAGTAGCGATGAACTCCTTAGCGTTCTCGGCAATCTTCTCAGCAGAGAAAGAAACCTTACCGATAGAAGTATGAACGATACCGCTCTTGTCAACCTTGAAATCAATCTTACCCTGCTTTACCTCACGAATAGCCTGGGCTACGTTGGGGGTTACAGTACCACTCTTGGGGTTAGGCATCAAGCCACGGGGACCTAAAACACGACCCAGAGCACCAATCTTACCCATGATAGCGGGCATAGTGATGATAACATCGATGTCAGTCCAACCACCCTTAATCTTTTCGATATACTCATCGAGACCTACATAGTCAGCACCAGCTTCCTTAGCAGCAGCCTCCTGATCGGGAGTACAGAGGCAGAGAACACGAACAACCTTACCGGTACCGTTGGGCAGTGAAACTACACCACGAACCATCTGGTTTGCCTTACGAGGATCTACACCCAAGCGAACATCAATGTCCACAGAAGCATCAAACTTGGTTGTGGTAATATCCTTAACCAACTGAGAAGCCTCCTTCAAAGTGTAAGCCTTCCCTGCTTCAATCTTGCCAGCTACCAACTTTTGGTTTTTTGTCAATTTTGCCATCTTAATTGAAGTTTAAATTATTTTCCAGGGAACTCTCCTGTAACTGTGATACCCATACTTCTTGCTGTACCTGCAACGAGAGACATAGCAGCCTCAACGGTGAAGCAGTTCAAGTCAGGCATCTTATCCTCTGCAATTGTGCGAACCTGATCCCAAGTAATAGAAGCAACCTTCTTACGATTGGGCTCAGCAGATCCACTCTTAATCTTTGCAACTTCCAGCAACTGTACTGCAACGGGAGGAGTCTTAACAATAAAGTCATAACTCTTATCCGTGTAATAAGTAATCACTACAGGAAGGACTTTACCAGCCTTGTCCTGAGTTCTGGCGTTGAAAGCCTTGCAGAAATCCATAATATTGATACCCTTAGAACCCAAAGCAGGACCTACTGGGGGTGATGGATTAGCAGCGCCTCCTTTAATCTGCAATTTGATTAATCCAGCAACTTCTTTAGCCATTTTTGTTTATACTTTAAATATTTAACAGAAAGCAGTATTTTTGATGTGTAACAAACATCTTACTGCTTTTCAACTTGCATAAAACCAAGTTCCAATGGTGTCTTTCTTCCGAAAATTTTCACCATTACCTTCAGTTTCTTCTTCTCGTTATTAACCTCTTCGATAACAGCATCAAAACCACTGAAGGGACCTTCAGTAACTTTAATACTTTCACCTACCTCAAATGGAACAACAACATCCTCAGGACTTTCTTGAATTTCATCAACACTGCCAAGGAGTCTGCTAATCTCATTAGGGCGTAAAGGCATAGGCTTAGTGCCACCCTTAGTGTCAGAAAGGAAACCTAAAACATTAGGAATGTTTCGCAGTTGCTCTCTAACAGAGTCACACATGTCAGTTTCTACGAGCACATAGCCAGGAAGAAAATTCTTCTCCTTGACTGTACGCTTTCCGTTCTTTACGGTAACAACCTTTTCCGTAGGGATGAGGACCTGAGAGACATGAACAGAGAAATCACCAGCCTGAGCCAGCAATGCCTCTACATATTCTCTAACTTTGCCTTCCTTTCCACTGATGGCACGCATAACGTACCATTTCATTTCAATTTCAGCCATGATCTCTTCCGCGGTTATTACTTAGCAAGACCGTAGATAAGCTCCATACCCTGATCAAAGATGGTATCAATAACGAAGATGACCAGTGCGATACAAAGGGAAGCAATTAAGACAACGACCGCACTACCCATAAGTTTCTTCTGGCTAGGCCAAGTGGTCTTATGAACAAGTTCTTCGTATGAAGTCTTACAATAGTTTATAATATTCATATTTTCTATTTTATAGCACGGGAAGAGAGGCTCGAACTCCCGACACCTGGTTTTGGAGACCAGTGCTCTACCAACTGAGCTATTCCCGTAAGTAGGTTGAGAGTTGAATGTTCGAACTTGACCGTCTCCGACTCAAACTCTCAACCTTTATTATTTAGACCTTATAGATCTGATAGTCGATGATTAATCGAATACCTCGGTAATCTGACCAGAACCTACGGTACGACCACCCTCACGGATAGCGAAACGCAGACCTACGTTCAGAGCCACAGCGTAGATGAGCTCAACCTTGATCTCAACATTATCACCGGGCATTACCATCTCGATACCCTCGGGCAGGTGGATCTCACCAGTACAGTCCATGGTACGGAGATAGAACTGAGGACGGTACTTGTTACCGAAGGGAGTGTGACGACCACCCTCTTCCTTCTTCAGGACGTAGATAGAAGCCTTGAAGCCCTTGTGAGGAGTGATGGCACCGGGATGGGTGATAACCATACCGCGCTTAACCTCCTGCTTGTCGATACCACGGAGCAGCAGACCTACGTTGTCACCAGCCTCACCCTGATCGAGGAGCTTGCGGAACATCTCTACACCAGTGATAACTGACTTCTTATCCTCACCGAGACCCAGGATCTGAACCTCATCGCCAACCTTTACAACACCAGTCTCGATACGACCGGTAGCAACGGTACCACGACCAGTGATTGAGAATACATCCTCAACGGGCATCAGGAAGGGCTTGTCGATAGCGCGCTCGGGCTCCTGGATCCAGGTGTCACAAGCACCCATCAGCTCCATTACCTTCTCCTCCCACTCAGCAACACCGTTCAGTGCGCCCAGGGCAGAACCACGGATGATAGGAGTATCCTCCTCGAACTCATACTGAGCGAGCAGCTCCTGCATCTCCATCTCAACGAGCTCGAGCATCTCGGCATCGTCAACCATATCACACTTGTTCAGGAATACAACCAGACGGGGAACGTTTACCTGACGGGCGAGCAGGATGTGCTCACGGGTCTGAGGCATAGGACCATCAGTTGCAGCTACTACGATGATAGCACCATCCATCTGGGCAGCACCGGTAACCATGTTCTTTACATAGTCGGCGTGACCCGGGCAGTCTACGTGAGCGTAGTGACGGTTTGCAGTCTCGTACTCAACGTGAGCGGTGTTAATGGTGATACCACGCTCCTTCTCCTCGGGAGCATTGTCAATCTGATCGAAAGACTTAACCTCAGAAAGACCAGCCTTTGCCAATACGGTGGTAATAGCAGCGGTCAGAGTGGTCTTACCGTGGTCTACGTGACCGATAGTACCAATGTTTACATGGGGTTTGGTACGCTCGAATTTCTCTTTTGCCATAGCGTTACTTAATTATTAATAATTATAAAATGTTTGTCTCACTGAAGTCTGACGATTTGAGCTGCTTCCGAGAGTTGAACTCGGGACCTCATCCTTACCAAGGATGCGCTCTACCACTGAGCTAAAGCAGCATCATCGTTATTTTAGAGCGGAAAACGGGGCTCAAACCCGCGACCCCCAGCTTGGAAGGCTAGTGCTCTATCAACTGAGCTATTTCCGCATTTTTTTAAATTTGGCACTTTCCTCACGACTCGGCAAATCAAGCAAGCCTGTCTGCTCTCGCAGCTCGGAAAGCTCCGCATTTTTTAAAAGGTTCATGGTTTTGTGTTCATGGCTCATGGCTTTTCAGGCCCACTTAACCCTTAACCTTTATCGTGGGTAGAGATGGATTCGAACCACCGAAGGCGTAAGCCAGCAGATTTACAGTCTGCCCCATTTGGCCACTCTGGTATCTACCCTTCTGCCTGTTTTGCAGTCACAATACGCTTATTGTAACGCTAAGCGACTGCAAAATTAGGCATATTTTTTTAATCACCAAAACTTTTTAGCGTATTTTTAGTGATTTTTCTGTTTTTCCTTGTATTTGGACAACTGTCTTGCCAGTATGTCACAGCAATCGTCTACTGCTTCCTCAAATGTGTTGCCAATCTTTTCAGCCCTGATCTCGTTACCGGGCAACGCCATTGTGATGCCCACTTCCTTGTTCATGGCAGTCTCAGGCTTGACAACCTTCAACGACACCTCTACCTTTCTTATTTCATCACTGAACTTCCCTAACTTTGAAACCTTCCTGTGGATGAAGTCCTGCAACTTCTCCGTGGCCTCGAAATGGATGGCTTGAATTCTAATCTCCATAGTCGTTGCTGTTTTTAGGGGCTCTGGGATGAGCCTGGTTATACATCTGTTTCAATTCCTCCAAGGTGGTATGTGTATAAATCTCCGTCGTAGCCAGAGACTCATGACCAAGCAGTTCCTTGACAGACTGTAGGTCGGCATGATGATTCAGCATTGAGGTGGCAAAGCTATGACGGAGCGTATGGGGAGAGCGTCTCTTGGTGGTGGTCACGAGCGACAGGTACTCCTTCACCCGGGACTCAACCTTCTCCTTGGTCATCCGCCTACCGCTCTGGGGCTCGACAAAGAGCGCCTTCTGATCCGGTGCAATGGTTTCCAGCCGGGCACGGGCCTCCATATAGGCCCCTGCCTCCTCCGCCAGTTCCTCCCCGAAGGGAATGAGCCGCTGCTTGTTCCGCTTGCCCGTGACCTTCAGGATGCCCTGACTCATGTCAAGGTCCATACAGTCTATTCCGACAAGCTCGGAAACACGCACGCCCGTACTGTAGAAGAGCAGCAGGATGAAATGATCGCGCATGCCTTCAAAGTCCGCCGTGAAATACGGACCGTCCAGCAGGGCATCCATCTCCTGTTCCCGGACAAAGGAGGGCAGCGTCTTCTCCATCTTGGGTCCCCGGATGTTGTACACGGGATCCCGGCTCACCATTTTCCGCCTCAGCAGGAAACGGTAGAATGAACGGAGGGCACTCAGCTCACGGTTGACGGATCGCGGGGACAACCCCCTGTCCATCTCATCCACCATCCAGTTCCGGACCCAGTCCGGATCCAGGCCGAGCCAGATCCGCTCCGATCCAGGCACGTCATCCGCACCTGTCGCGCAGCCTTCAGCTATGCCTTGTGTCTCAACATGTGTTTCAAAGTAGTCCTTGAACGCCTTCAAGTCCTTGGCGTATGCGGTATAGGTTCTTTCGGAACAGTTCCTCTCGAAATGGAGGTAGTTTTCAAAAGCCTTTATCCACATATCGTCCCATCATGCCTTTTCGGCAACGAATATAAGGATTATTTTCGACATCCGCAAGAGAATGCCAGCTTTTTTTGTTAATCCTTGTTTCTTCTGTTTGCTACGTGTTGCAATTCCGGGCGGAATTACTCCTCAACGCGCTGCAGCTTCTGAACGTAAACGGCACGCTCCATGGCGAGTCTCTTCAGAACAGAGGGCTTGTCAAACTGCTGACGGCGACGGAGTTCCTTCACTACACCAGTCTTCTCATACTTTCTCTTGAACTTCTTCAGAGCTCTTTCGATGTTCTCGCCTTCTTTTACGGGTACTACGATCATTTTGTTTTTTGTTTAATTAAATAATGTTTGTAATGTGCATTGTCCAAAATGCGGCGCAAAATTACTACAACTTTTTGACATAGCAAAGCTTTTCCCTGTTTTTTTGTCTTTTCCGGGTCCAAAACAGCATCCTGGCATTTGCTTCTTACTGCCATCCGGCAGACGAAGTCTTTGATTGTCGGGCGCAAAGATAACAGTTTTTTCAATCACACAATGTTGTGTAAGCACAATACACCTTATAATATATTAACGTGAGTTCGATGAATTCGATTTAGGCACGGATTACGCGGATTTCACGGATTATATTGTTATATTTTCAGTCCATTTATCAGCCACATGGCGGAGAAAAAAGAATAAGATCCGTGAAGGTTTAGCTCGACGAAGTCAAATCCGCGTATATCTACTTTTGACCGTCGTCAAAAGTGCCTAAAACATATTAGATGTGATTTCGTCGAACTCACGTTATATTATATTTGGGGAGAGTTTCACAGACATATCGCACTCAGGCCAGAGGCAACCGAAGAGTCACCACTGGCCTGAATGTATTCTTATTGACGCATGACCACTGGTGGGCCACACACGACCTATTTACATCTTTACCTTGTAGGCATACTCGCCCACCCTGATGATGACAACGCCCTCGTAATGAAATGCGACGTTGGTGATGCCAGCCTCGGCAGTAGCAGAGGCGAGGAGGCGGCCCTCGGTATTATAAACCAGTACGGGTGTACCTTCTTCCGTGCCATCAAGACTGAGTCCTGATGCACTGGCACGCACCTTCAGTCGGGGAGCCGGGGCGGCATGCACACCGGTGGACTGAGCGTAAACGACGGTAAGCGTGGCGTTGGCAGTGATCTTGGGCGTGGTGAACTCGCCGTCAACCAACTCCTGGGTGACATCAATGCCATTGTAGGACACGCTGCTGACAGCCCATCCATCGGCAGGGGCAAAGCCCAGGGTCAGGACGGGATCCACCTCGCGCAGGATGATGCGCGTCGAGCCCTGCTCGGCATCATTGACGGTCAGGACAACGGACTCACGGATGGCTTCGATACGGGCGAACTTTCCCCAGACGGCATGTTCCTGGTAGGCACCCACACTGTTGAAGGGCACGAAGAGCACGGCCGCCGTGTAGGTATCGTCGGAAAACGGACTGTTGCCGAGCGAGGGAGGTTCTGCTGCGCGACAGGTGATCTGGCGGAGGCCTGAGCAGCCATTGAACGCAGCCTGGCCGATTTCGGTAACGGCAGAACCCAGCACGAGGCTCTCAAGGCTGGTACAATTACCGAAAGCCTGATACCCGATCGTCTTCACGCCATTGCCGATGGTGGCCGTGGCAAGGCGCTTGCAGCCATAGAAGGCATTGCTACCGATACTGCTGACACTGTTGGGAACACTGATGCCGGTCAGGTTGATGCAGCCAGAGAACATGCTGGTACCCACAACCTCCATGCCTTCCTTCATCGTGACACTGGCCAGAGCGGTACATTCCGAGAAGACACTGGTTCCCACCTCACTCAGCGAACCGGGGAGGGTAAGGGCGGTGATGGAAGTACATCCGTAGAAAGCATTGTTGGACAATTTTGTCAGGCTGTTGGGCAAGGCGAAATTACCCAGCGACGTACAACCACTGAACGCAGCCTGACCGATGTAGGTGATGCTGGAAGCAAAAGTAATGTTGGTCAGCTCCGTACAGCCACCGAAAGCATTGTAACCCACACCGATGATGGTATAGCCCTCGGCATTGCTGGGAATGGCAACGGCATCGCGGTAGGCGCTGCCTGCGCTCGCAACGACCTCGGCCGTCTGATTCTTCTCATCGACCACACGATAGGTCACTCCATTGCTCGTGAAATCCTTTGCCTGTACTGCGCCAGCCACAAGGAACAGCGTGAACAGGACGGCTAATAATTTGGGTAATCTGTTCATAATAATAGAAATGAATAAGTTTAAGAATCAACCAAGGCAGGATGCACCGGACACCGTATGACGCAACAAAGCCGGCAACAAAACCTCGGCAAAGATAAGCAAAAAAGTCCACCGGTGGACTAAAATATGCGGATTTTTAGTCCATGGACGGACTTTTTAGCGTTATTTTCGGCAAAGAAGACAACAAAAAGTCCACCGACGGACTTTTTTACCCAGCATTTTAGTCCACCGACGGACTTTTCTTATGGATCACAACCACGAACTTACCCCTAAGAGGAATGCCCCCATAAAAGGGGGATGGGGAGGGCTAAACCCTCCTCACCCAGTAGTACGTACCGTCGTTCTTGCGCTTGCTGACGAATCCCACCTTTATCATGGCCTTGCCCAGCGTCACCATGTTGTTCATCGTCTTGCGGTTGAAGGCCTTGTGGCGGGCAATGTCCTCCATCAGCTGGGGCAGCTTCATCAGTTCGGCATCCGCCTCACCCTCCCGGGCAGGTGCAAAGAGGTCAAGCAGGAGCATCTCCAGGGGCGTCTGCACCTCGAAGTCACCGTTGGACTGGCGCAGCAGGGCCTCATCCCCGTCGTCCAGCCAGTAACGCTCGTTCCTGCGTATCAGCGCCACGGCCTCGGCATAGAGCTGGCCGTAGTCGATGGGAGTCTCCGTGCGGATGGGGGCAGTCACCTCCACGCACAGGTAACGGCGGTTGCCCGTTGGATCACGCAGGATCTCACGACGGTTGCTGGTGCCGATGAACGAGGCATAGCGGCGCTGTTGGCTGATGGCCTCGCTGTACATGCGGCGCATCGAGACCGCCGGTTTCTGGAAGAGGTGCTTCACAAAGGCAAACTGCGACTCGCTCAGTTGGTCAAACTCATCTATATTAATAAGGAGGAAGCGCGTGAGGTAGCGCTCAGCCTCCTGCTTCGTACGGAAATCCAGGCTGTCGGTAAAGAAATCGCGCAGTTCGGGCGGAAGGATGATACGGCAGAAGGTGGACTTGCGGTAGCCCTGCCTGCCGATGAGGATGGGAGCCGTGTTGTTGCCATGCTCATGGTCTACGCCCATCCAGTGTGCCACCATACCCAGGAACCAGCGACGGAACAGGCTCCTCCAGTGAGGATTGCCGGTAGGCACCAGGTCGGCCAGCTCCTCGATGCGCGGCTTGCCGTCCCATTTGCCCAGGCCGCCTATGAACTCCTCGATGGGATTGTACCGGGGCGTGTAGTTGGACTCAATGAAACCGTTGATCTCGGCATCAAAGGCCTCGATGCCCTCCAGTGCCGCCTCATGCTTGATGGTATTCCTGTCATACTTGGTCAGTTCGTGGAAACGGAAGTCAAATCCGTCGCGCACACGGTATTCCAGCAGGTTCGTCACTTCATTGCGCCGCAGCTCATACCGGCGCCCCATGAACTCCTGCAGACGGAGGGTGGCCAACTGCTTCTTGGGCATGCCGGGATGCAGCCCCGGCAGCGGATCGGCAGCCTCGTAGACGGCACGGACGGTAGAGCGCACATCCTGCCGGTCCTCCTTGTAATAGTGAAAGAGGATCTCGCGCGTGGCCACCTCCTCCGGCAATCCCGTCTCGGCACACTCGTGTGCCAGTCGCACAATGGCCGCATGGGGCTGCAGCCAGTCTTCCTTCGTCATGGACTGCCTGGCCCGGACGTAGCAGCCGTTGAAGACCTGGTATAGCGACACACCCTGCCAGGCCGCAGCCTTCTCCCGCATCACATTGCCCGGGATGCGGCCATCCACCATCCTGCGGACCTCAGGTTCCGTGGGCTGTTCGATGATGAAGGGCACGGCACCGGGATTCTCCAGCAGATCCCTGTCAAAAGGCATCAGGAAGCGCATGTCCAGCACGGGCTTTTCCACGCTGATGGGCCGGCTCAGGGTCGATGCATAGCACATAACTGCCGTCCGGTAGGCCTTCACATGGAACAGACCGGCCTCCGACTCAGTCCTGGGCAGCTGCATTCCGGGCTGAACGGCACGCGTCAGGATGATCACCGAATGGCCGTCCGTACCCGTCATGGCCAACATCGTCTGAGGCAGGAGCATAGCCTCCTGCTTCACGCGCCCAACCACCGTTTCATCCGCCAGACCCTCCACTTTCAGGGGTACAATGCCCGAATACGAACGGAATACCGGATCACCCTGGGCATTTTTCGTATATTTTGCAGCCACGATCACCTGATACAGCTGTCCATAAGAACGCCAGTTCTCCGGAGCATCCAGATAGGGGAAGTCCTCCCGGTACATCGCCCCATACACCCCGTACTTGCAGCTGCGCACAGCCTCAATAAACGTATGATAGTCTGTAACAGAGTAGGTTACAGATGTCTTGTCAGAAGCCTTCCTTGTCAGTGTTATATTCATAGTCATCTCTTATTGGTTTAACTTCATACTGTAATTCATCCATCATCTGCAAATATACAACATATTTTCCAGATAAACAAATAAAATGCATATTTTCTCCTTCACTTCCTTCACGCATACCATATATTGCTTAGTTTCAATGCATAATAGCGTGAAGTTTTCCAACTTTTTTACCTTCACGCATCCTTCACTTCCTTCACGCCTTCACCGGCCCATTACCTGCCCACCACTCGCCCCTCACCCACCCATCACACCATCCATTCATCATTTTCAGCGAAAGGCACCATTCACTTCCTTCACGCAACATTCACGCTTTCCTTCACGCCATATCGTCCTAATCCATTGCATGTTAGATACAGCGTGAAGGAAGTGAAGGTAAATTTACCATATTTACAAGAAGGGCAGTTGTGGATTTAGTGTAATGCTTACATTTGGGACGGTCTTGACGACCTCCGCTCAGCCCGTAGGGATGCTTGCAGAGCGTAGCGGGGCAAGAATGTCATATTAAAATATATCAAAAATCATTATTTTAAAACACTGGTGTCCAATAAAAGTTTTAAACGCGAATTACCGTCAATTATCCGAGAATTGATTCGTAAATTATTTTTATGATTATCAGTGGATTAAAAAATTCACGATAAAATTTACGGGAAATTTACGGGCATTTGCGTTAAAAAGAAAATTTGAAAAGTCCAAGAGACTACTACGCGTTATAACAACTTTGTCGCC
>JAZRVZ010000237.1:0-22947 GCA_045599425.1 Bacteroidaceae bacterium | reverse complement strand
ATGTGTACCCACGACCACAATGCCCGTATCGGCCGTCAGGCCCTTCCCTGCGAGCATCTTCAAGGCCTCCACGAGGTATTGGATGCCCTTGTTGGGATCGGTGACCTTCAGGGATCCGAACAACAGTAGCCTTCCTTCTGTGGGCAGGCCATGCTGGCGACGTGCCTCAGCCTGTGGAGTGGGATGGAATACACTGGAGTGGATGGCGTTGGGAATGCTCAGGATGCGCTGGTCCTTGATCAAGGCACTCTGGCGGGCCAGGTTGGTAATCCACTGACTGCAACCTACGAAGGTCACCCTGCCGTGGAGCATCATCTCGCGCTTGCGCTCGAAAACCTTGTAGGAAAGGTCCCTGGGCGCAGGACGGTTGAGCAGGAAGCAGTCGTGGCAATGGTCCTGAAAGTGCATACAGTCGGCGCTGTGGTGACAGATGGCCGTCATGGGCCACATATCATGCATGGTCCATACGATGTGCTTGCCGCTGGCCAGGATGCGTTCGATGTTGTTCAGGGAGAGGAATCCCTGGTTGACCCAGTGGAGGTGTATGACGTTGGCTTCCCGGAATTCGGACAGGCGGGTGATGTCGTATCCCGTATTGGCGATATCCACGCCGAAGAGGTTCTTGCGACTGAGCCTGTTGTGCATCCAGATAACAGCCCTTTCCCATAGGAAGCACCACTTCTCCAGGGGGGAATGCGGGATGCGTACGACGGTGATACGGTTGCTCACCTTGTCGCGCACCAGCATCTTGGCCTTCACACCGTGGGTGTTGAGGGCTTCCATCAGTCGGTTGGCCGCAATGGCCGCACCACCTGTCTGTTCGCTGGTATTGATGATTAGGACGCGCATTGTGTTTATAGGGGGGGGCGGGTTCTTTAGGGGGTAAGGACTTTAGGTTTTTGGTTTTTGGGGGGACTTTAGCTTCCTCCACAGTAGCAGGGGCGACCTAACGATCTTGCCCAGCCAGGTGTAGCGGATACCCCAGTGCGTGATGGCCGCTTTCATCCGGCGCTCGATGTCCTCGTTGCTTGCGGGATGCTCATCGCGTGTCACGGTAAGGGATTGGAAGAGCGGCCAGCGGTCGTACTCGTAGTATTGCAGCCACCGACTTGAACTGTAGTGCGTACCCTGCGCCAAACCGATATTCTTGACCAAGGTATGCACGGGCATGAGGCAGAGTCCCTGTGCCCGGTGGATGGCCAGTTCCCAACAGATGTCCCAGGGGATGGGCTGCTTGTCGAGGTTCTTCATGCAGGGGAAGACGCCGCCGTACTCGATGGCGCTGATGTCCCTGTCTGTCAGGCCACGCAGGGCCTCCTCACGCGACTGGTAGTGCCGGAAGTGCTTCTGCCAGCGGTCGCGCCAAGTACCCCATCCCCAACCGCTCATGTGCGGCGAGAAGTAGAAGTCCCGTTGCTGCGACTGTCGCAGGTCGAGGTTGGAGAAACCGGTGACGTGCATCACCTGCTCCACGTCGCGATAGGCCTCGAAGGCCTGGTTCATGAATTCCAGGAAGTAGGGGGAGGTCATGATGTCGTCCTCCAGTACGATGATCGTCTCGTGTCGCTCCAGGACATACTGGATGCCCTCGATGATGTTGCGCTCCAGGTAGAAGTTGACGGGACGCTCTATGATCGTCATGCTGTGCAGGGCCCGTGTGGCATCCACGGTACGCTTCGTCTCGTGCAGGTACTTGCGTACGTCGCCCACCAGTGCCCAGGACACCTCGTCCTTGCCGCCGTCCGAGAAAACATAGAGATCCGTCTCGCTTGCCTGATGGTTGGCCAGGAGATGCTTCAGGGTGACCTGCGTGTTGTCCAACCGGTTGTAGACAAACATCGCAACGGCTGCACGGGACGGACGTTCTTTGCTCACGGGTTCGCTGTGTTCTTGTTTGACCGCGGAACGCACGGAAATCTCTTGCCTTGTCCGGCAGGGCTTCACCCTTTCCTGCTGCAGATTCCGTTGTTCCTCTCGCAAAGTTAGCATTTTTTATTCACAAATCGGTTGTTTCGCCGTTTTTTTGTAACTTTGTGGCCACAAAACAATTTGAATGATGAAGAATGTAGCGATTATCCTGGCAGGAGGCAGCGGAACACGCGTGGGAGGAAACTTGCCCAAGCAGTTCCTGCAGGTGGCCGGCAAGACGGTGATGGAGCATTGCATCGAGGCCTTTGAGCATAGTGCGGATATTGATGAGATTGCCATTGTGTCGCGGGCCGATTTCGTGACGGATGTGCAGGAACTGGTGGCGCGCAACCAATACACCAAGGTGAAACATGTGCTGCAGGGCGGCAAGGAGCGCTATCACAGCAGTCTGGCGGCCCTGGCGGCCTATCCCGATGAGGATTGCAACCTGCTCTTCCACGACTGTGTGCGTCCGCTGGTCAGTCAGCGCATCATTCACGACTGTGTGGTGGCCCTGCGGGAATTTGAGGCGGTGGATGTGGCCGTACCAACCACCGACACGATCATCCAGCTGGACGGGAATGGTTGCATAGCCCAGATTCCTCCCCGTGCCATGTTGCGCAACGTACAGACGCCCCAGGGATTCCGTCGCGGCACCATCCGCCGTGCCTTCGACCTTGCCCTGCAGGATCCCGCCTTCCTGCCCACGGACGACTGCAGTGTCATCCACCGCTATCTGCCCGAGGTGCAGATACATGTCGTGGAGGGGGATGCCGACAACTTCAAGATTACCTACAAGTCCGACCTGGATAGGGCGGAAACGTTGCTGGGCGGGCGTCCGGCCAGGAGTTCCTGCTTCATGAAGTCCATGTAGGGGGCCACGTGCTGGAAGAACTTTCGGTAACCCTCGCACAGATAGTTGAGATGAGGCTCGCCCATGGCGGTGTGGGCAAAGCGGTTGCGGGGACATTCGCCGTTGCAGGCAAAGAGCCATTCACACTCGCGGCACTGGGTGGGCAGCCAGCCTTGCTTGATGCGGGCAAAGTCCTGCTGCCTGGGGGAATTCATCAGTTGGAAGATGGTCTGCTGGCGGATGTTGCCCAGCTTGTATTCGGGGAAGACGAAGTGATCGCAGCTGTACACATCGCCGTTGAATTCCATCACGGCGGCATGCCCGCAGTCCCTGGCCATCGTGCAGACACCCGGAGCCACACCCATCCAGTTGGCCAGGGTGGCATCAAAGAGCTGCACGAAGTAATCGCCCACATCGCGCTTCACCCATTCGTCGAATATGGTACAGAGGAAGTCACCCCATTGCGCCGGACTGACGGAAAAGGGAGCCAGGGTGGCTTCTGTGTCGCCAAGGTGGGCAAGGGAATGGTTTGTTGTTGATGGTTTGCTGTTGATGGAATTTGTTGACTCTCTGCCTTGTAGACTTGCAGGCTTTATTCTTTCTACGATGGGAGTGAACTGCAGGTAGTGACAGTTCAGTTCGTCGCGGAAGAAGCGGTAGAAGTCCAGGGGATAGTCGGCATTGAAATCATTCACCACGGCCATGGCGTTCCATTCCACCCCATACTTGTTCAGCATGTCTATGCCATGCATTACCTTTGCCCACGACGGTTTGCCCAGGCGCGTACGTCGGTATTCATCGTGGAACTCCTGCGGACCGTCTATGCTCACGCCCACCAGCCACTGGTTGTCATGCAGGAACCGACACCACTCAGGGGTCAGCAAGGTGCCGTTGGTCTGGATGCAGTTGCTGATCGGTCTGCCCTCTGCATACAGACTCTGCAGCTTCATGGCCCGCTGGTAGAAGCTCAGCGGTCGCATGAAGGTCTCGCCGCCGTGCCAGGTGAAGAGTACCTCGGGCGTCATCTGCGACTGGATGTACTGCCTGATGTACTCCTCCAGCACCTCGTCCGTCATCACATGGCTGGGCACCTCGTCATACAATCTGGCCTTTTCCAGGTAGTAGCAGTACTGACAGGCCATATTGCACCTCGCCCCGACGGGCTTGGCCATGACGTAAAGGGGATTACCTGAAAATATGTTTTCCGTACTCATAGTGGTTGTAGTCCAGCATCTTGCGATCCAATGCCATGCGCTGTCGGAAGTCCTCGAAATCCTTCAGTTCCTGAGGCGTCCATCCTGCCTCTGCCAGGGCAATGAGACGGGGAAGAGCCAGGTACTCCAGATAGGGACCGTCGCTCACCCATTCCGTCCAGAACGTACCCTGCACACCGATGTATCGCGGGCGCAGTTCCGAGGGTACACCGTCGGGCACCGGCACATAGTTATAGGTACCTTCCACGGTATCGTCGCCCGCACCAGCCGCAGCATACTTGTCGTTCGGATCCTGCTTTCGATTGATATAATAGCCACCCTGGGCCGTGTGATACTCCGTGATGATCGTGTTCAGACCCAGCTCCGCAGCCGTACGCGCACCCTGCTGGCAGGGATGCCAACTCATCACCGTGGCTCCGGTTGACGCCAGGATGTCCAGGTCGGCCCCCTTGGCCGTCACACTCTCGTTCCACACAATGAGCTGCCTACCGTGCGCCTTGACATGATTGCTGATCTCCTGGATGAAATGCGACTGCAACTGCCTGTAGCTCGTCAGTCCCAGCTTCCGGTAGCGCTCCTGGCACTCTGCATTCTTCTCCCATGCACTCGTCGGGCACTCATCGCCACCGATGTGGATGTAGGGGTAGGGGAAGATTTCCATCAGCTCCGTCAGGATGCCTTTGGCAAACTCCACCGCCCTGGGATTGCTCACGTTCATCACATCCGCATACACACCACCCTGGTTCGTCTGCACGCTGTGCGGGCCCTCCGGTGTACAACTGAACTCCGGATAGCTGGCCATGGCAGCACAGAAATGTCCCGGCATATCAATCTCCGGCAAGACCTGGATGTGGCGGTCGGCCGCATAGCGCACCACTTCGCGCATCTCCTCCTGCGTATAATAATGAGCGTAAGGCTGCCCCAGCCAGTACGTACCCCTGTCCATGGGATTCAGTCTCACATCCCTGGCCACGCTGCCCACCTGCGTCAGCCGCGGGTAACGCTTGATCTCGGCGCGCCATCCCTGGTCGTCGGTCAGGTGCCAGTGGAATACGTTCAGCTTGTATGCCGCCATCACGTCCAGCATACGCTTGATCTCCTCCAAGGGGAAGAAGTGGCGACTGACGTCCAGCATGAACCCCCGGTAACCGAAGCGCGGCTCATCCTCGATCCTCAGGGCCGGCAGGGCATAGCGGCCTGTCTGTCCATCCCGTACCCGTGCCATGACGTTGGGTGGCAGGATCTTCTTCAGCGACTGGAATCCATAGAAGAATCCGGCCGTGGTGCGTGCCTTCAGCGTGGCCCCCTGGCTGTTGATTTCCAGACTGTAACCTTCCTCCGACAGTGTCCCGTCCACCTCCATCTGTATCGTCCCGTGGGTACTGTTCGTGGCCATGGCCTGCAGCGGGGTGGAGGCATTGATATCACTCACGAAACGTGCTGCCTCGCGTGCCAGACTGTCGGGCAGGTTGCCATATCCGACCCGGAAACCGGTTTGCAGCACCAATTCTCCCTCCCCTGTGGTCATGGATTTGGGACGAGGGGTCAGATTCACCCTGGGTTGCGCCATGCTGGCAAGACTTACGGCTATGCCGCAAAGTATCAGAATGTGTCTTTTCATGCTTTTGGACTTCATTAGGTATAAAGTAGCGGGTTCTGGTACAAAGATACGAATAAGTGTGTGAACCATCAAATAAAACTTGTTTTAATTTGTGTTTCCGGACAAAAGTAACTTGGATGGCAATCAAAGTGACGTGCTCAGCGTCAAATGCCGATGCTTGCAGAGTGAAGCGGGGCAAGAAAAGTGAATTTTCCATTCCTATAATTGACGTAAGTCAAAAAAAGCCCTAATTTTGTGTTGCATAACATAAATCCGTCTCCTTTTTGCCCAAATAATGCGTACCTTTGCACCGTGCAACACAAGCACACAAACGCATATCAACACGAAACGGTGCCTCCCAGCGTGATGCTGATGGGCACCGTTGTTTTGTTTGGCTTCCGGGGTACCTGTGCAGTTCGTGGCTCCCAGTGCCGTGGCAAGTGGGTCAACCCCCTTTTACATTATCTCTCTGGTGATCCGTTTCAGTCCTGCGGCGGATTCTCCCAAGTCCTGCGGCGGATTCTCCCAAGTCCTGCGGCGGATTCTCCCAAGTCCTGCGGTGGATTTGCTGAAGTCCTGCGGTCGACTGGCGTCAGTCGCCATAAGGACTTGAACGTGCCCGCCGGCGGGGGGAATCACCTTTCGCACTGCAAAGCTGCGATGTTACCTGAGCAGGCTTTTGCTGAAATGGCGCACGGGGTACCATACGGCCAGCCAGCCTACGATGAGGACGGTGATGAAGACGATGGCGAGGTCCTGGAGATGTACGCTGACGGGATAGCTTTCGCGGATGAAGCTGCCTTCGGCATCGCCCATGGTGATGAATCCGAATTCCTGCTGGAGGAGGCAGAGAGTGACGCCGATGATGATGCCGATGATGGCTCCCAGGGCGCTGATCATGCGTCCTTCCAGCATGAAGATCTGGCAGATCTGCTGGTTTGTGGCTCCAAGGTTGCGCAGGGTATCCACGTCCTTCTTCTTTTCAATCATGAGCATGGAGAGGGAGCCCACGATGTTGAAGCAGGCCACCAGGAGGATGAATGTGAGGAAGATGTAGGCAATGAACTTTTCTACGTTCATGATGTGGAAGACTTCTTCCTGCTGCTGGTAGCGGTCGCGCACCTGGAATCGGGGACCCAGGAGATCCTGGATCTCACTTTTGGCCCGGCTGACGCTGGTGCCGTCCTTCAGGCGAAGGTGGATGGAGGTTGTCTCTCCCTCGCGGTCCAGCAGCTGGCGGGCGAAGGACAGGCTGGTCAGGATGTAGTTGCTGTCGTACTTGCCCTGCTTGACCTGGAAGACCACGCCCGGGGAGTAGAGTTCGTGGGCATTGAAGCTGCTCAGCGGGTTCTGGGGGTTGACGCGTTCCCCCTTCTTGGGGGCGTAGATGGTGAGCGGTTTGTCAAAGTCGGCCTGCAATCCCATTCTTACGGCGAGCTGTATGCCCAGGATGCCATAGTCCTTGCCGCCCTCCTCCAGCATGAGACATCCGGTGCCGAAGAACAGTTCCTGACCGCTGACTTGCTCCAGGAAGTTGTCCTCCACGCCCCTCACGGTCACCACCACCTGCTGGCCGCCCTGTACGACCAGTGCCTTGCCTTCCACGCACTGGGAGAATACCTTGACCTTGTCATACCGGCGCAGGGCCTGGATGGACTGGTCTGTGGACGGGAAGGCTGTGCCCTCTACGGTTGTGATCTCAATTTCGGGATCAAAGGCGGTGAAGAGGTCGGCCACAAATTCCTGAAATCCATTGAATACGCTCAGGATGCACACCAGGGCCATCGTGGCCACGGCAACACCGCAGGCCGAGATGGCTGAGATGATGTTGATGGCATGGTGACTCTTCTTGGAGAAGAGGTAGCGCCTGGCTATGAAAAACTCGTAATTCACACTATAAATTGAAAATTTCAATTCGTTTTACTTCTTCAGCAACTCGTCGATGTGCTCCACGTAATCCAGCGAGTCGTCCACGAAGAACTTCAGTTCGGGGATGATGCGCAGCTGAAAGCGTACGCGCTGACCCAGTTCGAAGCGCAGCTGCTTCTGGTTCTCGTTGATGTTGCCCACAATCTCCTCGGCCTTCTCGCTGGGGAAGATGCTCAGGTAGGCGCGGCAGACGCTCAGGTCGGGGCTGATGCGACACTTGCTCACGCTGACCAGTACGCCGCGCATCTGGCGGGTCTGGGCTACGAAGATTTCACTCAGTTCCTTTTGCAGGAGTCTTGCAATCTTATTCTGTCTTGTTGTTTCCATGTTTCTTGCTTTGTTTTGTGGTTGAATGACTTTTGCGGTGCAAAAGCAACGGTGGCTCGGCGGACGCGAGGGTGGGAGTGGCCCGGCCTACTTTTTGCGGATGAGGGTGAGGCCGTCACGGATGGGCACGATGACCTTCTCCACGCGCTTGTCCTTGGCCACCAGGTCGTTGAAGGCCTTTACGCCGAGCGTCTGACGGTCGCTCTGTCGGGTGTTTTCCTCCGTGACGTGTCCGTACCAGAGGGTGTTGTCTGCAATGATGAAACCGCCGGGGCGGAGGCGGGGCAGCACCATCTCGTAGTATTCCACGTATTCGCGCTTGTCCGCATCGATGAACGCAAGGTCCCATTCTACGTCCATTTGGGGAACCAGTTCGAGGGCGTCACCGATGTGGAGGTGTATCTTGTCGGCGTAAGCGCTGTTCTGGAACCAGGGGACAAGGAAATCCTCCTGTTCGTCGAAGACCTCAAAGGTGTGCAGTTCGGCTCCGTCTTCCAGCGCCTCGGCCATGCTCAGGGCGGAATATCCGGAGAAGGTGCCCAGTTCCAGGACCCGGCGGGGGCGGACCATTGCCACCAGCATCTTGAGCAGGCGGCCCTGCAGGTGACCGCTGGCCATCTGTCCGTAGGCCAGGCGCAGCTGCGTGTCGCGCCAGAGGGCGTGGAGGTACTCGCCCTCCTCGTCGATGTGCTCCAGGATGTATTGGTCGAGGTCCATGGTTTTGTTCACGCTTTGCTTTGAATTCCTCGTGCTTTACTCTGCAATTTCCGTCAGCGCCTCAATGGCCAGGCGGTAGCTGTCCAGTCCAAATCCGCAGATGACACCCTTGCAACCTGCGCTGATGAGGCTCTTGTGGCGGAATTCCTCACGCTGGTGTACGTTGCTGATGTGTACCTCAATGGCGGGGGTGCTGACGGCCTTCAGCGCATCGAGCAGGGCCACGCTGGTGTGGGTGTAGGCACCGGCGTTCAGGACGATGCCGTCATAGCTGAATCCCACCTCGTGTATCTTGTCAATCAGACCGCCCTCGTGGTTGCTCTGGTAGTAGTCGATCTGGATGCCGGGATAGCGGCTGCGCAACTGCTCCAGGTAGGACTGGAAACCCTGATTGCCGTATATGCCGGGCTCTCTTTTGCCAAGGAGGTTGAGATTAGGACCGTTAATAATTTGTATTTTCGTCATCTTTTTGCTATTTTTGCGACGTCAAAGGTACGAATTAGCGGGCGAATAACAAAATAAATGCTTTGAAAGTTTGCCTTTCCGTGCCAAAGTGCATCCGGTCAAAGGCCAAAGGTGCATGGATGATGGTGATAAATAACAAAAAATGATACGAGAATTGTGACAGGCACATGAAGAACTCCTTCCCACACACACCGCAGGCTGGACAGATCTGTGGAACGGCCGTTCCGCGACCCATCGTGCAACGCTACATCCGCTATCTGCGACTGGAGCGTTCCTACACCGGAAACACGCTGGATGCATACGTCCGTGACCTGCAGAAACTGATCAACTACCTGGGCGACGAGGGCATCGACTTCCGTACGATCACGCTGGAACAGCTGGATCAGTTTGCCGCACAGATTCATGATCTGGGCGTCGCCCCCCGATCCCTGGCACGCATCCTGAGCGGTGTGCGCAGCTTCTACCGTTTCCTGGTGCTGGAGCGTGAGATTGAGACCGATCCCACCGAACTCCTGGCCTCGCCCAATATCGGCAAGCATCTGCCCGACGTACTCTCGACCGAGGAGGTGGATGCCATCATCGCGGCCATCGACCCCGCCATGCGGGAGGCCCGTCGTGACCATGCCATCATCGAGACGCTCTACAGCTGCGGACTGCGCGTCAGCGAACTGTGTGAGCTGCTCATCAGCAACCTGTACCTGGACGAGGGGTACATCCGGGTTCATGGCAAGGGAAACAAGGAGCGTCTTGTACCCATTTCCCAGGTGGCCGTCCAGTGTATACGGGAGTGGTTTGAGGAGCGTGCCCGGCTGAATGTCAAACCC
The DNA here is from genome assembly GCA_045599425.1 of Bacteroidaceae bacterium. Classification (GTDB taxonomy): domain Bacteria; phylum Bacteroidota; class Bacteroidia; order Bacteroidales; family Bacteroidaceae; genus Physcousia. Next base: position 13,110 of record JAZRVZ010000237.1, on the reverse strand, counting down.
GGGCATGAGGACTATGTGTTTGTGTCCATGCGTCGTTGTACGAAACTGAGTCGGATCACGTTGTTTGTCCGTATCAAGCAGTTGGCGGAACTGGCTGGTATCCAGAAGAGTATCTCGCCGCATACCTTCAGGCATTCCTTTGCCACCCATCTGCTGGAGGGCGGGGCCAACCTCCGGGCCATCCAGGCCATGCTGGGCCATGAAAGCATTGCGACGACGGAGATATACACCCACATTGACCGCACCCATCTGCGTGAGCAGATCCTGGAACACCATCCGCGCAACATACGCTGGAATTCACGGAACGGGGCAAATGAGACTGAAAATTGATTTTTGCAGGCCCACACTTCGCCGTATCATCTTTTTTTTGTATCTTTGCACCCACAATAAATATTGAATTTATATAATAAACAAAAAGATATTTACAGAAATGAAGAAAAACTTGGTTCTCCTGATGGCTGGCAGCACGCTGATGCTCACCGGCTGCAAGAAGCTCGGCGCTCTTTCTGCCGACAACTTTACCGTTAACCCCACTCCCCTGGAGGCTGTAGGCGGACAGGTTCCCGCCACGATCAACGGTACCTTCCCCGAAAAGTACATGAAGAAGAAGGCCATGGTGACCGTGACTCCCGTACTGAAGTTCCAGGGCGGCGAGGCCGTAGGCCAGAGCGCTGCCTTCCAGGGCGAGAAGGTAGAGGGCAATGCCACCACCATCAACTACAAGGTGGGTGGCAACTACATGATGAAGTCCAGCTGGCAGTATACCGACGAGATGATGGAGAGCGACCTCTATCTGCGCTTTGATGCCAAGGTGGGCAAGAAGAGTGTCACCGTACCCGAGGTGAAGGTGGGCTACGGCGTGGTTGGCACCAGTGCCCTGCTGGGCCGCTGCCTGGCTTCGTCCAACGGTGCCCTGGCTCCCGATGCCTATCAGCGCGTCATCCGCCAGAAGCAGGAGGCTAACATCAAGTTCCTCATTGCCCAGGCCAATCTGCGTGCCAGCGAGCTGAAGAGCGTCAGCGTGGCCGACCTGGTGAAGATCCTGAAGGAGATCAATGACAACGAGGAGACCCGTGCGCTGGCCGGTATTGAGGTAAGTGCCTACGCCAGTCCCGATGGTCGTTTTGAATTCAATGAGAAGCTGGCAGAGCGCCGTCAGGATGTCAGTGCCGACTATCTGAAGAAGGAGTTGAAGAAGATCAAGATGGATGCAGACGTGGACACCAAGTTCACTGCAGAGGACTGGGAGGGCTTCCAGCAGCTCATCAGCCAGAGCAACCTGCAGGACAAGGCTGTCATCCTCCGTGTGCTGAGCATGTATCAGGATCCTGAGGAGCGTGAGCAGCAGATCAGCAACATGAGCGAGATCTATACCGACATCAAGGAGGGTATCCTGCCTGAGCTGCGTCGTGCCCGCCTGATCGTGAATTATGACATCATCGGTCGCAGCGACGAGCAGATTGTGGCTCAGTACAAGTCTGATGCCAGCAAGCTGAGCGTGGAGGAGATGCTCTACGGAGCCGGTGCCCTGATGAAGACCGCCGCCGAGAAGGAGGCCTGGTACCAGAAGACCACCCAGCTCTATCCCTCGGACTACCGTGCCTTCAACAACATCGCACAGCTGGCCTACCAGCAGGGTGACATGCAGAAGGCTCAGCAGTTCCTGGCCAAGGCTCAGGGCGTGAACCGCTCTGCTGCGCCCGTCAACACCAATCTGGCCCTGATGGCTCTGGCCCAGGGCAATGCACAGCAGGCCGAGACGTACCTGGCCCAGGGTAGCGGTGCAGATGCCTTCAACGAGGTTATGGGTGCGCTGAACCTGGCCAAGGGCAACTATACCCAGGCTGCCTCCAACCTGTCAAAGACCGGCAACAACACTGCAGCCCTGGCTCAGATCCTGAACAAAGACTATGCCTCAGCCAAGCAGACCCTGGCCAGCGTGAAGAACGCAGATGCCATCACCAGCTACCTGAAGGCCATCGTGGCTGCCCGTACCAACGACACCACCGGCCTGACCACCAACCTGCGTGAGGCTATCCAGAAGGATCCCAAGCTTGCTGCCCGTGCTGCCCGCGACCTGGAGTTCGCCCAGTACGCCAGCACCATCAAGGCTTTGGTAAAGTAAGTTTTGCCAGGTTATGGACTTGCGAGGCAGGAAAATGCGATATTTCTGGGGAGTTTCTCTCCTTGCCATACTTGTAGGATGCGGGGTGCCCAAGGGGCAACTCCGCATCCGCGGTGAATATTCGCATCTGGATCAGGCCGATTTCCTCATCTACAGCACGGATGGCGGACTGGATATCGTGGATACCCTGCACATCCTGCATGCTGAGTTTGAGTACCAGACCCCCCTGGTGGGCAGTGCCACCTATCATATTCTCTATCCCAACGATGACGAGCTGGTACTCTGGGGACATAGCGGAGATGACATCGTGATCGATGGTGATGCCCAGAACCTCTCCAGGGTCAAGGTATCCGGAAATGAGGAAAATGAGTTGTACACGGAGTTCCGGCTGCAGTTGGCGGACAACGATACGGCCACCATACGCCGTTCGGCAGCAGCCTTTATCCGTCAGCACCCGCAGAGCCCGGTCTCGCTCTATCTCCTTGAACGGCATTTCCTACAGTGTGTGTCCCCATTGCCGGCCGATAGTGTCAAGCGTCTCTATGAAGTCATGCGCAAGGCGCTTCCCAGGGACAATGACGTGGCCATGCTGGGAGGCAGGGTGCAGCAGCGCTATGCCCTGCAGAAGGGACAGGTGATGCCGGACTTTGACCTTCTGACCACGGATTCCGTCCATCTGCGGCTTTCTGACTATAAGGGCAAGCAGCTGCTTGTCTATTTCTGGGCTGGCTGGCTGGGCAGTACCCAGGCAACGCATGATATCATTGCGGATTCCCTGGCCAGCAACGACCGTCTGCGGGTCATCAGCTACAGCCTGGACGTAGATAGTCTGACCTTCAAGGTGACACGCGGTGACTCTGCCTTGAATATCCCGGTCTGCTGTGACTATCAGGGATTCCAGGGTGCGCTTGTCAGACAGCTGGGCATCACCCGTCTGCCCATGGCTGTCCTGGTAGACGAAAAGGGTCGCATACGATATGCCGACCATGAGGTTTTCAAGGCACTGACGGAAGCCTCCCACAAGTGATTCCCGTCATCGGAGGAGGACAATCCTATCCTCCGGCAACGGTTTTTTCAAATACGCAATAGAATACGAACACAGAACATGCTGGTCAAAGTACTCGGAGCCTCCCTGCAGGGACTGGATGCCATACCCGTAACGGTAGAGGTCAATGCCGCACCCGGATTCAAGTTCTATCTGGTGGGTCTGCCTGACAATGCGGTCAAGGAGAGCCACGAGCGTATCGTTGCGGCCATACACAACAGTGGGTTCAAGTTCCCCACGAAGCAGTTCACGATCAACCTTGCCCCTGCTGACGTAAAGAAGGAAGGATCCGGATTCGATCTTCCCCTGGCCATCGGTATCCTGGCTACGGAGGGGGTGGTGAAGCCTGATCTGCTCCACACCACCATGCTGGTGGGCGAACTGAGTCTGGACGGATCGCTGCAACCTGTCCGTGGGGCACTGTCCATTGCCGTGAAAGCCCGAGAAATGGGCTACGAGCGACTGATAGTTCCCCGGCAGAATATTCGCGAGGCAGCCGTTGTAAACAACATCCAGGTCTATGGTGCCAGCAACATGACAGAGGTTATCTGTCTGCTTAATGGCATGCCTGTGATAGAACCCACGGTCATTGATACGCGCAGGGAGTTCTATGACCAGCAGGGTAGTTTTGAGTATGACTTTGCGGACGTCAAGGGACAGGAATATGTCAAGCGGGCCATGGAGGTTGCGGCAGCAGGCGGTCACAATGTCATCATGGTCGGCCCTCCGGGCAGCGGAAAGAGTATGATTGCCAAGCGTCTGCCCAGCATCCTGCCTCCCCTGTCACTTCGTGAGAGCCTGGAGACCACGCAGATTCACAGTGTGGCCGGCAGCCTGAAGAGCGGAACTTCGCTGATTGCCCAGCGTCCCTTCCGCAGCCCGCACCATACCATCTCCCAGGTTGCCCTGGTCGGCGGGGGTATCAATCCCCAGCCCGGCGAGATCAGTCTGGCACACAATGGTGTGCTTTTTGCGGATGAGCTGCCAGAGTTTTCCCGGAACGTTCTTGAAGTCCTGCGCCAGCCCCTGGAGGACCGTTGCATCAATGTCTCCCGCGCCAAGTATAGCGTGAGCTACCCGTGCAACTTCATGTTCGTGGCAGCCATGAACCCCTGCCCCTGCGGGTATTACAACCATCCGGCCAAGGCCTGCGTATGCACACCGGGACAGATAACGCGTTACCTGAACAAGATCTCCGGTCCGCTCCTTGACCGCATAGACATACAGATCGAGGTTGTTCCCCTTACCTTTGACCAGCTTTCACAGGCGGCACCTGGTGAATCCTCGTCCACGATCCGCGAGCGTGTCGTCCGTGCCCGTCAGATTCAGGAGGAGCGCTACAGGGACTATCCCGGCATACATTGCAATGCCCAGATGAACAGTGCCCTGATGCGTCAGTATGCCACCCCTTCACCCGAGGATGCAGAGATGCTGCGCCAGGCCATGAACCGCTTCCAGCTCTCTGCGCGTGCGTACGATAGAATATTACGCGTAGCGCGCACGATAGCCGACCTGGAGGGCAGTGCGGAAATCCGGGCCAGGCATATCGGCGAGGCTGTTGGCTACCGCAATATGGATCGCAGCAGCTGGGGCGAATGAGGAATAAGGCAGTCAACCCATATCAGGAAACCACATCCCACCCCCTGAGATGAAGCAACCCCGAAAGTTCTTTGTCTGACTTCCGGGGTGCATATCAAGGAGTGGCGGGATGTCTTCAGTTATGTACGAGGGTTCCGATCTCCTCACCCTTCATCACCTTCTTCAGGTTACCCACAATGTCCATGTTGAACACATAGATGGGCAGGTTGTTCTGCATGCACATCGCCGTGGCCGTGATATCCATCACCTTCAGGCCGCGTGAGATGACCTCCTCGTAGGTGATATCATCGAACTTGGAGGCGAAGGGATCCTTCTCGGGGTCGGCCGTATAGATGCCATCCACACGTGTACCTTTCAGCATCACGTCCGCCTCGATCTCAATGCCGCGCAGGCTGCTGCCCGTGTCGGTGGTGAAATAGGGAGAACCGGTTCCGGCACTCATGATGACCACTTCATCCTGCTCCATGGCATCGATGGCCTTCCACTTGCTGTAGAACTCGCCGATAGGCTCCATGCGTATGGCTGTGAGTACACGGGTCTTCACACCGATGGCCTCCAGGGCACTGCTCAGGGCCAGCGAGTTGATCACCGTGGCACACATACCCATCTGGTCACCCTTCACACGGTCGAAACCCTTTCCCGCACCCGTCAGGCCGCGGAAGATGTTGCCGCCAGCAATCACAATGCCGATCTGTACGCCCATCTCGTGAACCTCCTTGATCTGCTGTGCATACTCGTTCAGGCGCTTTACGTCGATGCCGTAGCCCTGCTCGCCCATCAGGCTCTCGCCGCTGAGCTTCAAAAGAATTCTGTTGAACTTAGCCATTTTTCCTGTTCTGTTATTTTCTGGATTTCTTATTCTCTTATGGTCTCTACTTCCTTGAATGCGTAGCGCCTCTCCTTTCCTTCCGTATCCCTCAGTATCAGGTGACCCGTGGGTTCCACACCGACTATCCTGGCCAGGAAGGGCCCCTGTCCGTCACGATAGGGATGGAAACCCTGGCGGCGGTAGAGCACCTGCATGTAACGCTGGTGAAGGGCGTCGAATCTGCCTTCTTCAAGGTCTTCCCGGTTGGCCAGGAAACAGGCGATGATCCGCTCCAGTACCTCCTCACGGGGCGTTTCGTGTCCCAGGATCTGCAGGAGGGAAACGGGGTTTGGGGCATCGCTCAGGAAGCGTTCCTGGTTGATGTTGATGCCCACGCCGATAATGCCGTCCTCAATCCGCTTGCCCGTCAGGGTTGTCTCAATGAGGATGCCTGCTATCTTCCGGTCATGCCAGTAGATGTCGTTGGGCCACTTGACCTCAATTCCTTCGGTGTAGGTGGACAGTGCATCCCGGATGGCCAGCGCACAGGCCTCGGAGAGGGAGAAGATGTGGCTTACGGGCAAGTCCGGATGAACCAGCAGACTGAATACGAGGTTCCTGCCGCGCTCCGACTCCCACGAGTTGCCACGCTGACCCCGTCCAGCCGACTGATACTCGGCAGTGACCAGTGTGACAGGTGCCGTGCATTCGCTGCGGTGGCTCTGCAGATAGTTGTTGGTGGAATCGGCCTCCTCCAAGCGTATGATCTCAACCTCTTTGTCCATCTTCATGACCTTTCAGTGGGAAATGACGACACCCACCAGACTTAATTACTTGCAAATTTAAGGAAAAAAAACTAACTTTGCGAACGAAACAATGAAAAATATACCGTATGACTCTTCATTCTTCATACTTCCTTCTTCATTCTTGATAATATCATACCTCATGGACGACAATTTCTATATGCGCAAAGCCCTGGATGAGGCTCGTCTGGCCAGCCAGGAAGGCGAGATACCCGTAGGGGCCGTGATGGTCTGCCGCGACCGGGTCATTGCCAAGACCCACAACCTCACCGAGCGACTGACCGACGTCACCGCCCATGCCGAGATGCAGGCCATCACGGCTGCGGCAGAGTATCTGGGTGGCAAGTACCTCAACGACTGCACCCTCTATGTCACCGTCGAACCTTGCATCATGTGTGCCGGTGCCTTGGGGTGGTCGCAGCTCGGCCGCCTCGTATTCGGTGCCTCCGACGAGAAACGTGGCTACCAGCGCTTCGCTCCCCAGGCCCTGCATCCCAGGACTGAAGTCGTGCAGGGGGTGATGGAGGAAGAATGTGCCCAGCAGATGAAGGACTTCTTCAAGGGGAGAAGGTAAAGGCATCCTGACAACCGTCCCTGCCCCTTCATCCCGTTGCGCCATCATGGTCCGTAACCCTTCATCCCTTCACCTCCTTGGTCCGAAACCCAAGCAAACGCTGGGCTTTTGCATGACAAAGGGCAGGCGAACCCTTCACCTACCCTTCACTAACCCTTCACCTCACCCTTCATCTGGAACATCACTTCCAGCAGTCCTGAAGGGGAGTAAAGCGACGTCGGATTGCCCCTTGTGAAGCAATCCGACGGTCTGTTTTATCTTACGTACTTCCGGCCATTCCTGATCGTGATGCCCTTGGCCTCACGGTTCACCTTCTGGCCCATCAGGTTGTAGGTGGCACCTTCCTCGGATTCGGCGTTCACGAAGTCCAGGGCATCCTCCTCACCCTGTACAAAGACCTTGATCTCTTTCAGCACGGGCAGCAACTGTCCGCCACGGCTCTCGCGTGTCATGTACCATCGCATAGGCCTCAGCGCACCGGCACTGGGTGTCAGTGTGCCACCGCCCATGATGTAGGCTCCCATGGCCGCCAATTCACTCTGGGTCATGGTGCCATACGTACCTGTGAAGCTGTACTTCGTCTCAAAGGTGGAGCAGTCGCCAACGTTCTCTTCTGCGGGATACAGAGTGGTGTTGTTCACCACGATGTCCTTTGTACCCGTGGCGTTGGCACGGATCATATAGGGATGGTTGGGTATCAGTGCACCCTCACCCTCGGTCACCATCAGCACCTCCAGGGCAGAACGGTTAATCTTACCATCCTTATTGTCGTCATATTCGTAGAATCCGTTCAGGCGGGCCACCTCCAATCCCTGACTGGCCCAGTCGCTGTACTGCATGGAGAAGGGTACATACAGAGGCTGCCAGTTGGTATTGTTGAACGTACGGGTGTAGGTGAGCTTGGATACCTGCTGACTGGCTGTATTGGTATATGCAGAGCCATCCGTCAGGGCAATCTCCACACTGGGATTGCCGATGGTAATCCCGAAGGAGGTTTCTGCAGGTGTGATCTTGCTGGCTGCAGGAGTAGTGAGGACGATGTTCTTAATGGCCACCTCGTAGGTCCCGTCAACCAGATTGCCGTCGAAGGTGATGGGCAGGTTCAGGATAGCACCATCCTCGCCCAGGAATATCTCGTTCTCGTTGGAGTAGCAGAGGATACGAACTGCGCCATCAGCCTGCAGGGCAGCGCTTACGGTATGATACTCGCTGCTGGTACGGTCGGCCTCGGCATTGAAGGTGGGAGCAGACAGCTTGCCACGGCTGTTCTTTGCCCAACTGATACCATCGGGGAAATACATGTCGCACTGGAAACCGCAGAACTCATAGCCAGCGTTGCTGAGGTTGAGGGTAGGACTGGCTGTTGTGGCACCGCTCTCTACCTTGAATGAAGCAACGCCCAGGGAGGGTGTAGCAGCGGCACGGGTAGCCACCTTGTTCTGTCCCTTCACGCTTGCCTGATCGCCGTAAAGGATGAGGTTGGCAATACCGGCAATGTCGGCCACGTCAATCACGTCATCGTCATCCATATCGGCTGCCTCCTTCACAAAGTTCTCGGCCTCATTGCCCAGGATATGGTTGGCAGTTGTAGAGATGTCTGCCACGTCTATCTCCTGGTCACCATTTGCATCGCCCTTGACATAACTGGGAACACAGAGTGCAAAGGTTGCCTCGCTTACCTTATACTTCACGGAAGCTGCCGTGGTCATGGTAATGTTCTTGAATTTGATGGCATATTCTCCGGGCTGGGCGTCTGCAGCAAGTGTGGCATTGAAGTCACAGACTGTACCGTCCGTGCCGATGATCAGCTCGTTCTCAGTAGAATAGCAGAGCACGCGTACGGAACCGTCGGGCTGGGTGGCAGCACTGATGGTATGGTAATCCAGGCTGGTACGATTGGCTTCTGCATTGAATGTGGGAGCCTTGACATTGCCGCGTGCGTTCATCTCCAGGCGTACACATGAGGGAAGATAGATGTCGCACTGGAAACCAACGATTTCCTCCTTCTCGCTCTTCATCTTGATGGGAAGAACGAAGTCATTGCCCATTTTCACAGTGAGTCTGCTTGTATAGACCACGTTTGCGATCTTGCTGATATCCGTCTCCAGGATATTGTTGGTGGGCGAATCTATATCTTCACCACCGTTACCTGTATCATCGCCACCGGGGAACGAGGGACTTTCTGCGCTTTGGCGCAGAGTGGGATAGCCAGTGCCCTCCTCTATTGCCCATACATTTGTCATTTCCCAGCCAAGACCTTTATAGATGGACTCGCTCATCAACTCCTCGGCGGTTCTGGCAACACCTTCGATGTTGTCATCCGTCTTCTTCTGAGGTACATTGTTCAGTGACACCTGCATGGTGCTCAGAGCAAAATTACTCCTCATGGTTGGCTCAGCAGCATCGTTCTTGTAACCACCGATAACGCGGCATCCCCATGCTGACTGATCAGTGAGGTTCACTATGTTGTTGGCAGCCACACTGTTGGTCACCTTGGCAGAAGGTCCGTCCAGCTCACCGACGAGGCCTGCACCATAGCGCACACCGTTCACGTCGCCACTGGCATAACATTTGTCAATGCTGCCATACGTGTAACCCACGAGACCAGCGGTATAGAGACCGCCACCGTTCACGTTGGCCGTGCTGTAGCAGTTGCTGACGTTACCACCCAAGCCAATCAGACCACCCGTGTATTCACCCGATGAGGTTACGGTTCCCTCGGAGTACGATTCGGCCATGATGGCTTCGTTGTGACCTACCAGACCGCCACACTCGCCGGTACCGTTGGCTGTCACGCTTGTGTTGGCAAAGCTCTTGCTAAGCGTGCCGCCATTCAGCGTAGCACCCACCAGACCACCAACCTTCGTGTCACCGGTGTTGGTCGAACTGACAGTGCCCGAAGCTGAACAGAGGGTGATGCTGCTGTTGTCGGACTGTGCGGTCAGACCCCCGACATACTCGCCCTTGCCTGTCAAGGATCCTACGAAGTGTGAGTTTGTCAGTTCTGCGTTGAGGGCATAGCCAGCCAAACCACCGGCATAGTCACCTGCCTCAACCTCTCCCTTTACGGAACAATTGATGATCTGGCCATTTGCTATGCGGCCGATGAGGATGCCGGTATAGTCTCCACCCTTCACCTTCTTGCCCTCTGCCACCTCTACGTTGAGGTTCTTGATATAGCCGGCAGAATAATTGGAGAAGAGACCGTTGTAGTTTTCATCCGTATCAATCCACAGGCCTGAGATCTTGTGACCATCGCCATCAATGAAGGTTGGTACAGAGCTGTTGCGCCCCACTGCCGGCCATCCCTTGATGGGAGAATTCTCGTTGATCCAAGATGTCAGGTTGATGTTGTTCATTACCTTGTAGTAGCCGGAGTTGATGGCACCCTGCAGATCCTCTGCCGTATAGATGCGCCAGGGATCATCCTCAGTGCCCGAGCCAGGATATTTCACGGTGGCAGAAGCAAAATAAGAAGGTGTCATGCTCTCCACGTCTGCATAGAGCTGAACCTGTGCACCACTCTGCAGGGCATCCGTCTCGAATACCCAATCGTTGCCGTTGCAAGTGGTTGAGACAGCCTCTCTGTCACGGTAGTACAGATAGACCGTACCGCCATTCAGGCTCTGTCCGCTGATGCTGGTGTCGTGAGATTCCAGGGTGGACTTGATGACGGGAGGCGCTGCCTGATACTTCTTGTAGGGGAAGCTCTCTGTCTCCAGGATGTTCCAGTCGTCATTGAAGTTCCAACCCCATGACACATAGTTACCCTTGAGCTTCAGCATGGAGGGACCAACGCTTGTGCCGTTCTGCTCGTCATCAACGATGTCTTGGGCTACACCACAAAGTATGACGCTGGTTTGGGTCAGGGCGCGGTTGCTCTGCATGGAACCAAGGGCACCGATGGTGACGCCATTACCTCGACTACCAAAAATACGTCCAACATTTGATGAAGAAGCACTGATGTTAGAGTTAATGGCGACGTTTGATTTGAGGATAAGTTCAAACGAACTGTTACTTGCTACAGATCCTGTTGCTGTACCAGCAATACCACCCACGTTGCTGCGTCCGGCAATTGTTGCGTAGGAGTAACAGTTTGTTATATATCCAGCTTCCTTGTAACCTGCAATTCCTCCTACGTTGTCGTTTCCAGATATGCTGCCACTGTAGTAGCTGTTGGTAATGTCTGTACTTACAATGTCTTTGTAATAACGTTTCCAATAATAATAACTAGTATTATGATAATGACGAACATCTTCACTACGATAAGAATTTGCCGTTTCCTCGGCTCCCATTAATCCACCTACCCAGTTCTTACCTGTGATATTTGCAATAGACAAGCAATTGGACAATTTGGGGAATCTTGTGTCACCATTAAAAATACCACCTTCGCCACAATAAACACATTGACTAAGAGGCGGCTGGTCATTTTGATTGAGGATAGCTCCAACAACGCCACCCACATAGTTGTTGCCCGTGATATCACCGAAGTGGCTGCAACTTTCCATTTCTGCAATGCAACCACCTAGGCTTTTGCCGACGATACCTCCTGTATAATCGCCAGTGTTGGTGATTGTTCCTTTGTGATGTACGTTTGTAAACGTGTTGTAAGATGCTAAGTTCAGTATGCCTATTCCTCCAGCAATACAACCAGCACCTTTTATGCTTCCGGTAAATGTAACATCAGTAAAGGTGTTTGTCGAACTGGCAGCGCCAGCTATACCACCTACCCAGCTGTCACCGGACACCTCGCCCTTACCAGTAACATCCGTGACCGTTACGCCACCCATGTTTCCGAACAGGCCACCGGCTCTGTTTGTCTTTCCCGACACATTGCCCTCGAAACTGCAGTTTTGGACAACCGCATTTTCAACAGTTCCGCCCAAACCACCAACAGATCCGCTTCCCAAATCTGCACTTCCTTTAGAAGTAATATTGGCTTTGACATGGCAGTTCTTAAATGATGAATCGTCATGGGTATAACCTATGATACCACCAATGTCGCATAAACCTGTTATGGTTCCACTCATCTCTATGTTACAGTCCTCAATGTCGCATTCTCCCCATGCATTACCGACGATACTGCCTATATAATATCTTCCTGTAATAGATTTACCTTTCAAGGTTACGCCTTTGATCGTTGCGCCTTGAATGTAGCCAAAGAGACCGATGTTGTCATTGTTCGGACGGTTTATCATCAATCCGCTGATGGTATGACCATTACCTTTCAGTATACCCTTGAAAGGGGCAGACTCCACACCAATGGGTGTCCATCCCTGAGTGGGGCTATTCTCCATAATGTAGGAACTCAGGTCCACATCCTTCATAAGTTCAAACACTACGCCTTCCTGATTCAGGAAGTTGGCCATCTGGGCCAGATGGATGTCGGTGTAGATACGATAGGGGTCTGCCTCCGTACCATTACCCGAACCGCTGAACTGTGCCCGTGCTCCCATAGCAAGGATGGCACAGACAAGCAATAGGAATAGCTTTTTCATAAAGTTATGTTGTTTATTGTGTTTCTGGTGTATGTATATCGTTGGCTTTGTGTGTGTAAACTTAGCCGTCTGCAAAGTTACACATTATTCATAATATAGCCAAGGAAACAAGCAAGAAAGATTCACACGAAGGGCAAAAGGGCAAGAGGGCAGATATGAGAGGGATACAGGACGAAGATAGAAAAACATCAGCATACCATAGTGAGGACGGTATGCTGACGATATTGGGATGATGATAGTTATGCGATTCTTTACAGTTTCCCGGCAAGCAGTTCTTTCAGCCTGCGGATCTCCTCGTCTTTCCGAGACAACTCCTCGTCCTTCCGAGACAACTCCTCGTCTTTCTTTTGTAGCTGTTCCTTTTGGTGTGCAATAGTGGTGTCCAGATCTTCCAACTCACCGAGTATCTCATCCTCCACGTCCATCATGTGACGGACATCGGGGTTGGCAGCCGCGTAGGCCAGGCGATTGAATACACTGTCGTAAATGGGGTTTGAGATTCTGTTGGCCATAACATGTGTAAGCGTCTCCGCGATGACGCATTGCTTGTAAAAAGTAAGTCGCTACGATATTGTTCCTAGCGACTTTCCTTCCATTTGTCAGGTAGCAGATTCCTGTAACGTTCGATTGGAGTATTCGGCGGCAATGAAGCAAACCT
>JAZRVZ010000236.1:0-7251 GCA_045599425.1 Bacteroidaceae bacterium | reverse complement strand
GAGGAGAAGGAGCCTGACATGCAGGCACGCATCATGTTCTCGACCTATCAGACGATGCTCAACTACATCGACAAGGAGGATAAGAAATTCAGCGTAGGTCGCTTTGACCTTATCATCATCGACGAGGCACACCGAAGTGTGTTCGGTCGTTACGGTGCCATCTTCAGTTACTTCGACTCATTGCTGATTGGCTTGACGGCAACACCGCGTGATGAGATTGACCGCAGTACCTACGAATTGCTGGGCATGGAGAAGGGCAATCCTAATTACAGCTACTCGCTGGAAGAGGCTGTGGCAGATGGTTACCTCATCCCTTACGAGACGCTGCAGTACCACTCGAAGATTATGGAGACGGGCATCAGGTGGGATGACCTGCCGAAGGATCAGCAGGACAGGCTGGAGGAGGTGTGGACCTATGAGAAGGCTCTGGCTGGTGTGGCCGACGATGAGGATTACCATCGCGACATTGAGTCGAAGGAAATCTTCACTTACCTTATTAATAATGATACCATCGACAAGGTGCTGCAGGAACTGATGGAGAAGGGCCTGAAGGTGCAGGGCGGCGAGGAGATCGGCAAGAGCATCATCTTCGCCATGAACCACCTGCATGCCGAGCAGATCGTGAAGCGTTTCCGTGAGCTCTATCCCGAGAAGGGAGAGAAGTACTGCCAGCTGATTGATAACTATGTGAAGTATGCCAATGCCCTCATCCTGGACTTCGGTGAATCGGAGAAGCATCCCCAGATAGCCGTCTCGGTGGATATGTTGGACACGGGTGTGGATGTTCCCTCGATACTGAACCTGGTGTTCTTCAAGCGGGTGAAGTCGAAGATCAAATTCATGCAGATGATAGGCCGTGGCACACGTCTCTGCCCAGGCGTCTATGGGGACAGGGATAAGGAGAAGTTCTACATCTTTGACTGGTGCAACAACTTCGAGTATTTCTCCGTGCATGCAGACGGGGCAGAACCTGTGGCAGCTAAGTCACTGACAGAGCGCCTCTTCTCCCTGCGCCTCGACATAGCGCTTGCCCTACAATCGGCTGAGCATCAGGAGCGTGAGGAGGACAGGAAACTGCATGACGAACTGAAGGAGATACTCTTCGGGCAGGTTGGCAGCCTCAGTATGGCGCGCATTGATGTGAGGGAGAAGCTGGCTGTCATTGAGCCCTTCCGCAACAGGGATGCCTGGGTGTGTCTGTCGGAGGTGGATGTGGCCAGGCTGAAGGGCATTGCCTCGCTGCTGCCTCGCCCCAACGAGAATGAGGCTGCCAAGCGTTTTGATGTGCTGATGCTTCATCTTCAGTTGGAACAGGTGGACAGCACGGTGAATGCCGACAAGGCTCGCATGAGTGTCATCACCTTGGCCAAGTTGCTGGAGGATAAGGCAACCATCCCGCTGGTAAGAGATCGCCTAGATACTATACGCGAGGTGCAGACGGTGGACTTCTGGGAAGGTGCCACCATTGACCGTCTGGAGCGTGTGCGCAAGGAGTTGCGCGACTTGATTCGCATACTGGCAGAGGGTCGCGATGACCGCAAGTTCATCATCGACATTGAGGACTCAACCTCGTCGGATGCAGAGTCTGCCCGCGTGCAGTTGCGTGCCACGTACAAACAGCGTGTGGTGGACTATCTGGCACAGCATACTGCCAACCCGACGTTGGTCAGGATTCAGAACTTCGAACAGCTGACGGCTTCGGACATCCACGAACTGCAGCGTATCCTTTGGGAGGAGCTGGGCACGCGTGATGAGTATGATGCCATGACCAATGGCAAGCGATACTGCATGAATGTGGCGGCTTTCATCCGTGTCATCAACGGCATCGACCGCAAGAAGGCGCTGGAGAAATATGCCGCCTTCATCAAGGGTGAAGAGTTGAGCAGCGAACAGGAGCAGTACCTGAAGAACATCCTGGACTACATCAGCGTGAACGGCGACATCCAGCTGGGTGACTTCATGGAGTATCCACTGAAGCAATGTCCCTGGCGCGACATCTTCGGCCCCCACTTCGTAGGTCTGAAGGATTTCGTGAAGGAAGTGCATCAAGTGATATCAATTGCATAAAGCATGGGAAGCGGAATTTCCCAGGATGGGTCGTAACTTTGCGGTGTTAATAGAAAACAAGTAAACAGGAAATGTTATGAAGGAATTGACCATGCCCAAGAGCAAGGAGGAACTTTTCAAGATGATAGACAGGCATCTGAGGGTGGCTGATCGTAAGGAACTGGCTTTCGCAGAGGACTTGTCGGCATATCATTGGGGACTGGGGCTGTGGATCAGGAACAGGTTTGTACACCCTTCGCAGGGTAGGGTGGCAAGTCTGCTGGGAGGGGATGAAAGCTGCTTGATCGGTTCGGCAGACATCATCTCCAGCGATATTCTCAAGGCATATCAGAGGTATTTATATAAGAAGTAGAAGTACGGTGTGCAGAAAGAATAAGAGAATGACGTAAGTCTCAGCCGTATGCAATTCTCTGAAGGGCATCAAATTTGAGCCAATGATCAACATTGCTCACAACTATGCAGCTTTTGAACATCACTTCGGCAAAGATGTGATTGTTCACCGAAAGGGAGCAACCCTGGCTTGTGAAGGAGTGATAGGAATCATTCCAGGTTCGCAAGGTACTGCATCCTACATTGTTGAAGGTCTTGGCAACCCAGAATCATTCTGCTCATGTTCACATGGAGCCGGCCGAGTACTCTCACGCAAGGCTGCAATACATACACTTGACATGAAAGCAGAGGTTAAGAATCTTGAAGCAAAAGGTATTATTCATGCTATTCGTTGCCAAGATGATATGCAGGAAGCATCGGGGGCTTACAAAGACATCGAAGAGGTCATTGCCAACGAGTCGGATCTTGTAAAAGTGAAGACAAAGCTTCTTCCAATTGCTGTGATAAAGGGGTAAAGTTTCATTATTATATCTGAGAACATCTTCTCCCTAAAGAGGCCGTGTCAGCTACTTTTGACACGGCCTCTTGCTTTGGTGATTGTCTGTGTGTGTCTTTTACCGCTACTTCTTTAGCTTGAGCAACTTGGCCATTTCCTTGTCGCCGATGGCGATGTTGTAGATGCGGAAGTCGGAGATGCGGGCCTGCTTCAGGTAGTTGTCGCCATTGAAGGGGGCACGACCCATCCAGTTGTAGGCGGGTGCCTGGGGACGGAAGATGTCTGCGGGACGGGGGAAGCCGGTCTGGGTGCCGATGAGTTGTCCGTCGATGTATAGTTCGCCCTTGCCGTCCTGCTGGCGGAAGATGACGCTGATCCACTTGCCTTGTTCCGTGAGCTTGCTTTTCTGGATGCCGGTCTCCTGGGTGTAGCCACCGATGGAGGTCTCGCAACGCTGCTCGTTGACGCGGTAGGCATGGTAGGGACCTTCCTTGTCGCGGTTGGCCTCGAGGCAGGAGAAGCACCAGAGGAAGTATCCATAGCCATTGATCTGTGTGTCGGGGGAGATGTAGTAGCGGGTGTAGACGGTGAAGTCGGTGAGCTGCTGCATGATCTGTCCGGCTTCGGGGGTCATGTCGAGGTAGGCGTCCTTGGCCTCGAGGACGAGGCAGTGGCCTTCGACGCGGGCGTCGTTCATGAGGCGGGCGTCAGCATGGTTGGGACCAAGGTCCTTGACGATGCCGCTTTGTGCCTTGGCGAAGTCGTAGTGCAGGACGATGTTCTTCTTCTGGGCGAAAACGCCCTGGCTGATGCTGAGCATCAGGCCAAGGGCGATGAGAGTTTTCAGTTTGTTCATGGGTGGGAGTGTAAATCAATGATTTTCTTTTTACTTGCTCATCTTCCACCAATCGAAGTTGAAGAGGTTGCGCTTCTGCATCTTGGTGCCCTTGAAGACGAGGAAGAGGTCGTGCTTGCCCTTGGCAGTGGGGGCGAGGGTGGTGGTCAGCTCCTGGTACTTGAAGTGGGTGTAGGGAACCTGCAGGGTACCGATCTTGGGACCGTCGATGTCGTCGATGTGAAGTTCAATGCTGCCTCCGTGCATGCCGGCCGAGACGTTGGCGGTGAACTTCTTGGCTCCGGTTCCCATGTTGACGCCCTGGAGCATGATGAACTCACCCTCGTCGATGTCGGTCACGAAAAGGCTGTTGTGCCAGGGGCCGGAGGGGTTCTCACGGGTGGTCTTCAGGCCCAGTCCCCAGCGCATGGTCTCGGCCTCAACGCGACGGAAGGGGTCGAAGGAGCCTACCTGCTCGAGTTTGCAGTCGAAGAAGTAGGGGAGCTCCTGGATGGTGCCGTCGGCGTTGTAGGTCATCTCGGCTGCGGATACCGAACGCTGCTCGGCATGGCGGCTGGTCTGGAAACGGTAGACGTCGTAGTTGAGGCCGAAGCAGTAGGACTTACCCTTGAAGTCGATGATACCGGGATGGTTGCCGCGGGTCTGGGTGGTGTGGTCCATGATGTGGCCCTTGTACTCCCAGGGACCGGTGATCTTGTCGGCCATGGCGTAGCCGATACCTTCGGGGCAGCAGGTGGAGGCAAAGGCCATGTAGTAGTGACTGCCGTGCTTGTAGACCCAGGGGCCTTCCTGGTAGTCCTTGATCTTGGGGAGCTTCTGGATTTCGCCGCTGGTGGAGATCATGTCCTCGTTGAGCTTGACGTAGTAGGTGTTGGGGTTGCCCCAGAACATGTAGGCCTGGCCGTCATCGTCGATCCAGACGGTGGGGTCGATGTCGTCCCAGTGCTCCTTTTGCCATACGAGGGGCTGGCCCAGGGGATCGCGATAGGGACCGGTGGGACGGTCGGCCACGAGTACGCCGATGCCGTTACCGTGGATAGGGCAGTACATGTACCACTTGCCGTTGCGCTCGATGACCTGCTCGGCCCAGGCACCGTTGTTGCCCTTGTACCACTTGAAGTCGCGCAGGGAGGCTACCTGGCCGTGATCCTGCCAGTTGACCATGTCGGTCGAGGTGTAGAGGAGCCAGTTCTGCATGTTGAAGCCTTCGGCTCCGTCTTCGTCGTGGGTGGTGAAGAGGTATACGGTGTCGCCGTGCACGTAGGGTGCGGGGTCGGCGGTGTACTTGGTCTGTACGAGGGGCAGGTTCAGCTTGGAAGCCTTGCCCATCTGGGCCATGGCGCCAGCAAAGGGCATAGCCATGAGGCTGGCAGCCAGGATTGTCTTGAGGTTTTTCATTGTTGTATGGTGTTTTGACGTTTGTTTTTTTGGGGAGAGGTTTTTCTAGATTTACTAGTTCTTCTAGATCTTCTAGATTGTCTAGGTTTCTAGTCTACTTGACCAGGCGTACCTCGTAGATCTCGCCGACCTGCTTGCCGGGCTTGGAGACGAACTTGACGCGTACCTGCTTCTTACCCTTGAGGGCTGAGGCGGGGATGGGGTAGGTCTCGTACTTCCACTGGCTGCTGCGCCACTTCTTGGTGTTGTTGACGGAGGTCACGAGGACGTCGTCAACGTAGAGGTCGTACTCGCAGGTGCGCCATTCGTCCTGACCCCAGTAGCGGATGCGCAGGCTGAGGTTGGTCTCGCCCTGGGTCTGCATGAGGTAGCTGAAGGATGCACCGTTGCGGGCATCACGGAAGGGAACGTTGTTGGTCACGCCCTTGTTGCTGGACTCGTCGGCCTCCATGAAGTGGTCGCTCTCGGGCTGCTGCTCACCGGGCTGAACCTTGTCTGTGGTGCGGGCCTCAAGCTCTGCGCGCTCCTTCTCCTCGGCAGCCAGGCGATCCAGGTAAGCCTTGTAGTCGGTGGCATTGAGGGCCAGCCAGTAGAGCATATAGCGGCTGTCGTGCAGGGAGAAGAAGGGCTCCAGCTCTCCGTCGATCTTGTTGCCCATCTGGGTCTTGAGGTTGAAGTGGAGGGGCTTGCCGGGAATGGGTTCCAGGTCGCTGGCAATGTCCTCAAGTCTGTTGCTGATGAGGAAGGGAGCCTGGTCCACGGGCAGCTTGCGACCGGAAGCCATCTGTCCGAAGCGACTGTCGTCGGCCAGGAGGTGTGCCATGTCCTCGGTGCCGGTACGCATGGCCAGCACGACGGGGCCGTAGAGAATGGAGATGTACTGGGGTACGTTGGGCATGTGCTCGATGGAGGCGTGCATGGGGAAGTGGATGTCGATGACGTCGCCCTTCTTCCAGTTCTGGGCAATGTCTACGTAGGTTCCGGGCTTCCAGCCTGAGGCATCAATCTGCTTGCCATTGACTACTACCTCGAATTCGCCGGCCTTGACCCAGCTGGGGTAACGCAGGCGCAGGGTGAACTTGCCCTTGCCCTGGGTGACGGTGATCTTGCTGGTCTCGCCGTAGGGGAATCCAGTCTCCTGACGGAGCTTCAGGCCCTTGGCCTTCCAGTTGAGCTCGGAGGCGGCGTAGAGGTTGACACTGAGGATGTCGTCGGTGGGATGGGTGTAGATGAACTGGCCGTACTTGCCATGGTTCTCCATGCCGGTTCCCACGCAGCACCACATGGCCTCGTTGGGCACGGAGTAGTTGCGGTAGTGACGGGGACGGGCCGAGGTGAAGTAGACGTAGCCGCCATGCTCGGGATGCTGGGGGGAGAGGATGTGGTTGAAGGTGGCACGCTCGTAGAAGTCGGCATAGGCGGCATTGTCGGGATCCATGCGATGGAGTTCCTCGGTAAGCTTGAGCATGTTGTTGGTGTTACATGATTCCAGACCGTCGATGTCCTGGGTCCAGTCGATGCAGGATTCCTTGCTGGGGAAGTGCTCGCGACGGCTGTTGCCGCCCAGGGAGAGACTACGGTTGTTCACGACCTCGCTCCAGAAGAAGCGACTGGCCTCGAGATAGTCCTTGTCCTTGCTGAGTTCGGCAATGCGGGCGAAGCCTACGACCTTGGGCACCTGGGTGTTGGCGTGGATGTTGTCAAGGTGCTTGGCATTGTGCTCCTTCATGGGATTGAGGAGCCACTTGTGGGAATAGCGCTTGGCAGCATCGAGGTATTTCTGTTCACCGGTGAGGTAGTAGGCATCGGCAATGGTCTCGTTGATACCGCCATGCTCCATGCCAAGGGTACGCTCCACCTGCTCGTCGGAGAGGCCGGAGGCGAGTGAGATCATCCAGTCGATGCAGCCGAGGTAGAGCTGCTTGGCGTCTTCGTTGCCGCAGTATACCCAGGCGTCACGCAGGCCTGCGTGGAGCTTGTGGATGTTGTAGAAGGGTACCCACATGCCGTTGTAGGTACGGAAGTTTCCTTGCTTGTACTCGGGCCATACCTTATTACTGTTGGGTACTCCACCGATGTAGCCCTTGCCCCACTCGGGGAAGTT
>JAZRVZ010000235.1:0-12897 GCA_045599425.1 Bacteroidaceae bacterium | reverse complement strand
AACTTCCAGAAACAGTTCTCGTCAGGAACCGTATTTCCTGTAAGGGTAGATCCGTCACTCCACAGATAGTTACCCATGCACTTCAGTACATATTCCTTGTTTGTGTCGAAACTACCCTTTGCAGTTGGCTCGTCCAGCTTGATGCCGTACACCTTGACGGTCAGCTTCTTGTTTCCGGGAACCTCTACATTGCTAAGCTCGTCTGTTGTCTCGGCCAGTACGGTCAGCTTGACATTTTCCTTCACGGTGCTGATGACATGGGCGGCTGATGTGATATATTTATAATAGGTAACACCGGCTACGTCCCTGGTTTCACCCGTCTTCTCGCAATCCCACTTGTCGCTGTTGCACTGAAGCATGACACTGCTAACCATGTCCACCGCACCGTTGTCAACGTCCTTGTCTATCCAGAAACTTACCTTGCAGCTCTGTCCCTGGATGGGCCAGCCTTCATTTACAAACTTCTTCGTTGACCAGTCGGAAATGATGATGTCGTCATCCACACCGATACTGAACGGTACGTCAAGAATCTTGGATTTGCCGGAACGCTTGCTCTCGAACTCTGAGGAAGAGAGATAGATGTAGCCGTCACCAATGGCAGTCGGGGTTACGTTGATGGTAATCTTCTTTGCTGTACGCTCGTCCGATGAAACGTTGTAGGTGAACTCGTCATAGTCTACACCACCATGGTTCTGGGGGCCTTCCGGCTCGAACAGACTGGCATCGGTAGGCATGAAGTTGATCATGCCGACATGCAGCTCGGACAGGTTGTCAATGGCAGTCTGGAATCCGGCCAGGTCTATCGTTACATCAACAGGAACATTGATTGTCGTAGTGACAGGGAGCTTGATAGCCTCGAAGCGGCCACGATCCTCAATGGTGTTCCATTCAATCTGTGCGCTGAACTCAGATGAAAGATCCTTCACGTTTGACGGAGCAGTCACCTGAATTTTGGGGGAACGCGCTGAGGCACCGAACATACTGACACGTTTTTGTGCAGGTTCAAAGAAACTGCCTAATGTGATCTTTGTCTGGTTACTGCTCTTGCTACCCATTCCTCCAAACATCTGTGACATGTCTGTCGCACTCGAAGTGTCCCATTCACTGATGTCCAGATTATCAAGTAGTTCACATTGGTAGAACATGTTCCTGAAGTTCTTGACGAAGGTAACGTCGATATTGTTGATGCCTTCTATGCTCTCCAGCTTCCAGAACGCATTGAACATCTGCGAACCACCCTCGATGGCATCGGCATTTGAGGACTCGGGAATCGAGAAGTTGTCCGACTCGGTGTATATCCTTAGTACACCGTCTTCTATGTAACCTTTGATGTTGGATCCTTCCGGAAGATTGCGCAACTGGTTCTCCTTGCCGGCCGGCAGGGATGATTTTACGTAGAACTCCACCTTGGTAGCTTCCTTCAATGAGGGTGTCTGGCCGGCATTTCCATTCTGCAACTGGAGGGAGGGGAGCATGGCAGCCTCGGAGTATTGCGAAATGTTTCCGTCAAGCAGATAATAGATCTTGTTGCGGTCAAACACACGCTCAAGTGGCTTGCCTTTTCTCATGAGGAAGCCCTTGGCACCCAATTCCAGTTTGATGGATATACCACGGTCGTAGGTCTGGGGCAGTATGGCGGCATAGTAGGTTCCAGGAGCGAAAGTGTCTGATCCATAGGGAGGAAAGAGCGTCACCTGCTTTGATCCCGTACCGGGAACAAGGTTGTATCTGCCTGTCTCAGGAGCCGCACTGACCTTTCCGACAAGGTATTCGTTGTTGTTTCCCTTGACCACGATGGCGGTGATTCCTGTATTTTCAGCCTTGATGGTGAACTTCAGCAGGTTGCATACATTCCTGAACCTGAGATGCCACTTGCCCTCGGCGTTCTTCCTGGCCTTGGCCACGCTGATGTTGGCGGCAGGGTCAAAGCTGCCGTTCACCGCATACTGATAGGCTGGTACAGTGGCAAGTATGCGACTTCCGTCCATCCCGTCTTCCGTGTTTACAGCCTCAAAGTATTTGTTTGCAGCTACATTCTGGTAAATGGCTTTGGGGATGTCGCATTTAAATTCCCCGGCTCCGGTGTTGCTTGTATAATAGGTCTGACCGACGATGAGGTTGCTTCCTGCAGGTACGGGATGGTAGCTTGATGCAGGATATACGGCATAGTAGTACTCTGTGTCGTCAAGGCCGGTGGATGGGAACAGCCGGTATCCGTCTTCTTCTGCGGTTGTCTCAGAGGTTACCTTGTGGCCGTTGCCATCAAAGATGTTGATCTTGTCATTGTCCACGAAGCTTACGGCAAGCCCGTCAGACTGGAGGGCTGTGCGACTCTGGATCTCAATACCGGGCACACCTTCCTCCTCTGCATAGAATATTTTATATGAAGACGCATTCTGTGCTGATTCCATAAAGTCATCAGAGCATGCTGCCAGTCCGATACCGGCGGACAGAAGGAGAGTTTTGTATATTGCTTTCATCATATTCATCTTTAATCAGTTAGAAGTCCAGGAAATCTATGGTGGTCAGGAAACCTTCATGTATGCCACTGATTCCAACAGGGTAAATCTTCTCCTCCAGTTTGGGCAGCTTTAGCAGTTTCTTCTCACCGCCAAGAATCTTTGTGTCCGGATTGAGTGTGGCCACGAAGGTCTTTTCGACATTGTGCTCATCCCTGGCATGGATGGTTATGACCAGGTTGTTTTCGTCACTGATGGTCGTGAAGGGCAGGAAAATGTTGAAGGTGAGGGTGTTGGGATCGCCTTCGCCCTTGCCTGCAATGACCTTGGTGTCATCAGTCGGTGTCCAGACAATGGTCTCTGTCTTCAGTGGGGTGGGTGCAGACAAGGTTTGTGCATTATAGATAAACTTCATCTGGTCATCGCAGGGTATCTTGGTCGTGAAGTCTACGGATTCAATGGTACGGTTGGCCGTCGTTCCCTGCAGCGTAACCTCGAACGTGGTCATGATGGGTTTGAAGCTGAGCAGTACGGCATCCTTGTCCACTGTGCTGGTGACACCGGACTTGCAGGCTATCATATAGGCGTACTTCATGTAGTCGGAAGCGTTGCTCTGCTCGGTGGGAACCTTGAAGCGGAACTGACCCACGCCGGCGTATTCCACGTCGGTGGAGGCGGGGTAGGCGGCTGTGAAGGTGTGCTGCTGGGTCTTGTCGTCCGTCCAGTACAGCTGGGCATCGGCATCAACGGGACTCATCTTGCCGTTCTGGGCATTGCTGCCGTCGGGGTTGACGAGGTAGTCAGCCTGCTGCAGATCGGGACATTCGGCAGAGTAGACCCTGACCTTGTCGCCACTTTGCCAGTAGATCTTCCATGCTTCCGGGTCATCCTTCTGGCCGGGCGTGGTGCCGTAAGCCGTACGGGTGGAGTTGGTGGACATGGAGAAGTTGATGATTCTCTTCCTGATCAGGTCGTAGACGTCATTCTTGGAGCAAGAGGCCAGTGTGAGTGACATGGCCAGGCCGCCTAATACATATTTAATATAGTTCATTGTATTCGTCAAGTTTAGAAGTCGCTGTCCCAGGTGTCAACCTGAAAAGCGTTGTTATCAAATGTGTGGCTGTCAAAACCTGCCTGCTGTTCAATCTCTACCGTTCTCTGACAATACATGGGCGAGACCATTGAGCCGACGGCTGCAACACCCTCTTCCATCATAACCCGCTTGCAGGTGGTAACGGGTTTTTCGTACGACATCTTTCTTGCGTTCATCTTTTGTTTAATTTTATTACCCTGTATCCGTAAGCCGGAATGAAGGGCAGAATCACTAAACATTTACTTTCTTTTACCAGTTGTATCGGCTTTTTTCTTTCTTGTTTCTAATGCAAAGTTACATACTTTGATGAAATAGACAAAGAAAATGCGGTAAATGTAACCATGCGTAAATCACTATTTGACGCAATGGCGTAATTTGATTCAGTTGTGCTGAAATCAAAGGAAATGCTTAGTTTTTGTGATATAAAATGTAATTTTTCGCAAGTTGTTGTTTTGTTCAATCCTGCATCCTACCAAAATGTTTCTGTCGTATTTGTAACATGGCTATTCACATTGCCGCGCATTGTGTGCAGGTATTTGATATATGTCAATTTTGTGCTTTCTGGAGCTCAAATCCCGCCTCTGGTATTAAGCGTATAGGATAAACTGCCTTGTAGGATAAGCAGTGCTAATGTGTCTTTGTAAATATCCGTTACTTTGCCTGCCGTTCTTTTCCGCTTCAACCGGCCTAAATGGGCATTCTGAATGATGAATTTGCTCATTCTTTTCGCATATCTTTACATAATCTGCCTTGCCACGCCTTTTGTTGCTCCTTTTGGTTCTTTTCCTGGCTCCTTAGGTGCTGCTGGCATCGGAAAATGAAAATTGCACACTCGGAATCATAGTGTGTAAGAAGTAAAAGTGATAAATTCGGTCATGTTTCATTTGTGATATTTCATGTTACATTTGCATTTATCGGCCTTGAACCACAAAATATCGTAAAAAATGCCTCAAATATGTTTCATAGACGCAAATCTTACAATAAACTCCTCTGAAACAAAACAATTCAGTGTTGTTTGTTTTTGTTCGTGGTTTTGTGTGCTATTATGGAAATAGTTCGTAACTTTGCAATAGAGGATAAGACCAAAATGAGGCGCCAGATGCCTGAGAAAAGGCTTTCCCGGATGAAAGATCATCCAGATGAAGATTACAAACGAAAGTAATTTTTCACGACAGAAACAAAAACGGACCCCCAACGGTTCAATAAATAAAGAGAAGTAATACAAGATTCATTAACCAAGAGACAGACGAACAAGATGAAGACTATGATCAATGCAAAGTATTTCCTGGGTGCCCTGGCAATGGTATTTACCCTTACCTCTTGTGACAAGAATGATGTATATGACCTCATCAGAAAGAGAGTCGTAAACTTCTCCGTTGAGGCTGAGGCCGGTCAGGTTGGCGGTTCTTTCATTGATAATAATATTAATAATGTAAGCGTGAACGAGATCCTGGTTCACTCAGACCAGTGCAGCGACAACCAGAATGCCGTTTACAGCCTCGTATCACATGAGGAAGGTCTGGAGAACATGATGCTCCCCAACGGTAATGCCCAGCTCTACTGGAATGAGACCGTTCCCTCACAGGATTTCGTTGCAGCATATCCCGCAAGCAAGGTTTCAATGGTTTCAGGCAACATGGTACAGTTTGCCATTCCCACCATCCAGTCAGATGCCGAGTCATTCAACTATAGCGTAGCTTCTGCCCGCAGCATCAAAGATGATGCACAGGACGTAAGACTGAGTCTCAAGTCAGTCATGACCACTCTGGAGGTTTCCCTGGAGAATGTCGATATGACCGACGTTGCTACTGTTTCATTTACTGCCGCAATGCCTTGCGACGGTAATGGCAGTTTCACCTGCGATGCTGTTCGTGGCATTGTTGTTGATGCTCTCTCAGAGCAGACCATCACCTGGGTTCGCACCAAGGCTGATACTCAGTCGCTTGTAGTGGCTCTGCCCAGCGTTCAGATTGATCAGCAGAACGCAGTCAAGTTTGTTGTCGAGTGCAACGATGGCAAGCTGCTGAAGACCATCCTGAATCCTGCCACCGCCATCAAGGCTGGTTCCAAGGCTCAGGTAAGCCTGTCAGTCAATGAATAATTCAGATTAAGGTTAGTATATATCGGAAAATAGATAATTAAGGAAATTATTGGTAAATAGGAAAAGAAATAGAATAGTTTAAATTGTATTGGTTAAAGAAACAACACAGATTGTTATTATGTGTAATGAGAGAGCCGTTGACCGTGAGGTTAGCGACTTTTCTTTTTGGTTCTTTTGCTTTCGTTCGTACCTGCCAAGCTGATTACTTCATGAACATCTGATTACTTCATGAACACGAAGTAGACAGCGAGTACAAGGCAAACGAGGGCAGCCAGATGGTTCCAGTGCAGGGCCTGACCCTGGAAGAGGAGGTTGGCGATGATGCAGAAGACAACCAGCGAGATGACTTCCTGGATCACCTTGAGCTGCATGAGGGTTAGCGGGCCACCGTTGCCGACAAAGCCGATGCGGTTGGCAGGTACCTGACAGCAGTACTCGAAGAAGGCGATGCACCAGGAGAAGGCTATGACGCCGAAAAGGGGCCAGTTTGAGCTGATGCCCGACTCGCTGAGTTTGAGGTGGCCATACCAGGCCAGGGTCATGAATACGTTGCTCAGGATGAGCAAACCAATGGTATAAAGAAGGGTCATAACTTGTATGTTTTTTGAGTTTACTGATAATCAGGATATCCGATGCTTCCAGCCATGTGGGCTCCAAGAATGCGAAAGCGCGACAAGGTTTCCCCTGCACGCGCATTCGTCCTGGATTGTATGGTTTCCTGCCGGCCTTACTCCTTGGTCCACTCCATGGTTTCGTAGAAGGGACCGATGTAGCCGCGAAGCTTCAGTTTCTTGTCGCCGTCAAACCATAGCTTGACCTTGTAGTCCTTGCCATTCGTGGGATCGTAGATCCTGCCACCTTCCCATACCTTGTCGCCGGCATTGTATTTTACTTTCTCAATCAGCACAATCTCGTTGGCAGGTACGTTGCGCTTTGACTTGTCGGGGTTCTTTTCGTCCTTCAGGATGCTGCCATCCTTTTTCTTCAGATTGTCCACCCAGGTAACCTGGGCACGATATCCGTCATCTACCTTGAATACCTTGACTTTGCTGTTCACGCCATTGCGTAGGGCCTTGTAGTTGCCCACAATCTTGTCTGCTGCACTCTGTGCATTGACGCTCACCATGGCCGTGAAAAGGCAGATGAGCATGAGAAGAATCTTTTTCATTTAAGTTATCCTTTTATCTGTTAAACAGTTGCAAAGATACAACTTAATTCTGAATTATCCGCATGAAAGGGCAGAATATTGCACATTTTCTTCTCGATTGTGTTGTTTTGGTGCTCGTATCGTCTTTAGACAACTTCCAGATGCACTTCCATGATGGCCTTGTACATCTTGCCGTCCGTGTGGGTGTAGACGATGGCCTGACGGATGACATACGTTTTTCCCCTGGTCAGCCGACCAGGATATTGTCCCACATAGCACCCGTACTTTTCCGGGTACATCTCGGCGAAGATGGCTGCCGTACCGTCGTAGCCGCAGACATTGCCCGATGTGGTGAACCAGTGTCCGTAGCATGTGCCGGATGAGGTGGAGGTTGTTGTGGAGAAGTTCATGGTCCTGCCGTTGGCATTGACTCCGGCAAAACGGATGTCGCCCGGATTGGACGAACTGTCGTTGCGCTTGATGGAACGGAGCTGTTCGGTACTCAGTCCCAGTGCCTCACTGATGGCATCCATGTCATATTGCACACGTACGCTGCTGTAGCTGCTCCCGTCGTATGCAAGCTTGGCCTGGATGACCACCGTCGTGTCACGGCGGACATAGTCCTCGGGAAACTCGCCGTAGGTACGGGAGGCGCCTAAGGGTGAGGTTCCTTCGAAGCGTACGGCGTATGGCCACTGCTCGTCATCGGTGGTGTTGTCGTTCCATTCATGTCTCCAGTAGCTCTTTGGGGCACCCATCACGACAAGCCAGAGATTGGTGCATCCTTCGGGCACGGTGATTTCTGCCACTCCGTCAGCCGACTCCGACTGCATGGGCGAGTAGACCCGTTCGCCCGTCTTTGTGTAGGCAACGAAACCGTAGCGCCATCCTGCCTGGGCAGTCTTCAGCTTGCGATAGCCATCCGCTCCGGCAATGCCCCGGAAATCCACCTTGACCTTCGTGCCCGCGGCAGGTACCTTCAGCGGATTGATGTTGTAGCCGAAGTTCTGGGGGCAGAAGTCCGGATCCACGACCCACCAGCCTCTGGCATCACCGCCTAACTTCTGTGCGGCGAGTGCGGCACTGGGTTCGATGAGCCTTTGCAGGTGACTGCCTATCTTATGTCTGGCACGATCCCTGACACCATCAATGTCCCATGTCGCCATGCGTGCGAAGCAGTCATACATCTCTGCGGCGAAGTCGTCCAGCGTCAGTCCATAGATGCGCATGTAGGCTTCCATGGGATCCTCCGGCTTCCTGCTTTCGCGCCATACGCGTCCCACGGCATCCATGCCATGCTTCATGCACCAGTAGTCGTGGTAGAAGCAGTTGGCATAGCGTGCCGCCTCATGCAGTATGTTGAGATGATGCACGCCCATGTACTGCTCGTAGTATTCTCCGTCGGTGAACTGACGCTCGGGATAGACCTTGTATGCCTGCCAGTTGGCACAGTCCTCCCACCAGCAGTTGCCGCTCCATTCCGAGGCGTTGGCATCGAATCCGTACTTGAATCCGTGACTGTTGCCCAGGTCGGCACTGACCAGATACTGGAAGACGTGGCCGATCTCATGGGCCGGCGTGTGGCCACCGCGGGCATTGGCTGCACCGGGATTGCAATGAAACAGTCCCACCTTGGCCGCACGCTGCGTCTTGGCGGTGCCGTTGTAGTAGTATTCCGTGCCATCCACGCCGGAACCGTCCGCACGCCAGGCATCCTGGTTCACGATGAACATCTCCAGCTTCACCTGATCCGTGGTTGACTGGCCCGGTACGAGGAAGCCCAGACGGTTGACATAGATGTCCCAGATCTTCTCGGCATTGTTGAGCAAAGTCTTGATATTCACACCGGCAACGGTGTTGCCGGACTTGGTCAGTCCCTTCTCCCAGAAGCAGATGAAGTGCTCCGACTCCATGGATCGCTGGAAGCACCACTGCGATGTCTCCCTGGTGAAGTCGCAGCTGGAGTAGGTGTTCGGCTTGACGATATGACGTCCGGGGTTGGACAGGGTGTAGACGCCGTCCTTCAGGTACATCTTGGAGGTGGCCGATGTCTTGCCGGTCTCGGGATTCGTCTTCCAGCGCTTGAGGCTGGTCTTGGTGAACTCAATGGAGTCATACCCGTTCATGGGGTAGACATCGCTGGCACAGAAACGGTCGTCCGGGCGGAACCATACCGTGTCCGATTGCATCTCCTGCGCCTGGGCGCAGAGGCTCAGGCAGGACAGGAGGACGGAAGTAAGCAATGCTTTCATCGTTTCGTCACCTTAAATGAGTTCTTCCCAATCTGTATCACGTAGGTGCCCCTGGCCAGACCGGCCAGACTGACGCTCGTGCTGTCGCCCGACTTCTCCACGCTTGCCTTGACCTCCATACCGGAGAGGCTGAATACATGTACCTCGCCTTCCGCCTTCCTGACAATGAAGCAGTTCTCCCTCATCATCGTCTCCGGCAGACGGACCTCGCTGATGGCATCCGGGTCGTCCGTGGCGGAGATGGTGAAGTCCCTGATGTCGGTAATCTCATAGCAGTCATCGTTGACGATGGCCTTGCCGTCCACCAGTTTCATGATGGGATTCTTCCCGTCGCCCAGCAGATAGTAGACCTTCGTGCCGTCCTTCAGGGTGAAGAGGACGCTTTTGGCATGGGATGAGATGCCCATCCCTGCAAGAAGTGCAAAAAGCGAAAGTATTCTTTTCATGTTTAAAGATTGAGTTTGAAACCTTCTCGGTTTCATACTATTTCCATAGGTAACTATTTGCTTAGGGGATCAAAAGTCAGACCGCAGCCTAACTTCTTGAATATCTTCTGATCCACATCACTCAGCATCACCGTGGCATGTACCTGGCAGCCGTCCAGCTGGGGCAGGGCATCCAGTGCCTTCCGGCAATTCTCGTCATGCTCGCTCAGTACGGCCAGGGCCACCAGTACCTCATCGGTGTGCAGTCGTGGATTCTGTCCGTGCAGCATGGAGGTCTTCATGCGCTGGATGGGCTCGATCATGCTCTGGGGAATCAGTTTGACTTCATGGCTGATGCCGGCCAGGTGCTTTGTGGCATTCAGGATGAGTGCGGCACTGGGACCCAGCAGGGAAGAGGTGCCGGCCGTGATCATCGTACCGTCGGCCAGCTCGATGGCCGCTGCCGGCGTGTTGTCCTGCTCGCCGCGCTCACGGGCAGCCACGGTTGCATAGCGGTAGTCCGTGGTCAGCTTCATCTGTCGCATCAGCAGCTTGAGCTTGTTGATCTCGCCCTGGTTGTCCTTGCCGTCGGCCAGCTGTACCTTGGCATTGTAGTAGCGGCGGATGATCTCCTGCTTGGAGGCCTCGGTGCAGACGGCATCGTCGCTGATGCAGAAGCCGGCCATGTTCACGCCCATGTCCGTGGGCGACTTGTAGGGACTCTCGCCGTAGATGCCCTCGAAGATGGCATTCAGGACGGGGAAGATCTCGATGTCACGGTTGTAGTTCACCGTGGTCTTGCCGTAGGCCTCCAGGTGGAAGGGGTCGATCATGTTGACATCGTTCAGGTCGGCCGTGGCAGCCTCGTAGGCTACGTTGACGGCATGCTTCAGGGGGATGCTCCAGATGGGGAAGGTCTCGAACTTGGCATAGCCGGCCTTCACGCCGCGCTTGTTCTCATTGTACAGCTGGGACAGGCATACGGCCATCTTGCCGCTGCCGGGACCGGGGGCTGTGACAACCACCAGCGGACGGGAGGTCTCGACATAGTCGTTCTTGCCGAAGCCCTCGTCGGAGTCGATCAGGTCCACGTTCGTGGGATAGCCCTCGATCAGGTAGTGATAGTACACGGCAACGCCCAGGCTCTCCAGTCGCTTGCGGAACTCCTGCGCACTGCGCTGTCCGTTGTAATGGGTGATGACCACGCTGCTGAAATACAGTCCGCGGGACATGAACTCGTCGCGCAGTCTCAGTACGTCCTTGTCGTACGTGATGCCCAGGTCGCCGCGGACCTTGTTGCGGTCGATGTCCTCGGCACTGATGACCATCACCACCTCGGCCTCGTCCTTCAGCTGCATCAGCATGCGAAGCTTCGAATCGGGCTGGAAACCCGGCAGCACGCGGCTGGCATGGTAGTCGTCAATCAGCTTTCCGCCGAACTCCAGGTAAAGCTTGTCGCCGAACTGGGCGATGCGCTCCTTGATGTGCTCACTCTGAATCTTTAGGTATTTGTCGTTGTCGAATCCCTGTAACATAGGTGTGGTGTTTGGTTATATCTTCTTATCCTTAAAACGGTCTTGCATGTTTGCCGCACGGAACCGACATGCTCTGTCCGGCATCGCACAAAACCAGGTGCAAAGTTATACAAAATCTGCGTAAAGCGGAAATCAATGCGGAATAGGAATCCTGCCGACGCGCATATTTTATTAAAATAAGGTATAGATTTGGACTTATCAGTTTTTTTTTCTAATTTTGCAGTCCCACACCATGTAAAATACGGCGAACTATCCATAGATGCCATGATATGGCCTGTGATACGGACCCCTCTGAAACACATCATCCTACGAACATGAAGAGACTCTTTCACGTGCTTTACGCCCTGGTTGCCCTGACGATGCTGACACAGCAGCTTCGTGCAGACCAGCCCTTCCGCAATCATCGCTATGACTCGTGGAAGGTGCTCCGCATGCCCAAGGATGCCATTGTCTTTGCCGGCAACAGCATCACCGACATGCACCTCTGGTCCGAGGCTTTCGGCGCTGATCCCCGCATTGTCAATCGCGGCACCTCCGGCGGCTACAGCCAGGAACTGCTGGAGAATGTGGAGGGCTGGGTGCGCTTCAGGCCGGCCAAGGTGTTTATCAAGATCGGCACCAACGACCTGGGTACGAACATGAGCGAGCATCTGTTGGCCCGCAATGTCCTCCGTACGGTCGAGGTTATCCGTCGTGAGAGCCCTGCCACCCAGATCTACCTGCAGAGCATATTGCCGGCGCGTGACCAGGCCTACCGCACACCGGTCACCATACAGAAGGCCAACGAGCTGCTGCGACAGATTGCCGAGGGGCATCCCAATACCACCTACATTGACCTCTACAGTCATCTGGAGGGCATCCGCCAGGGTGCTCCGCTGTCCCTGGACCAGCTTCATCTCACGGCCTACGGCTACAAGATATGGACGGATATCATCAGCGAATACGTGGGCATCAAACCCGTCTATCCCGACGAGACGCGCTATCTGCTGGATTATGCCGGACTGGAGGGCAGCCATGGCATGCGTGCCTCCTACTTTGCCACGCTGCCTGTCAGGGCGGACGACATACTCTTCTTTGGCGATGAGATGGTAAAGAACGGCGAATGGACCGAGCTCCTGGCCAATCCGCATATCCGCAATCGCGGTTCATGGTGGGGCTATTGCGGTAACATTCAGGCAGTTGGCCGATATGTGGAGGCAAGCTTTGCCAATGCCGGAATGGGCGTCGTTCGCGAGAAGCCGGCCAAAATGCTGCTCTATACCGGCACGGAGGATGTCAACGGCAAGGCCGAACTGTCCCAGGTGCAGGAGGCCTACCTCCAGCTGGTCAACCGACTCAGGCACCATGCACCGGATACGCCTCTTGGGCTGGTCTCTCTGATGCCCACCATCCAGGCCAATCCACGCATCATTCAGTTCAACGCCTGGCTGAAGTCTCTTTGCGGGAATGACCCCATGCTGACCTACCTGGACATTCATTCCGTACTGTCGGCCCGCAACGGCACGGCTCGTACCGACCTCTTCTATGGCAACTATCTCTACGGCCTGGGGTACATCCAGGTGGCCCGAGTCCTTGCTCCCTTCATCGGCAACTGCCAGGTCATCACCGACCAGGAGGCCATGCGACTCATCGGCGACTTTGACCTGCGTGCGGCACGGGACAAGAGGCGCTTTGAGCTGGAGGACGAGAAGAGGCTGAAGCAGCAGCGTAACGACGGTGTCTGGAAATCCGGCATCGAGTGGCATACCATGCAGATCGGCTCGGGCGGATTCTATCTGTCCAACAACGGACAGGAACCCTTCATTTCCCTGACCCGCACAAAGACTTTCCTGGGCGATGCAGACCTGTGGATGCGTGAGGGCAACGACCAGGACGGCTATACCTT
>JAZRVZ010000234.1:0-6902 GCA_045599425.1 Bacteroidaceae bacterium | reverse complement strand
CGACGGCGGTCTGAATACGCTGCGTATGAAGAAGTTGCAGTTTCTGCGCATCCCGCTCCGTCTGGGCATCGATGTGTTTAGCATCGGCAAGATAAGCGAAGAGAGGGAAAAGCAACTGATTCGCACCATAAAGGTGTTTCGCCAGTTGCTGATCATATATAATGTGCTGGATTATCGTGCCTGTGCCACAGCCGCATTCCGCGATGCCAAGAACGGGCGTAAGATCCTACGCCAGATCCGTCGGGACATGAAGATGGACATAGACATCATCACAGGCGATGAAGAGGCACGCATCCTGCGTGGCAGCAACAGCTCCATGATGGGCAACCTCCTGTACATGGACGTGGGTGGAGGAAGCACGGAGATCTCGCTGGTGTGCGACGGACAACTCATCGACAGTCACTCGTTCAACATCGGCACGCTCCGTCTTCTGTCTGGTGCAACCAGTCAAGCAGAGTGGGACAAAATGAAGGAAGAGGTTGCCGGCATCTGCAGAGGTTTTGACAACATACAGATTGTCGGTTCGGGAGGTAATATCAATAAGCTCTATAGGCTTACTCCAAAGCGTGAGAGGAAGGCAGAAAGACTCATGGTCAGTTCACTCTCCAAACTCCACGAGCATCTGTCCTCGCTCTCGGTCGACAAGCGCATGGAGCAATACGAATTGCGTGAGGATCGTGCCGATGTCATCGTGCCTGCCGCCCAGCTTTTCCTCATGGTGGCGGAGGTTGCAAGGGCAGAGAGCATCATGGTACCTACAGTAGGACTGGCCGATGGTGTGATCAATGAACTGGCAAAGCAAATCAATAAATAAAACATTTTTATGGACAAAGAAAAAGCAAAGAAGATTCAGCGGTACTACGATTATTTCCGCTTGACGGTGATTATCCTTTTTATAGGCCTTTTGATGTGTTTTGCATTGTAGGCCTCAAAACCTTATAACCTCAAAACCTTATAACCTCAGACAATGAATACAATCTTTCTCGGAATCGTCATATTCCTTTGTGTGCTGGCCGTCTTCGACCTGGTGGTCGGTGTCAGCAATGATGCGGTGAACTTCCTCAACTCGGCCATCGGTGCCAAGGTGGCGAAGTTCCGCACAATAGTGATAATAGCGGCCATTGGCGTGTTTGCCGGAGCTGCCATGAGCAACGGTATGATGGACGTGGCCAGGCATGGCATCATGACGCCGCAATACTTCACCTTCTACGAGGTGATGTGCGTGTTCCTGGCCGTTATGGTGACGGATGTCATCCTGCTCGACATCTTCAACACCCTCGGCATGCCCACCTCGACCACCGTCAGCATGGTATTCGAGCTGCTGGGCGGTGCCTTTGCGGTGGCCATTCTGAAGATTGCCCACGACTGCACGGCAGCCGATGGCTCGCTTCTCAGTCTTGGCGATCTGCTCAACACAGAGAAGGCCATCTCCGTCATCATGGGTATCTTCCTCTCCGTAGCCATCGCCTTCGTGGTGGGTATGGTGGTGATGTGGGTAAGCCGTATGGTCTTCACCTTTACCTATCGCGTGAATGGCAAGACCACGGCCTACAATGGCAACATGGGAGGCCTGACCAGCAGTTCGCTCAAGATCGGCATCTTCTCGGGCATTGCCGTGACGAGCATCATCTGGTTCCTGCTCATCAACGGATTGAAAGGCAGTTCGTTCATGTCGCCCGAGTTGAAGGAGACAATCAATGCCAACACCTGGTACATTCTCGGAGGCGGCGTGCTGGTCTTCAGCATCATCATGACTGCCCTGAGCGCCCTGAAGCTTCCCGTGCTGAAGTTCGTCGTGCTCCTCGGCACCTTCGCCCTCGCCATGGCTTTCGCCGGCAACGACCTGGTGAACTTCGTCGGTGTGCCCCTGACCGGATTGGAGGCCTACCAGGATTACGTGGCAAACGGCACTGGCGATCCCGACACCTTCCTGATGGGGTCGTTGATGGATAGTGCCCACACGCCCACCATCTTCCTCGTCCTTGCCGGTGTGGTGATGGTGCTCTCGCTCATCTTCTCGAAGAAGGCGCAGAACGTGGTGAAGACCTCCGTCGACCTCAGCCGTCAGGACGAAGGCGATGAGATGTTCGGTTCGTCACCTGTGGCCCGCTCATTGGTGCGCAACAGCAATGCCACTTCGAAGTTCGTGGCCAAGATCATGCCCGACAGCCTCCTGCACTGGATTGACACCCGCTTCAACAGCGAGGAAATGAAACTGGAGCAGGGTGCTGCCTTCGACCTCATCCGTGCCGCCGTCAACCTGGTGCTGGCAGGTCTGCTCGTTGCCATCGGCACAAGCCTCAAGCTACCCCTCTCCACGACCTACGTCACCTTCATGGTAGCCATGGGTACATCGCTTGCCGACAGGGCCTGGAGCCGTGAGTCGGCCGTGTTCCGCATCACGGGTGTGCTGAGCGTCATCGGCGGCTGGTTCATCACGGCCGGTGCAGCCTTCATCTTCTGCTTCTTCCTAACCAACACGATGTACTTCGGCAGCTACATCGCCATGGCTCTGGCCATCTTCCTGGCCATTTACCTGCTCGTTCGCAGTAATCTGGCAAAGACGGGGACAAAGACGAAGACGGAGGATTCGCTCTTCACGCAGATCCTCAAGAGCAAGGACAAGGCCATCATCTGGGGCCTCCTCTGCGAGCACATCCGCAATGGCAACGCCGCTCGCCTGAGGTTCGTCATCGACACCTACGGCACCATGACCGACGCCTTCCTCCACGAACAATACCAACCCATCAAGCGGGCCTCATCGCTCATCGAGGAAGAGCGCAACACGCTCAAACGCCAGCGCAAGCAGGAGATTGTGACCATGCAGCGCCTCGACTCGGTGCAGATGATCAGCCGCAACACCTGGTACTTCCTGGGCATCAACTCCTGCCAGCAGATGCTCTACAGCCTGAAGCGCATCAACGAACCGATGCGTGAGCATGTGGGCAACAACTTCTCGCCGCTGCCCGAGGCCTATCACGAGCGCTTCATCGACGTGAAGGAGTCGGTGGTGAAGCTCTATGAAAGGGCGCTGGCCATGCTCGAGACGGGCGACTTCACCAATGCAGAGGAACTTCGCAATGACTGCACCGCCGTCCAGCAGCAAATATCCAACGACCGCAAGCGTGCCCTGGACAGCATGCAGGACGGGACAGCCAACCTCAACACCCTTCTGCTCACCATCCACATCCTGCAGGAGAGCCAGGAGCTCATCGGCTCGCTCCGCCACATGATCCGCGGCATGAACAAGTTCGCCGGAGCAGAGGAGTGACTGGGAATTCCTGCATGACCCATGCAGTTTCATACCACAAACCAACGTAAGTTCGATGAATTCTATTTAGGCATGGATTTCATCGGACTTACGTTATTTTTTAACGCTTAAGTGCATAAAAATGTGGGATTTGCTTTGCAGATAGCATAAATCCATATATCTTTGCTGAAAATTCCTTCGAAATTTCGATAAAGCCCACATAAAAACTTAACGGTATGAAGAAGATTATTTTTGGCATAGCATGCCTTGCACTTCAGTTCAGCAATGCTGCGGCACAGGTTACTCCCTACGGATGGAGAGGTCCCGAGCACAATGGTAGCTATCCCGACAAGGGCCTGATGGCCAAGTGGGGCGAGAACGGCCCCGAACTGGTATTCGAGACCACCGATGCAGGCAAGGGATATTCCTCGCCCGTGGTGGTTGGCGACAAGCTCTATCTGACGGGCATGAACGAGGACGAGACCAAGGAGGTGTTCCACTGCTACAACCTGAAGGGCGAGAAGCAGTACACCGTTGCCTATGGCAATCCCTGGAAGCAGTCCTACCCCGAGACCCGCACCACACCAGCCATCGACGGCGACAAGGCCTACGTGATCAGCGGAATGGGCGAGGTGGTGTGCATCAACATCAAGGACGGTAGCATCGTCTGGAGCGTCGATGGCGGCAGCAAGTACCAGCGCAAGACCGGCAACTGGGGTACAAGCGAGTGCCCGCTGGTCTATGACGACAAGGTGATCTACACCCCCTGCGGCGAGCAGACCACGATGGTGGCCCTCAACAAGAACACCGGCGAGGAAATCTGGAAGACCCGTTCGCTGAACAACCACTCCGGATACGTCTCGCCCATCATGATTGAGTACAAGGGCAAGCGCCAGATCATCGGCTCCACAGCCACCACCGCCATCGGCGTCAACCCCGACAACGGCGAGATAGAATGGACCTTCGACAACTGGGGCGAGCGCTACACCGGCAAGCCCATACGCTGGGGTGACATCGCACCCAACTCGGCACTCTACCAGGACGGCAAGATCTTCTTCTGCCACGGCTACGACATCAACGGCTTCCAGCTGAAACTGGCCGACGACCTGAAGAGCGTCACCTGCACCTGGCGCACCGAGACCCTCGACACCCATCATGGCGGCTACGTACTGGTAGGCGGCAAGATCTACGGCTCGAACTGGATCAACGGCAATGACGGCAACTGGTGCTGCATCGACTGGGAGACGGGCGAGACCAACTACGAGGAGAAGTGGACCGACGGAGCCGGCAAGGGTTCGATCATCGCTGCCGACGGCAAGCTCTTCATCTACGACGAGCGCCGTGGCTACGTAGGCTTGGTCAATGCCAATCCCGCCAAGTTTGACGTGGTGAGCAAGTTCCGCATCGAGAAGGGAAGCGGTCCCTACTGGGCACACATGCACATCAACAAGGGCATCCTCTATGTCCGCCATGGCGAACTGCTGGCAGCCTACAAGCTGTAAGCCCACACCCTGAAAAAAAAGTTTGATTTTGTAGTTTCACAGTTTCACGCTTTCACAAATTGTGCCGGGCCACCGAATCCGAAGGCAAGCCTATTTGCCAAGGTACATCCGTACAGATGGTACTACCAGCCAAGGCTGGACGGTCAGGTCTTGCGCAGGACTTGGCCCTGTCTTGCGTAGGACTCGGCTCTGTCTTGCGTAGGACCTGGTCATAAAATGTACAGGGCAAGACACAGTGTGAAAGCAACGTGAAAGCAAAAAACGGTCATCTTTCACGCTTAACTATTGAAAATCTGCATATTGAGTCGGTGTGAAACTGTGAAACTAAAAAATCAAACTTTTTTGCAATATTCATCAACACGGAAATATCCGCTGACCCTGTTTTATCGTTAGCACCATGTCCACATAGTGTTCGCAAAGCAAAAGAAAAATTAAAATACAATCATGGCTAATGAACCTACAACATACCTCCCCGATGGTATAGAACTACCCATTGAGGATTGGAGTCAGAATGTACATTCCTTTGATGATTTGACAAAAATCATTCAAGACACTCATGATGCTGCACAAACCTCTGCAGTCAAAGCCATCAATCGTATGCAGACGATGCGTAACTGGCTCATTGGATATTACATCATTGAGTTCGAGCAGCACGGCAAGGATAGAGCCGAGTATGGATCCCGGTTGCTGAAGAAACTGGAAGAAAGAGTGAATAGGAAAGGACTGACTGAAACCCTTTTCAAAAACTCAAGAAAGTTTTACCGACTTTATCCACAAATGGTTGAGAACATCATTGGTGTAATAAGTCCGACAGTGCCGGACAAATTGTTGGACTCCAAAGATGCAAAAGCGTTGCGCAAGACTCAAATAACTGAAAATGAATGCATAGAAAAAAGTCCGACAGTGTCGGACGAATTTAGGACGACTGGTCAGATCATTATTTCTAAACTATCATTTTCGCATATTGCCGAGCTTATGACTGTTGACGATCCTCTTGCTAGATACTTCTATGAGCAGATTTGCCAGATAAGAAAACGCTTGAAGACTTCCTGTTGAAACTGTTGGAAAAGTAAGTGTTCAAAATAGACACATCAATCCTTGGTCACAAAAGCAATATAAAGCTGCACATCTTATATATATTATATATGGAAGAAAGAAACGCAGAAATAATTCCTATAGACAAGGGTATTTTATCTGCATGGCTGACAAATAACTCTGAAGATTCTGCAAACGGATGATAGTAAGCCTAACAATATGAAACACAAGAGAATAATCAAATCATAATCATATAATGTCGTTTGCGTTTTGTTTGCAGAATTGTTTTTTTTTGCAAGCAGAATTGCAAACGAAATTGCAAACGGAACCCGAACCATGATAGGTGCTTTTATAGAGTAATGAACATGGTGGACAGAAAGAAGATGGGAATCCCATTGCCCCTACAACTGCCAGCAGATATATGAAGTACATTCCATCTCACACACCTAAGTCCGATGTAGCTGATGTAGAAATATCGCAAAGTGATCCACACATATAAAGAAACTTAGAAACTATATAAATTTATGGAAAAACAAGAACTCAAAGAACGAGAGGCAAAGATAACAGAGATGGCTGTTGCTTTCTGCAATAAGCATCTTGATGAAGAATGTGCTGAATTATGCACAAAGCTGGTACAGAAACTTAGTCGTAAGCGTTCAAATCCTTTGCAGTCAGGACGATTGGAGATATGGGCAGCCGCTGCTGTCTATACCATTTGCAGTATTAACTTCATATTCAGCAAGGATTCGCGTCTGAGTATGCCATCATCCATGATTTTTGACTATTTTGGCACTAGCAACTCGACCGTTGCGCAGAAATCAAGGACAATTAAGGAGTTATTGAAGATCAGTCAATGTTTTGACCCGAACTTCTCTTTGAGAGAAATTGCCGAGAACAATCCATTCAATAGGTTGAAGATGATAGACGGATTTTATTTCATTGACTGATAATTGCCAGTTGATATGAGCAATGATTTCATCTTTTCATGGGCAGAGAATGCTGAAGGCAGAATGGTACATGTTGACAGTGTGCCAAGAGGTCTTCGGTGTGGCTGTACATGCCCAAACTGCCATGAACCATTACTGGCAAGGCATGGTGAAAAGAATGAACATGGC
>JAZRVZ010000233.1:0-12674 GCA_045599425.1 Bacteroidaceae bacterium | reverse complement strand
ACCACCCATGGTGGGTACGCCCACCTTACCTACGTTGAAAGGGTCTGTTGCCTCGTCGCGCTGCTTCTCGCTTACGTTGTGCCGTTTCATCCACTTGATGAAGTACTCGCCGAACCAGGCTGAGATAATCAGGGACAGGATGAGAGTGAGCAGTCCGCGGAAAGAGATATACGACCACAGATGGGAGCCGGATATACCGAATTGTTCCAGATATCTGAAGAAATAGTAAAGCATGTCGTTTTCTTGTTGTCTGTCGTTGCCGTCCTGGCGCCAGGCCGGGGGGGGCGACGTGATCCTTATTATTAATTATATAATGTATAAGGTGGGTGGTGTCTCATCAGACGGGGGATGATGATGCGTGGCAGACTCTACAGACCGAAGGCCTCACGGATTACCTCATGGTCATCAAAGTGGTACTTGACACCCTTGATGATCTGATAATCCTCGTGTCCTTTGCCTGCTACCAGGATCACGTCGCCGGGCCGGGCCATCATACAGGCTGTGCGGATGGCCTCCCTGCGGTCCACGATGCTGATTACCTTGCGCTTCTGCTCCTCGTCCAGGCCGGCCAGCATATCGTTGATGATATCCTGCGGCTCCTCAAACCGGGGATTGTCGCTCGTGATGATGACACGGTCACTGTGCTTCACGCTCTCCTGTGCCATCAGTGGACGCTTTCCCTTGTCGCGGTTGCCACCTGCACCGCAGACAGTCCAGCATTCGCCCTTGCCCTGCAGTACATCGTTGATGGTGGTCAGTACGTTGACCAGGGCATCGGGCGTGTGCGCGTAGTCCACGATGGCCGTCACGCCGTTCTTGCTGCGGATCGCCTCGAACCTTCCGTTGACAGGCTTCATGGCGCTCAGGGCAATAAGGGTGTCCTCCTGGCTGCATCCCATCATCCGTGCCGCACCATAGACGGCCAGCAGATTGGAAACGTTGAACCGGCCCACGAATTGCACGAAGACCTCGCGCCCGTCCATCTCCAGGTTCATGCCGTCGAAGCTTTCTTCCAGAATGCGTGCCTTGAAGTCAGCCGCACTGCGCAGCGAATAGCTCTTTACCTCTGCCTTGGTGTTCTGGGTCATGAACAGACCGTTGCGGTCATCAGCGTTGGTTACGGCAAAGGCCCCCTTGGGCAGCATGTCGAAGAAGCCCTTCTTCGCGTCGCGATAGTTCTCGAAGGTCTTGTGGTAGTCCAGGTGGTCGCGGGTCAGGTTCGTGAAGATGCCACCGGCGAAGGTCAGTCCGCCGATGCGGTGCTGGGCCACGCTGTGGCTGCTCACTTCCATGAAGGCGTATTCGCAACCGCTGTCGGCCATCTGGCCCAGCAGGCGGTTCAGCGTGATGGGATCAGGCGTGGTGCATTCCGTGGGGACGGGATCCTCGTTGATGTAGTTGCAGACCGTGCTGCACAGTCCCACCTTATAACCGAAACTGCGGAAGATCTTCCAGAGCAGGGTCGCAATGGTTGTCTTGCCGTTGGTACCCGTCACTCCCACCAGTTTCATACGCTGGGTAGGATTGCCGTAGAACTGGGTGGCCAGCTGTCCGACTACCTCTTCCGTGTTCTTATACTGGATGTAGGTCACGCCGTCAGCCTTTTCCTCGGGAACAGTCTCACAGATGACGACCGTGGCACCCAGTTCGATGGCCTTGCCGATGTAGCTGTGTCCGTCGGCCTGCGTACCCCGGATGGCCACGAAGGCATTGCCTGCCTGTATGCGGCGGGAGTCAATCTCTATGCCGTTCACTTCTATGTCTCTCTGGCCGATGTGCAGCAATGGCTGGGTGTTTGCTGTAAGTTGTTGCAGTTTCATGACGATATGTCTTATGTCCTTTATACCTTATTAATATATTAATAGAGGGAGATTTCCCTGCTGTGCCTTCGGGCTATTCCATTATCACCCGGACCTTGACTCCCGGATTGACCAGGGTTCCCGGCTCAATGCTCTGGCTGATCACCCTGCCTGCCCCCTTGATTTCCGCTTTCAAACCCGCAGTCTGGAGTGCGAAGACTGCATCCCGGGCGCCCATTCCCTTCAGGTTGGGCATCTTGCCGCTTTCCTGGTCCTGGGGTGTCAGGCTGATACCTGCCTCGGTCTGTTCGCAGACACCCCACATGGGACTATGAATCTCCTGCGTATCCGATGTCTTGATACCGATGGCCTGAAGCGAACTGATCGTCTCTTGCAGGTTGCCGTTGGCCATCTTCGGCACCATGACCGAGTTGGTGTCGGCAGCCATCTCCGGATTACGGTGGTTCATGCCGGTTGCCATGACGGCCTGGGCCACCTCCTTGAACACCGGACCACAGTGTCCGCCGCCCGAGGCAGGCAGACCCTTCTTCTGGATGCAGACCAGGCAGGTGTACTTCGGGTTTTCGGCAGGGAAGAATCCGCAGAAGCTGATCAGGTATTCCACCTGCCCGTTCTTGTAGCCTCCACGGCCTGTTGCCACCTGGGCCGTACCCGTCTTGCCACAAACCTTGAACTGGTCGCACTTGGCCTTCTTACCCGTACCGTTGGGTGCGCTGACTACGTTCTCCAGGATATCCCTTACCTGCTGCAGGGTCTTCTCGGAGCACATCTTCTCGCGCAGCACCTCAACGGGGAATTCCTCGATGATGACACCGTCCTCCATGATGGCCTTCACGAACCTGGGACGCACCAGCTTGCCGTTGTTGGCAATGCCGTTGTAGAAGGCACAAGTGCTGATGGGGGGCAGCAGGGACTCGTACCCGATGCTCATCCATGCCAGGGTGGTCTTGGACCACGTGTTGTCTCCCGGACGTTTCATCCTTGGATTCTGCGAACCCGGGAAAGGTACGTCCAGCGGAATGCCGGCACCCACCCTCTGCAGACCGTCCACGAACTTGGTGGGATCGCTGCCGTAGTGCTCGTCAATGAGTCGGCTCACACCGATATTGGAACTCTGTTCCATCACCGTCGTCACGTCAATCTCGCCAAATCCGCCCCTGCCGCCGTAGCTCCAGTCCTTCATATTGGAGCCGTGCATGCGGTACAGGCCGTTACCGGTCTCCACCCTCGTGTCAGGTGTGATGACCCCATCCTCCAGTGCCACCATGATGCTGGCCGTCTTGAATGTGGATCCTGGCTCCATGCGCTTGGAGATGGCATAGTTCATCATCTCATAGTACCTTCC
This sequence comes from Bacteroidaceae bacterium, assembly GCA_045599425.1. Taxonomy (GTDB): domain Bacteria; phylum Bacteroidota; class Bacteroidia; order Bacteroidales; family Bacteroidaceae; genus Physcousia. The sequence goes on along the minus strand of JAZRVZ010000233.1, from coordinate 9,509 downwards.
GTCGCTTCCGCGGCCCAGGTTGACCATGGCCTTTACGTCGCCCGTGGCAGCCTCCATCACGATGACCACACCCATCTCGGCACGCAAGGCCTCGATCTGGGAGCGGATGGCCTTCTCGGCTGCATCCTGCAGGTCCACGTCAATGGTCGTCACGATGTCATGACCGTCAATGGGAGCCTCGTCCGTCAGGCTGACGCTGGCGTTACGCATCTTCGTACGGTGACTCACACCGTCCCTGCCCCGGAGGATGGAATCGCACAGGTACTCGATGCCGTTCTTGGCCACACGGTCACTGTCGGGCCACAGGGACCCCAGCAGACGACTGGCCAGACTGCCGTAAGGCTTGGCACGCTGCACGATGCGGTCACCGTGGAAGCCGCCCTTGAAGATCGACTCGCGAAGCAGGGGCAGCTTCATGCACTTCTTGTACTTCTCGAAGGACACCGGATAGGGGTAGATCTGGCAGGTACGCAGTTTGTCGCGTCCCTTCTGCAACCTTTCGGCAAACCATTCCGTGGAATACTCCGGGAAGATCTCGTGCAGCCCCTGGCAGATGCTGTCCTTCTTCGTGTCAAACTCATTGTTGCGCCACTTCTGTGCCTTGGCCTTGGCCAGGCTGTCCGTGCCGTACACCTTGAAGTCGATGTACAGGCGGAAAACGGGAATGCTGCCCACCAGCAGCCTTCCGTTACAGTCGTATATGTTTCCCCGTTCTGCCTCGATGACCTGGTTGTTGCGCGTGAAGCGCTGGCGAACGCCTTCCCAGTACTCCCGCTCGAACGACATGGTCCTGGCTGCGGTCAGCAGGATGACGACGCCCACCACACAAGTAATCAGGAAGATCCACTTGAAGCGCCTGGCTCCCTTGTTCCTCCATTCAACCTTCTGGGTTGCCTTATTCTGTGTCTTCTGATTTGCCATGTGTCCCGGGTTACTTTGCCTTGATGATGAATGGGGCGTCCTTGCTGGGCTTCAGTGTGCTGTCTCCCTTGTGTCTCAGACTCTCCTCTATGTAACTTTGCCTGCTGCTTCTCGTCAGTTCGCTGAACTGTGTCAGCCACACGTACTTCCAGTCGTTCAGTTCCTGCCTGAGCCTGGATTCCTCGATAATCTCCTGCTGTGCCTGGTACCGGTTGGTGACGAACAGTAGCATGCAGACGGTCACGATGACCAGGAAGCTCCAGTGCCGCTTGAGCCATTCCCCGCTGATCTGGATGTCGTTGAACATGTCCTTCAGGCTTCCGCCCTCATCCTCGTCGCGCAGTGCGTTTCTCAGCAGCCTTCTCATCCTGAAGGTATTCTCCTGCTTCCTGGTTTCCCTTGCGTCGGCCTTCGGTTGGCCAGGCTCGTCCTTCACGTCGGCTTCCTCCGTTTCCTCTTCCTCTCCGCTGGTTTCTTCGCTCAGCTCATCTTCCTCTTCCGGTTCGTCTGCAGCCTCTGTCCCGGATTCACTGAGAGCCTCCTCCCATACCTCATCCTGGAGTTCCTCATCCAGCCTTCCTCTTTTCTCGTCGCTCATGTCCATAATTATCAGGTGTGATATGGGGTTATCTGTCTTTTTCCTTGATCTCAACTTTCTCTGCGATGCGCAGCTTGGCGCTTCTGCTCCTGGGGTTCTCGCTCTGCTCCTCGGCTCCGGGAATGATCACCTTGCCGATGGGGCGCAGGGGCGAAAGGGTGTTCCCGAAGAAGTCCTGCTCACTCTTGCCCTCTGCGTTGCCGCTCTTCATGATGTTCTTGACCATGCGATCCTCCAGTGAGTGATAGGTCAGGATGACCAGTCTTCCGCCGGGTTTCAGGACATCGATGGCCGCATTGAGCATCTGCCTGAGGGCTTTCATCTCTCCGTTCACTTCGATGCGCAGGGCCTGGAATACCTTGGCCAGGTCTTTTTTCTCACGATCCCTGCCCAGCAGGGGTCTCATCAGGTCGGCAAACTGTCCCGTCGTCCTGATCTCGCCCTGCTGGCGGGCCTTGACGATGGTTGCCGCCAGCTTGCGGCTGTTCTTCATCTCGCCGTAGAGGTAGAAGATGTCGGCCAGCTGTTCCTCCGTGTACTCGGCCACGACTGCCTCTGCAGTCAGCCTGCCCCGCTGGTTCATCCTCATGTCCAGGGGAGCGTCATACCGGAAGGAGAACCCCCTCTCTCCGGCATCCAGGTGGTGACTGCTAACACCCAGGTCCGCCATGATGCCGTCCAAACCATCCACCTCGTAGTACTCCATCCAGTTCTGCAGGAAGCGGAAGTTGCTTCTGACAAAGGTGAACCTGTCATCCTGGAAGGCTCCGGCCATGGCATCCAGGTCCTGGTCGAAACTGTACAGGTGGCCGTTGTCGCCCAGCCGTCCCAGGATTTCCCTGCTGTGCCCGCCTCCGCCGAAGGTCATGTCTGCATAGGTGCCATCGGGCCGGATGGCCAGACCATTGACGGTCTCGTCCAGAAGTACGGGTCTGTGGTAGTTCTCTGCCATGAGGGTTTTCTGCTTTGGGGTTAATAGGGGTGGTAGGTGCCGGGAGACCTATCCTTGCGGGATGGGGTTCATCATCTCCTCGATGCTGTCGGCAAAGCCGGCCGCATCATTCAGCATGTTGTCAGCTGCCTGACGGTTCCAGATCTCAATGGTGTTGTCCATGCCGATGAACCTCACCTCCTGCTCAATGCCGGCGGCCTGGAGATAGCGGCGCGGGATGAGGATCCTGCCGTCGCTGTCCATGGACACATTCTCCGAGTCTGCCACGAACCGCCGGAGGTTCTCGCGTCCCCGTCGGTCAAACGGGTTGGTGCGTTGCGTGATGCTGTCCACCATCTCGTCCCAGACGTTCAGGGGATACAGCACCAGGCACTGCTGGAAAACATCGCGTCGCAGGATGAGTCCCTCCACGCTGTTCGCCATCAGGATTCTCCTGAAAGCGGCCGGCAGGAAGACCCTTCCTTTCTGGTCTGTCTTGGCGTCAATGTTACCTGTAAATCGCATGCGTGTTCTTATTCTATTATGAATTTGAGTTCAAAGTTACAAAATTCCCCACAATTCTCCACATCTTTCTCCATAAATCTTCAAAATAATTTTCAACACCCTGTTCATAAGCCTGAGGGCAGCTGTTTATAAAGATGGGAAGCACTGCTGAAATCTATCGTTGAATGCGGGATTTTCTGCACTTTATGGCATAAATTCACATCCGGGCTTGGTCTGGTGGGGAATTTTTCCTATCTTTGCACTGGCAAGCCCATAAACCCACCAACCTGTGGTAACGGGCGGAACCGGATTCATCAAAACGGAAAGACAAGGAAGTTGTAAACGGAAAGGTATGATTAGAAAGGTATGGCTGGTCCTCCTGCTGGCCGTGCTGCCCACCCTGGGAGGTGTGGCAGCCAAGAAGGAGAAGCGCAGCGTGGTACGCATGGAGACCACGATGGGTGTCATCCGTGTGGCGCTGCTTGACGAGACCCCGATACACAGGGACAACTTCCTGAAGCTGGCCGGGCAGGGAACGTACGACGGTACGCTCTTCCATCGCGTCATACGGGATTTCATGATCCAGGGCGGCGATCCCCAGAGTCGCGGTGCGACACCCGGTGCCATGCTGGGCGAGGGTGATGTGGGCTATACCCTCCCAGCCGAGTTCCAGCTGCCCTATTACTATCATCTTCGCGGTGCGCTGGCCGCTGCCCGTGAGGGAGATGAAGTGAATCCCGAGATGCGCAGCAGTGGTTGCCAGTTCTATATCGTCTGGGGCAGAAGCTTCGGACCGGCCTCCCTCAAGCAGGCGAGGGCCCGGCTGGAGGAGAACGGCATAGAGATGACGGCCCAGATGTACGAGGACTATATCCAGTATGGCGGCACCCCACACCTGGACGGTACCTACACGGTGTTCGGTGAGGTGATCGAGGGCCTGGATGTGGTGGGTAAGATACAGGCTGTAGCCACCAATCCGCAGGACCGTCCCTTGCAGGATGTCGTCGTGACACACATGGAGGTAGAGCGCCTCTCCAAGGCCGCACAGCAGAAGCGCAATGCAAGGAAATGACATGAATACCACCGTTGAATCCGTTGTTTTTCCCGTATTCATCGGTGGTTTCCTGTCTTGCTGTACGGTGCTGTATTGCCATCCGGCACCCTCTGTCATGGGGTAAAAACGGTAAAAACATCCTTTTTTACCCTTTTTTGTTGTTCGTGCGCGCATAAAGTCGTACCTTTGCACCAATTAACTTCGTAGTATTCAACACACAGATAAGATCAATGAAAAAGTTTCTCGGATCATTCGTGCTCCTGGCTGCCGCCATGACGACCCTGTCTTCCTGCAGCGAGGAGCCCCTCAATGCAGAGTGCGACATCGAGTCGGTCAGCCTGCATCTTGATGAGCCAAGCCGGTATTTCTATCATGACTATGACACGTTGCAGGTTGTTCCCTCCACCATGTCCGACATCACCTTCATCATCCGCAGCTATGAGAATGTGGGTTCCCTGCCCGTTACCCTCAAGGTGACGCCCGGTGCCAGGATTTACCGGGAAATCTACAATGACAAAACCAACGAGTTTCATAACGGCCAGATGCTGGACTTCTCGGACGAGCAGGTGCAGCAGCTGGTTGTGGTTTCCGAGGATGGAAAGTGGAGTCGGGAGTATAACATCTGCGTCAGGCATGACCTCCCCTCAGAGGGCAACATGACCTTCGACTTCAATGACTATGGTCTGGATGACAGTGGCAAGTATTACATCTGGAACATTACCGACGAGAATGCCATCAACGGCCTCTTCGGTGGTGCCGGTGACATGACCTGGAAGAACGGCAATCCCGGCTACAAGCTGAGCAAGTCCAGCGCCAAGCCCCTGGACTACCCCTCCACTCCCGTCGTGGGCGGTGGCCCGGATGGCAGCGACTGCGTGAAGCTGGAGACCATGGACACCGGTGCGTTTGGCAACATGGTGAACATGCGTATGGCCGCCGGCAGCATGTTCCTGGGTGAGTTCGATGTGGCCAATGCCCTGAAGGACGCCCTGAAGGCCACCCGTTTCGGACTGCCCTTCACCCACAAGCCCGTGAAGTTCTCTGCCTGGCTGAAGTACGAGCCGAGCAACCGCTTTTACCAGGACAAGATGGGCAAGCCCATGGACGGTATCATTGACGAGCCCGATGCCTATATCGTGGTCTACCGTAACCAGGACGAGCAGGGCAACCGTGTCGTGCTGGATGGTAACGACGTGCTGACCAACAAGTACATTGTGGGTATGGCCCGCCTGCCTCACCACACCTACCTGGACGAGGACGGCGTGCGCCGTGACCAGCTGGGAAGCGATCCCATCCACGGCCTGACCAGCGAGTGGCAGAAGGTGGAGATGGATGTGGAGTACAGTGAGGAACTGGATCCCGGGATCCTGGCCAACAAGGGCTATAGCCTGGTCATCGGCTTTGCCTGCAGCTGGCAGGGTGCCTACTTCAAGGGCAGCATCGGCAACAAACTCTATATTGACAATGTCAGCGTGATCTGCGAGTAGGCCTGAACGCGTCTGTCGGATACGACATCATACATAGGAACCATAAACCATCAAACAGAAAATCATCATGTTGAAGATAGCAAGATATATTCTCACGGCCCTGTTCCTGGCAGGCGGTTCATGTCTCTGGGCACAGGATGAGTGGAGCGAGTGGGGTCCCACCAACCAGGAGACCCAGACAGGATTCATCGTGCGCGGCGGCTACACCCTGGGCGGTACTGCCCCCATTCCCGTTCCCGCCGAGATCCGTGGCATCAACGAGTTCAGTCCCAAGGGCGGAGCCAACATCGGCTTCGACGCCTATCACCTTTTCAGCCAGCGTTGGGGTATCGGTGCCGGATGGCACTTCTTCTACGAAGGCTTCCACACCAGTGCCAACGTGAAGAACTACCAGATGTCCATCACCATGGACGGCAACAGCATGAGTGGTTACTTTACCGGATGCGACGTGACCAACACCACCCTGTTTGGCATGAGTTTCCCCCTGGTGGCCACCTATAATATCTCGCCTCGCTGGAGCGTGAGTGCCGGTCCGTACCTGAGCACCTACTTCAAGACCACCTTCGAGGGCGAGGTCTATGACAATAAGGACGGGGTAGGCTACCTGCGCGTTGACACCCCCACCGGTGAGAAGATCAACATGGACCGCAGCAACTCCGCCACCTACGACTTTGCTGAGAACATGCGGCGCTGGGGAGCCGGTGTGGAGCTTTGCGTCGACTGGAAGGTCATGCGCCACATGAATGCCTTTGCCAACCTGGACTGGGGCCTTGCCAACGCCTTCGATCCCAACTTCAAGGCTGTGGCCTTCAAGATGTTCCCCATCTATGCCACCCTGGGTGTGGCCTACCGCTATTAACATAATTTGTTACGAATAATCAATTAGTTTTAAGGTAAATATGAAGAAATTTCTACTTACAATGGTTTGCGCCATGATGTCCCTTGCCGGTATGGCGCAGATGACCAAACCCTTTGTTGACAAACTGGTGGTAACCGTCAATGGTGAGAGTACTCCGGCTCAGGAGACCACAGTCTACCTGACCCTGAATGAGGACAACACCTGCGACTTCGCCCTGAACAATTTCATGCTGTCTGCCGGCGATGACAACTACATGGCCGTAGGCAATATCCGCATTGCCGGTCTGCCCCTCTCCCTTTCCGAGGAGGGCTATTATACCTTCAGCTATGATGGCAATCTGCTCATCTCCGCCGGTGATGCCACCGGGTACGCTGAGGATGACTGGCTGGGTCCCCTGCTGGGTGAGATTCCCCTGAAGCTGAAGGGTAAGGCCACGATGGACAAGGTCTATGTGACCATTGATATTGATATGATGGAGACCATCGAGCAGATCATATACGTCACCTTCGGTACGGATGACTTTGCTGCCGACCTGGGCATGCCCTTCACCGATGATCTGGTGGTAACTGTCAATGGCGAGAGCACCGATCCTCAGCAGACCACCGTCTACCTCTCCCTGAATGAGGACAACAGCTGTAATTTCACCCTGAAGAACTTCATGCTGGATGGTGGCGACGGCAACTATATGCCTGTCGGCAACATTGCCTTGAAGAACCTTCCCCTTGCCCTGAGCGAGGAGGGTTATTACACCTTCTCCTATGATGGCAATCTGCTCATCACTGCCGGTGATGCTCCTGGCTTCACTGAAGAGGATTGGCTGGGTCCAATGCTGGGTGAGATTCCCCTGAAGCTGAAGGGCAAGGCCACGATGGAGAAGGTCTATGTGACCATCGACATTGATATGATGGAGACCATCGAGCAGATCATCTACGTCACCTTCGGTTCAGACTTCGAGCCATCCAATCCTCCCGCTGCCACCTATGCCCTGACCTTTGTGGTTGACGGTCAGACTGTTTCAACCGCAGAACTGGAGGCTGGTGCGGCCGTTACCTATCCCCAGGTAGCCCAGAAGGAGGGTTACACCTTTGCATGGGAGGGCGAGACCGTGGCCACGATGCCTGCCGAGGCACTGACCATCAAGGGTGGCTATACCGTCAATAGCTATAATCTGAGCTACTATGTAAATGGGTACCTGGTTTATACCGAGACTGTTGAGTTTGGTGCTGCAGTTCCTGCCTTTGGCTACGAGCTGCAGGAGGGTTATACCTTCAGCGGTTGGGATGAAGAGCCTGCCACCATGCCTGCGCATGATGTGGATGTTCACGCCACGGAGACCGTAAACAGCTATACCGTAACCTACAAGGATGGTGACAAGGTGATTGCCACCTACAAGGTTAACTATGGTGAGGCTATGCCCGAGGCTCCTGCCTACAGTCCTGAGAGCGATGACCGCTACACCCGCACCTTCCTGGGCTGGGACGGCGAGCAGTACACCACCATGCCTGCCTACGATGTGGTCTACACAGCCAAGGTTGACATCGTTGATGCCATCCAGACCATCATGGCCGGTCAGGCCGCCGATGCTTACGACCTGCAGGGTCGTCGCGTGGCCAATCCCCGAAAGGGATTGTACATCATGGATGGCAAAAAGGTGCTGAAGTAACTCCATACATAGGCAAACATAAAATTATCCTTCAATCTTTCACCTTCGCCGCATCCGTTTGGATTTCAAATGGGTACGGTGAAGGATAGGATGTTTCACTGAAGGATGGAGATGTTTCACCAGCGGACAACCCTTGGGTACAGAATCCACGAGAACAGCTGACAGGATGCTGTTGCATTGGTTAATTGACCTTGGTTGCTTGATTAAGCAACCAAGGTCAATTGATTAAGCAACCCGGGTTGCTTAATCGTCTCTCCATACTGATGTAGCTTGTGTGGCCTGCTGATGTAGCTTGTGTAGCCTGCTGATGTGGTCTGTGTGGTCTGCTTGTGTGACCTGTATGACAGGCAGTTGTGATATGGGGGACAGCATGCTGAATCTGTTGTTCATTTTGAACCTGCTGTGGTGAAGGATGGTGAACGATGGGTGAAAGATAGGATGTTTCACCGCAAATGTTTGGTGGATAGCGTGTTAGGTGTTAAGGTGAAGGATTGAAGGATGGTTTTCGTGTTAAGCAGTGTAGGGAAGTCCTGACCGGGGCAGGATTAAAGCGGAGTGTGTACCAAGGTACTTTATCATGGATTCTTGGGTGAGATTCTCGTTTGGATCTCTGAGCCGAAGACGATGCCCTCTGATTCGTTCCAGTTGCTTTTGGGGTGATTGTTTTCCTTATTCTTAAGGTGGATTGTTTCTGTGTCGCATTCTCTCGATCACTTTGAATAATTCCGGTATTGCGACCATGTAATGATGGTCGTTTGCTGACATGTGGGATGTAAAATCCTGGTAGTATTTTTGTGAAGGTGTGAAACGTGAAACTTGAAAACTAAACTTTTTTTCGGGGTTTGATTATCAGCCTTTTGCCGATAATCCCTTCCCTTTCTTTTACCAAATTCGTTTCGGTCTTACCGAAAGTTTCCCGGTATGCCTTGCTTTTCCTCCCTCTTTTCCGGCTCCATGATTTTGATATTATCTACCTTTGCATCCGCTAATTGTGCATTAAAGTTTAACCTAAATAATATAAATTATGGTAAAGAGATTACTTACTATGTTGATGCTGGGCGGTGCACTGAGTGCAGGTGCGCAGTATCAGTTGGCCAACAATGGCTTTGAGGAGTGGGAAGCAACAAGCAAAAAATTTGGATTTAAAACAGTAAAAAGCAATGAACCTGTTAGCTGGAGTTCCTTTGCGACTATGACCAGTGGAGGTACAGCTTATAATAGTGCAGCTCAAGAACAGATGCAACAGAGCGAGGACGTACGGGAAGGTGCAACAGGAAAATATTCTGCATATATTTTCGGGGCTAAGGTGCTGGGCATTGCAACTGCGCAGGGTAATTTAACTTCTGGTTGTGTTTATGGTGGCAGTACTGATCCCGGTGATGCAAAAGGAAACTATAATTATACAAACGAGTCGGATGCTGGACAGGCAATGAAGTTTTCTGGTCGCCCCGATGCCATAAAGGTTTGGATCAAGGCAACCACAGCGCAAAAC
>JAZRVZ010000232.1:0-13553 GCA_045599425.1 Bacteroidaceae bacterium | reverse complement strand
TTGGCGAAGTCCACCGCAGGACTTGGATGCGTTTCGCAAAAACACTTTGGGCAAAAGTAGCTTCACGCCTTCACACTTTTCGGCAAAGTCCATGTTCCTGGCCCTTCTGACGGGGACTCGGACCAACAAACTGCGTGAAGGTGTGAAGGCGTGAAGGCACTTTTGCCCAAAGTATTTTACGGGAATCCTCCTGAAGCTTTCTCCCGGGTCCCTCCACCCCTCTTCCGATACCCCTGGATGGCAGGTATTCCGCGGGTATGCCACCCTGCCAATTGCGCTAAATCAATTTTTCCACCTTTTATAAAAATAATAAGGGAATAAATTGCAGGGGTTACGGTTTTTTGCGTATTTTTGCATCCTAAATTCAACGAATAACCTAAAGAAGCATACAACTATGGCTGAAACAAGAAAAATAAAGAGAGCGCTGGTAAGCGTGTTCCACAAGGATGGACTGGACGAGATCCTGCGCAAACTGAACGCCGAGGGCGTTGAACTGCTGTCAACCGGCGGTACCCAGGCCTTCATCGAGTCACTGGGCATTCCCTGCCAGAAGGTAGAGGACGTAACAAGCTACCCCAGCATTCTGGGCGGTCGTGTGAAGACCCTTCATCCCAAGGTGTTCGGCGGCATTCTGGGCCGTCGCGAACTGCAGGGCGACCAGGAGCAGATGGCACAGTATGAGATTCCTGAGATCGACCTGGTCATCGTGGACCTCTACCCCTTCGAGCAGACCGTGGCCAGCGGTGCCAGCGACGCAGACATCATCGAGAAGATTGACATCGGCGGCATCAGCCTGATCCGTGCGGCTGCCAAGAACTTCCGCGACGTAATCATCGTTCCCTCCAAGGAAGAGTACAAGCCCCTGCTGGAGCTGCTGGAGAAGAACGGCGCACAGAGCGAGATGGAGGATCGCAAGTGGTTTGCCACCCGCGCCTTTGGCGTAAGCAGCCACTATGACACCGCCATCCATGCCTGGTTTGAGAAGAACTGATAAGTTAAGGATCCAGAAGGTCCAGAAACTCTTTGAGTTCCGTGATACCCAGAAGTCCTATAACATCTGGGAAATCCAGACGGTCCGGAAATCCTGGAAAATCTGAGGATCCAGAAAACGCATAAAGCAGATTTGACACTATGAGATGGTTCTCTTTGAATAAGGAAATAGCCATGGACCTGGGTACGGCCAATACGATTATCATCAGTGATAATAAGATATTGGTGGATGAGCCCAGCGTGGTAGCCCTGGATCGCCGCACGGACAAGATGATTGCCGTGGGTGACAAGGCAAAGATGATGTACGAGAAGACGAATGCCGACATCCGCACCGTACGTCCCCTGCGCGACGGTGTGATTGCAGACTTCAACGCCTGCGAGCAGATGATGCGCGGCATGATCAAGATGGTTCACACGGGCAACCGCCTGTTCTCGCCCTCCATGCGTATGGTCATCGGCGTGCCCAGCGGCAGTACCGAGGTGGAGCTGCGTGCCGTGCGCGACAGTGCCGAGCATGCCGGAGGACGTGAGGTGTACCTGATCTACGAGCCCATGGCTGCTGCCATCGGTATCGGTCTGGACGTACTGGCGCCGGAGGGTAACATGATTGTGGACATCGGTGGTGGAAGCACGGAGATTGCCGTGATCTCACTGGGCGGCATCGTGGCCGACAAGAGCCTGCGCATCGCCGGCGACGAACTGACTGCTGACATCCAGGACTACATGAGTCGCCAGCACAACATGAAGGTCAGCGAGCGCATGGCCGAGCGTATCAAGATCCACGTAGGCAGTGCCCTGACCGATCTGGGCGAGGATGCCCCCGAGGACTATGTTGTCTATGGTCCCAACCGCATCACCTCCCTTCCCATGGACGTACCCGTTTGCTATCAGGAGATTGCCCACTGTCTGGAAAAGACCATTGCACGCATCGAGACATCCGTACTGGATGCCCTGGCCGAGACTCCGCCAGAGCTCTATGCGGATATCGTGCATAACGGCATCTACCTCACGGGTGGCGGCGCACTGCTCCGCGGACTGGACAAGCGTCTGCAGGACAAGATCAACATCCCCTTCCACGTGGCAGACGATCCCCTGCACAGCGTGGCAAAGGGCACGGGCATTGCACTCAAGAACATCCACGAGTTCACGTTCCTGATGTAACAGCGTATCGTTCAACGAGTAATACGAAGTGAACAGTTTCATCACTTGGCTGAAAACGCATCTCCATTGGTTTGTGTTCCTCCTCCTCGAGGCCGCAAGCCTGGTGATGCTTTTCCGTTTCAACAACTACCACAACAGCGTGTGGGTCACACAGGCCAATGCCGTAAGCGGACAGGTGGTGGCATGGGAATCGGAAATGCTGAGCTTCTTCCGTCTGCGCGAGATGAATGACATCCTGGTTCAGCAGAACCTGTCCCTTCAGCTCAGCAACGACCGTATGCGCCAGGAACTGGACAGCCTGAAGCATGACAGCACGTACACGGAAAGGCTCATGGCCAGGCGACTGGATGATTACGGGCTGATCCACGCCCACGTCATCAGCAACAGCGTAAAGAAGAAGGACAATGTCATCACGCTGGACAGGGGAAGCGCCGACGGTGTGGAGAACGAGATGGGCGTGGTGAGCGGCACGGGTCCCGTGGGCATCGTCTTTGCCGTAAGCGAGCACTACTCGCTGGTGCTGTCCATCCTGAATTCCAAGTCCAGCATCAGCTGTCGCCTGCGGGGCACGGACTATTTCGGTCAGCTCTGCTGGAGAGGCGGCAACGTCCTGGAGGCCTATCTCAACGACATTCCCCGCCATGCCAAGTGCAACGTGGGCGACCAGGTTGAGACGAGCGGATTCAGCAGCGTGTTCCCTCCCGGCATCTTCGTGGGCACCGTCTCGCAGATCCGCAATTCCAGGGACGGACAAAGCTACGAGCTGAAGGTAAGGCTGAGCACGGACCTTTCCGTACTTCGCGATGTGAACGTTGTCAGGAACCCCGTCAGGCAGGAGATAGACACACTGAATGTAGCAAACCCATAAGCGGATGATTCTCAATTTCTTCATCAGACTGTTGCAGATACTGGCCCTGGGCATCCTGCAGGTACTGCTGTTCAACCATGTCCATTTTATGGGATATGGCACACCGCTGGTGTATCCGGCCTTACTGCTCTACATTCCCCTGAATGCCAATCGCACGGGCACCCTGCTCTGGGCCTTCATCCTGGGCACGGCCATGGATATGTTTGCCAACACGGCCGGCATCTCAGCCGCCTCACTGGTTCTGGCAGCCCTGATCCAACCCGGACTGCTGAACGCCAGCCTGCCCAAGGAGTACCTGGAGGATATGGTACCGAACTACCATACCATGGGAAAGTGGAATCACCTGCGCTATCTGACCGTTCTGCTCCTGATCCATCACCTGGCCTACTTCGCCCTCGAGGCCTTCTCATTCTTCAACATCACCGACCTGGGAATCTCTGCCGGAGCAAGCTTCGCGACATCATGGCTCATTATCGTCCTGATGGAGACGCTGCGCGGCAAGAAACAGCAATCTTCCTGAATGGCAGACAAGGACTATAGACTTGAAAGAAGGAAATATGTTCTGGGTGGGGTGGCCGTACTGGTCATCCTATTGTATCTTCTGCGCCTGTTCACCCTGCAGCTGCTGAGCGACGACTACCAGAAGAATGCCGACTCCAACGCATTCCTCAAGCGTATCCAGTTCCCGGCCAGGGGAGCCATTCGCGACAGGAAGGGCGAGTTGCTGGTTTACAACCTGCCATCCTATGACGTCATGGTGGTGGAGCACGAGATGAAGGGACTTGACACGCTGGATCTGTGCCAGTCGCTGGGCATCACCAGGGAGTGGTTTGAGAACCGGATGACGGAGATCAAGGACAAGAACAAGAATCCGGGATACAGCAGCTATACCCAGCAGATCTTCCGCAGCCAGCTTTCGGCCGAGGAGTTCAGCAGTTTCCAGGAGAAGCTCTTCCGCTTCCCGGGCTTCTACATCCAGCGGCGCAGCATCCGCCAGTACACCAGGAACAGTGCCGGCCACATCCTGGGCGACGTGGGCGAGGTGGATCCGAATGAGATCAAGGAGGACGAATATTACCAGAGCGGCGACTACATCGGTAAGATGGGCGTGGAACGCAGCTACGAGAGGCAGTTGCGCGGAGTGAAGGGAACGGAGATCCTGCTGCGCGATGCCAGGGGGCGCATCAAGGGCAAGTATCAGAACGGCAAGTACGACCAGGCTCCCATACCTGGCAAGAACCTGACGCTCAGCATCGACATTGAGCTGCAGGAGCTGGGTGAAAGGCTGATGAAGGGAAAGCTGGGAAGCATCGTGGCCATCGAGCCTTCCACGGGTGAGATCCTCTGCCTGGTATCCTCACCCAGCTATGATCCGCACCTGATGGTGGGACGGCAGCGCGGAAAGAACTATCAGGAACTCCAGAAAGATCCCATGAAGCCCCTCCTCAACCGTTCCATTACCGGACGTTATCCTCCTGGCTCAACCTTCAAGACCAGTCAGGCACTGACCTTCCTGCAGGAAGGAATCATCACGCCAACGGGTACGGCCTATCCATGCAGTCGCGGATTCCATTTCAAGGGACTGACCGTGGGTTGCCACGGACACGGTTCTCCGCTGCCGCTCATACCGGCCATTGCCACTTCCTGCAACGGTTATTTCTGCTGGGGACTCTACCACATGTTTGCCAACCGCAGCAAGTATCCGCGCGTGCAGGATGCCATGACAAGGTGGAAGGACTACATGGTAAGCATGGGATTCGGCTATCCCCTGGGCGTGGATCTTCCAGGCGAGGACAGGGGGATGATTCCCAATGCCGACTACTACGACAAGAACTACAAAGGCTCGTGGAATGGAATCACCGTCATCTCCATTGCCATCGGCCAGGGTGAGGTGGGACTCACCCCGCTGCAGATAGCCAACCTGGGGGCCACCATTGCCAACCGCGGATATTACATCACCCCACATGTGGTAAGGGAGGTGCAAGGGGAACCACTGGACTCGGCCTACATCAGGAAGCACTATACCATGGTTGACCCTGAATACTACAACTACGTCGTGCAGGGAATGCGTGCAGCCGTAACCGGCGGAACATGCCGGGCAGCCAACACAACCATGTATGAGGTGTGCGGAAAGACGGGTACGGCCCAGAACCGCGGACAGGACCACTCGGCCTTCATGGGCTTCGCCCCGAAGGACAATCCCAGGATTGCCATCGCGGTCTATGTGGAGAACGGTGGATTCGGAGCCGTCTACGGTGTACCCATCGGCGCCCTGATGATGGAGAAGTACATTAACGGGCATCTTTCTGAGGCAAGTCTCATAAGGGCCAGGGACTTTGAGAACCGTAGCATCAATTACGGCAGCTATTCCCGATAGGACGCGCCCCCTATGACAATTGGGCCCGAAAGGAGAACGGCACGTACGCGACAATCATTCACCAGATCCACCGTACGGCAAGACAAGGAAACAAGATAAGGACAAATACACGAAACCAAAAGAATGGCAAACGCCCACGACAAGGAACAGAAAGGTATACTCCGGTCACTCGACTGGTTCACCATCATCATCTACATTGCCCTCATGGGCATGGGGTGGATGAGCATTTGTGGTGCCAGTTACGACTTTGACCAGGCCGGGCAGTTGTTTTCCTTCTCTTCACGATCGGGCATGCAGATCATCTGGATCCTGACGTCCCTGGGATTAGGAACCATACTGCTGGCCATCGATGAGCGCATCTATGAATCCCTGGCTTACCTGATCTATGGAGCGTTCCTCATCCTGCTGTTCGTCACACCCTTCCTGGCGCACGACATCAAGGGTTCGATGTCGTGGATCAAGATAGGTTCCTTCAGCGTACAACCGGCCGAGTTTGCGAAATTCGGCACGGCACTATGCCTTGCCAGGATCATTGGTTCCATGGAACTGAATCTCTCGCGCATGCGCGATCTTATAATATGTGGGACTTTGATCCTGCTTCCCATGGGCCTGATCGTCATGCAGAGGGAGACCGGAAGTGCACTGGTATACCTGAGTTTCTTCTTCATGTTCTACCGTGAAGGAATGCCTGGCAGCATCCTCTTCTGCGGCGTGGCTGCCGTGTACTACTTTGTCGTGGGTATCCGTTTCGCCGACGCACCCCTGTTCGACCTGCCCGAGGTCAGCCTGGGACGGTTCCTCGTCCTGCTGGGCATCTATCTGTTCACCTTGGGCATGATGCGCATCTACACTTCCCTCAAGGCTCCCTTCTGGTGGCAGACGGGTTGGGGTGTACTGACCATGGGATGTGCCTATGCCTTCAGCGAATTCGTGATACCCTTTGACATCACCGTGGTGCAGCTCATTGCCTGCGGAGGAATGGTGCTATACCTGCTCTACCTGGCATTGCGCGAGAGAATGCTCAACTATCTTTATCTGGCCCTTTTCATGGTCGGGTCCATTGGTTTCTCCTTTTCCACCAACTACGTGATGGACAACGTCATGGAAAGCCATCAGCAAAAGCGCATCAAGGTGTTGCTGGGTATGGTGGACGATCCGCGTGACGCAGGATACAACGTGGCGCAAGCCCAGATTGCCATCGGTTCAGGCGGACTGAAGGGAAAAGGATTCCTGAACGGTACGCAGACCAAACTGAAATACGTTCCGGAGCAGGATACCGACTTCATCTTCTGCACCGTAGGCGAAGAGGAGGGATTCGTGGGTTGCAGCATTGTCCTGCTGCTGTTCCTCATCCTGATGCTCAGGCTCATCCACATTGCCGAGCGTCAGGTCTATACCTTCGGACGAGTTTACGGATACTGTGTGCTGGGAGTCTTTCTGCTCCACGTATTCATCAATGTAGGCATGGTGCTGGGACTCACTCCCGTCATCGGTATTCCCCTGCCCTTCTTCAGCTACGGCGGCTCCTCACTGTGGGGATTCACCATCATGCTGTTCATTCTGCTGCGAATCGATGCTGCAAGAAACAAACTGAAGCGGAACAGATAAACCAGGCCGTGCCATTGGAATTTGTGCCAGGCACGCACAAAAGCCCTTATTGCCTGTCCCAGAAAAACAGCTCCCTCTTTCTCCCATCCTTCAGGCCGGATTCCAGTCGGATGCCAATGTCGTGTACGCCAGGAACCACCTTGGCAGACATGATATGACGGACGCAGACCTCCAGCGTGTCCTCTGCCCCCAGACGGAACTGGCGGACAGGCATCTGATACTCCAGGAGTTCCCTGCCATAACCATCCATCTCCCCCGTTGGGCTTACGATGTCCAGGCACAAGGTATCACTGGTATAGGGTTTCCCATGCAACCTGGTATCCACTGCCACCCAAAGATCCCTGTAGGGATAGCGCTTCCCGATCCTGGCCTCCAATGCCAGGTCGTATGTCTTGTTTCCCTTCAGTTCCGCAATGCAGAACCTTGCCTTGGCATTCTGAGACCAGCCATTGCAGTCAATCGCACAAAACTGATGTGCCATGTCCTCCTGGCATGCCGTGAAGAGGCAGACCGGGAGCAACATGGCCATCCTTAAAATCCAGGTTGTGCAATAGCGTCTCATAGATCAAGTTGCGGCTGTCATGCAGGTTACTGAGGATTGCCCTGATGTGAAGAATCCTGCGAGGAAGGAGCTGGCTGGGGCTTTTCCTGCGAATGTTCCTGATGACGATCCTGCTGGGGACGGTCCGGATTTGCCTGATCACGTTCCTGACCGCCCTGCCGGCGGTTATTGTGGTGACGGTTCTTCCTGTCATGTCCATGCTCATCCCGATTTCCTTCACGCCTATCCGAACGGGGTCTTTCACCTCGTCCCTCACGCTTCTCATCGTGCCTGTCCTCACGCTTGCCCTCACGTTTCTCGTCGTGAGAATCCTGTGCAGCCTCCTCACGCTTCGTTTCACACTTGTCGTCACGTTTGTCGCTATTGCGCTTTTTCTTCTTCTTTTTCTTGTCAAAGCGATTCAGATCCTCCTGCGTAGCCAGGTCAACAGGTCTTTCCGGCATCGTGCGGCCACCCTCCTCCAAGGAATCAGGTTCCTCGCCACGACGGTTCATCTGGATGATTTCCATCGCACGCTGGGCAGGAATGGTGGTCAGATTGGCAGCCATACGCTTGTCCGTGCTATAGGTGACCATGCCAGAGAGTATATCGGCCTTGAAGTAGAAGTACTCACCATCCGAAGCATGCAGGGTAATCTCCCTGCTGGGCAGTTTACGCGTTGCCTCAACATACTGGTCAGCCTCATAGTTCATGCAACACTTCAGCTTGGCACACTGGCCGGCCAACTTCTGGGGATTCAGGGAGATATCCTGGAAACGGGCAGCAGCCGTGCTGACACTCACGAAGTTCTTCATCCAGGTGGCACAACACAATTCACGGCCACAGGGACCGAATCCGCCGATACGACCGGCCTCCTGACGGGCACCGATCTGCTTCATCTCGATACGTACGCGGAACTCCTCGGCCAGCACCTTGATCAGCTGACGGAAATCCACACGACCATCCGCAATATAATAGAAGATAGCCTTGTTGCCGTCTCCCTGGTACTCCACGTCGCCGATCTTCATCTCCAGGCCCAGATCCTTGGCAATCTGACGGCTCTTGATCATCGTCTCATGCTCCTTGGCCTTGGCCTCTTCATATTTTTCCATATCCACAGGCTTGGCCTTGCGGTAGATGCGCTTGATGTCATCAGCCGACTTCAGGTTGACCTTCTTCAGCTGCAAGGCCACCAGCTTGCCCGTCATGGTCACCGTACCGATGTCATGGCCAGGGGAAGCCTCGACGGCTACCACGTCGCCCTTCTCGATGGGAAGGTTGTTGATGTTGTGGTAATACCCCTTACGCGTATTCTTGAACTGGACCTCAACCAGGTCCGTGAAGTCCGTGTTGCCGGGAATATCAGCCAGGTAGTCGTGGATGTTCAGCTGGAAGGCATCCTTTCCACAGCCTCTGGCACACAAGCCTCTGCCTCCGCCTCCACATCTGAAGGTCAGTTCACCGGCCTTACCCTTGTCCGCAGAAGCCACACGCTCCTGCTCCATATCTGTCTCTTCAATCATATTCTGTTTAATAATTTATATCTTGTTCCACCCAGGTTCCACCCACACAAGGTGAGGGACAGAGAGTAGGATGTACATGCACGTTCCGGTCCACCCCTACTGCTTTAGCAATACGATGGTATGCAGGGCCAGGTCAAAGAACACCATCTTGGCGTTCACGTTCCCTTCAATGTCCCGCTCTGCGTCAGCCAGCTCCTCCATCATCCGGATCACGTTCCGCTCGTTGATGAAACGGGCGAAGTTGCGGGAGAAGTCAGCCTCGTTACGCATCTGGTAGTTCAGCGAGTCTTGTCGCTGGAAGTTATAGATGAAATTCTCGCGCAGCATTCTCTGCGCAAACCTCAGGAAACGCTTCTGTGGCTCACGGCCCGTGGATGCCATGGCATCGCTCCATTCGCGCAAATCCTTGATCTTCCTCATATAGGCCAGTCTCATGAGCGAGACGAACTGCTCAAAGAACTGAGCCTCATCATTGCCGGCCGCCATCCTGTGCAGGGCCTCGGTAAGGCTTCCCTGGGACACATGCGCCAGTTCAGCGGCCAAGTCCTGCGGCAAGGCATACCGGCTGACCAGGGCCTCGCTGATTTCCTGGGCGGAGAGAGCCGGCACCTGAAGCCGCTGAGTACGACTGATGATGGTTCCCAGCACCTTGTCAGGTTCCTCGCATACCATAATGAAATATGTACGCGAGGGCGGTTCCTCGATCAGCTTGAGCAACTTGTTGGCCGTTTCCTGATTCATACGCTCTGGGAGCCACATGACGATGACCCGGTTGCCACCCTGGCTGGACTTGATGGCCAGCTTCCTGAGCAAGGCATCGCTCTCCGTCACATAATAGACAGCCTGCTGATTATCAGCCCTCATTGTCTCCAGCCAGTCATTGACGTCAAAGTACAGACCCCGACTGAGCTGCTGACGCCACTCCTTCAGGTAGTCGTCGCAGACGGGAGCCGTACTGCTGTTCTTTTTCTTGATGATGGGAAAGGTAAAGTGCAGGTCAGGATGTGCCCACTCCCCCACCATCCTGCAGCTGCGGCACATTCCGCAGGGCTCTTCGCCATCGGGATGTTCACACAGGAGATACTGGGCCAGGGCCAGGGCCAGCGGCATCTTGCCGGCCCCTTTGGGACCGGTAAGCATCAGGGCATGCGGAATACGGTTGTTCCGCACATCATGCAGCAGTCGCTGCTTTACTGCCTCCTGGCTGACTACGTCTCTGAACTTCACTGTCTTTCTCCTTGATCTAATAAATCCTCTTCGCTATCTCATCGATGCTGTCCACCGCCGAAACCGTATAGAAATGCAGGCTGGGAGCACCATGCTCCATCAGTTCCCTGCACTGGTTCACGGCCCACTCAATGCCCAGCTGCTTCACCTCGTCATCCGTGGTGCACTTCACGGCCTCACGGTACAAGTCCTCGGGCAGGTCACAGTGGAATGTCTTGGGTACCACGCTCAACTGACTCATCTTGGCCAGCGGCTTGATACCGGGAATGATGGGAATGCTGATTCCCATCTCACGAGCCTTCTCCACGAACCGGAAATACTTCTGGTTGTCATAGAAGAGCTGCGTCACGGCGTACTGGGCGCCCATGTCCGCCTTCATCTTCAGCACCTGCATGTCGCTCTCCAGGTTGGCCGCCTCCTCATGCTTCTCGGGATAGCAGGCCACGCCGAAGTGGAACTTCTTGCCAGGCACCTTGATGGTCGTGCCGTCATGGAAACGGCCCTCATTGAAACCGTTGATCTGGGCAATCAGCTCCGTGGCATGCGCCGGACCATCGCCCGTTGGCCTGAAGCTGTTGTCCTCCCTGGCCTTGTCACCACGTAGCACCAGCACGTCGCTGATGTCCAGGAACTGCAGGTCCAGCAACATGTATTCCAGGTCCTCACGCGTATTGCCGCTGCACACCAGGTGCGGAATCACGGGTATGCCGTACTTGCGCTGTATGGCCGCCGCAATGGCTATCGTTCCGGGACGTCTGCGGATGCGCTGACGCTGGAGGAGTCCGCCCTCCACCTCATTATACACATACTCACTCCGGTGCGTCGTGATATTGATGTAGCGGGGATTGTACACCTTCAGCCGGTCGATGGTACGGAACAGGGCCTCCGTACCGTTTCCCTTCAGTGGAGGAAGCACCTCAAATGAGAAGGCCGTCCCCTCCTTGCTGTTTATCAGATCAATGATTTCCATTCTTTGTCTTTCACATGCCATCCCCTCCCTGCGCCTTTCCGGCACAGAGAGGGGTGGTCAGTCAGTTTCTTATGCTATCCTTACTTCAGTTCACCCTTGGCATCATAGTAGCCAGACTCACTCAGGGGCTTCATGGCCTTGAAGGCGGTCCAGTTGGGATCCATCTTGAAGTCATCCATCAAGGCATCGGGAACATAGACCTCGCACTGGGCCTTGTTGAAGGCCTTGGCAGCAGCCTTGGCGGGATAAGGATAGAAGGCGGGAGTCAGGATGTACAGCTTCTGGATGTTCTTGCTGGCAGCAACCAGGGCATACATGTTATCCTTGCGATTGTAGGGAACGGCAACCTCCTCCAGTGCAGTGCAACCCTCGAAGGCATCCTCCTTGATCTGATCCTCCTCCAGACCCAGCAGTACGGTCTTCAGTGAAGTACAGCCGGCAAAAGCCTTGGTACGGATATCCATCTGAGGCTGGTTGGCCAGCTTCACGCTCTGAAGGGAGGTACAACCCTCAAATGCATGCTCACCGATGGTGTAGGTGGTTACGTCCAGGCTGGTCAGAGAGGTACAGCCCTGGAAGCTGTAGTCGCCGAATACCAGCACCTCATCGTCCGTATAGATGTTCTTCAGGTTGGTGCAGCCCTGGAAGGCAGCCTCGTTGATCATACCGATCTTCTTCGTGATATACAGGTTCTCGATCGTCTTGTTGCCCTTCAGCATCTCACCGGCAGGCTCGATGCTCACGCCCACGTTGGCAGCAGTGAGCTGCATACCGGGAGCCATATCCTTGTCAGCCACCATGTACAGGTCGGCAGGCTTCTCAACGGCCTTGCGACCCTTGGCTTCAGCCTTCTCCGTCTTCCCGGCAGCCTCACCGCCTTCAGCCGCAGCCTCAGCCTTCTTCTCACCACCACCACAGCTAACCAGTGTGAAAGCTGCGCATGCCATGACGCTCATCGTCAGGCTCTTCATGAAATTCTTCTTCATAATCGTTATTCTTTATGGTTTAAGGTTAATCACCCAAATTTAATTTTAATTTAAACTTTCAATTACTTCCTGGCCTTGAACACCACGAAGTTCTTGCCCTGAACGGTGGCATTGATGGTATTGCCCGTAGCCTTCAGCAAGGCTTCCTGGGGAACGATGGCATTGGGATTGTCCACCGTGTTCTCCATCTCATAGTCGCTGCAATCCAGCGTGATGCTGTTCACCTTGCTGATGCTGCCCTTCATGCCCTCCAGCTTGATGGCGATGGTCTTGGCACTCTCGGTGGTGTTGATCACCTTCACGATGTACTCACCTGTGGTGGCATCATATACGGCACTGCTGAAGATACCGTCCTCGCCCTTGGGAGTCACTACGCTCTGACTGGTGGCCAGTACGTTCGTACCCTTGTTCTGGGCGTACAGCGCCTGGACGTAGTAGCTGACGGTCTTGGCCGAGCGGAGGTTGTCGAACCAGATGGCATCGGGACGCCACTGCCAACCCTCGACGTGTGCAAACAGGGGAGCGTATGTTGCCATGTGAACCACGTCGGCGTTGCGCTCCAGGTTGGTCATGAAGGCAGCCTCGTAGATGCTGGCACCGGCATGGTTGTACTTCTTGCCACGGTCATGGCAGGCATACTCGCCGGCAAACACCTTGGGACCCTTGCGGTCGTACTCGTCGTAGCGGTTCATCTCGTTCTTGAACCAGTCGATGTTGCGGTAGAAGTGCTCATCCACCAGGTCTGCGCCCAGCTCCTTCATGGCCGTCCAGCCCAGGTCAAAGCTCTGGCCCTCAGAGTCGGGACCGCTCGTACCGATGATCCTGATCTCGGGATGAGCCTTGCGGATAGCCTCCACGAACACCTTCAGACGGTTACTGAAAGCCTTGTTGTCCTTATAGTCCCACTGCTCGTTGCCCACACCGATGAACTTAAGGTTGAAGGGAGCGGGATGACCCATCTCCTCACGCAGCTTGGCCCACTTGTTCTTGGCAGGATCGCCGTTGGCAAACTCGATCAGGTCAATGCAGTCGTCAATGTAGGGCTGCAGGTCATCCATGGCCACATGCACCTTCTTCTCATCGCGGATCTCATTCTGGTACTGGCAGGCCATGCCCACGTTCAGCACGGGCAGAGGCTCAGCACCGATCTGCTCCGACAGACGGAAGTACTCGAAGAAGCCCAGGCCGTAGCTCTGGAAATAGTTGGGATAGTAGCGGCTGGTGAAGGTATAGTGCCAGCGGTTCTCGTTCAGGGGACGGTTCTCCACGGGACCCACGCTGTTCTTCCACTGGTAGCGGGTC
>JAZRVZ010000231.1:0-3725 GCA_045599425.1 Bacteroidaceae bacterium | reverse complement strand
TGGATCCCATCGGACTGGTACGGAAGGTGAACGGCTGTGACTTCAGGGAGGCCGTGGGGTACATCATCGGGGAAGACCCATTGCAACACGGGGGCAGAGCAAATGGGGGCAGAGCCCATTTGTCAAGGCAGCTGCCGGCGGGAAGAAGCGCAAAGCCCACGATGGGGGAGGCGGAGAGGCTCATGGGATTCATGCCGGAGGATGTCAATGCGATGGTGTCGGTGCGGAATCCGCTGAGCGTGTGCCTGCTGGAGCGGTTCGCGAAGGAGGATGTGGAGCGGGTGACGGGTCTGTACCGGCTGGGGCTATGGCATGACCGGGAGCATTATGCCAGGACGGCCTTCCCGCTGATTGACCGCTACGGCAGGGTGCTGGACGTGAAGGTGCAACGGTATGAGACGAGGGTGGAGAGTCCGCGGTTCGGGCACAGCGTGGGCGGTACGTTCTGGCTGGGCAGGATGCTGGCCGGACGGGGTGCGAGTGGAGAAGGCGGCGCGAGTGGTGAGAGTAAGGAAGGTAAGGAAGGGGGCGAAGGCGGTGAGGGCAAAGTGGGGCGTGAGCCGGTGTTCAGGCATGATGCGCTGTTTGGCGAGCACCTGCTGGAGAGGTGGCCGGGCCGTGTGGTGGGCTTGGTGGAGAGTCCGAAGAATGCGGTGGTGGCGGCCTGTGCGTTCCCTGACCTGGTGTGGGTGGCCACGGGCAACAAGGGGATGCTGGGGCGTGAGGTGCTGGAGGTGCTGCGGGGCAGGAACGTGCTGGTGTTCCCGGACCGGGATGCGATGGAGGAATGGAGCGGGAAGCTGGCAGGGATGTGTGACCTGGCGAACTTCCGGGTGAGCCGCCGGGGACAGACGGAGGCGGAGAAGAGTGACATCGCGGATGTGCTGATGGCAAGGTGATGGATTCGCCAGGCGTTACCGCCATTTGTGACCCATATATTGTACATTTTTGCACGAATCATTCGTTTTTTGGGATGAGTTGCGAAGGACTTAGGCATAAAATGACTATCTTTGCCTGTCAAGAATCATTATCACCCACACGATGAAGAAGAAAATTGCCCTCCTGTTCTGCTGCCTGACCTGCCTGTGCGAATCGTTGCTGGCACAGGATGCCCTGATGATCCGTCGCACGGACGGCGTGACGGATGCCATACCGGTTTCCCTCATAGATTCCATGTCCATCCGGAAGGACGGACGGACGATGTTGCTGGCAACGGACAGCACGGCGTTTGCCGTGAACGTGGAGGAGGTTGTGGAAATAACCTTCGGAGAGATGCCCGACCGCCTTTCGGTAAACTATGCCACGGCCACGGCCACTATCATCAATCCCTACTTCATCCAGGGCGTGACGGTGAGGGCGGACGGTGCGGACGTGGTGATAGACAACCCCAACGCAGACAGGGAGATGACCTTCGAGCTATCGGGCGAGACGCCTGCCGGTTCGCTGCTCTACAATGGCACGTACAAGGCGACCTTCGTGCTCAGCGGCGTGAGCATAACCAACCCAAAGGGCCCCGCCATCGACATCGAGTGCGGCAAGCGCATCGCCCTGGAACTGAAGAAGAACACGGTGAACAGCCTGGCGGACGGAACCGGCGGCGACTGGAAGGCGGCACTCTACTGCAAGGGTCACCTGGAGATTGACAAGGCGGGAACGCTGAACGTGACCGGAAACACGAAGCACGCCATCAGTGCCAAGGAGTACCTGCAACTGAAGAAGGCGGAGGGCACGATCAACATCCTGGGTGCGAAGGGCGACGGCATACATTGCGGCCAGTACTTCCTGGCCAACGGATTCAGCGTGAACATCAGCAAGGTGGAGGGCGACGGCATCCAGGCAGAGAAGAGCGGCGAGGAGGCGTATGCGGAGGACTATGCCGACGGTTCGCTGTGGATACAGGGTGGCAGGTTCAGCATCCAGAGTGCGGCTGATGACGTGAAGGGCCTGAAGGCAGACGCGGACATCCAGCTCAACGCCACAAAGAGCATACCGGAGATCAGCATCGCAATGACGGGTGCCGGCAGCAAGGGCATCAAGGCGGACGGCAAGCTGACCCTGGGCGAGGAAGGTAGCGAGGAGGGGCCGCTGCTCACCATCTCAACCACGGGCGGCCGGTATAGTGACGGGATCACTACGGGCGGTTCGACGGGAGGCAACACCGGCGGTGGCGGTCGTGGCCCTGGTGGCTGGGGCGGCGGTTGGCCGGGAGGTCCCGGTGGAGGTGGCGGCGAGTCGTCAAGCGGTTCGTCGGCCAAGGCCATCAAGGCAGAAGGTGCCATCAACATCTACGGCGGCGAGATGAACCTCTCCACGGCCAAGGAGGGTGCCGAGGGCCTGGAATCCAAGACAAGCATCAATATCGCCGGTGGCCGTCACTACCTGAAATGCTACGACGACTGCATCAACAGCAAGGGTGCGATTGCCTTCAACGGCGGCATCACCGTCTGTTGCTCGACGGGCAACGATGCCGTGGACAGCAACTACGGTCGCACGGGTGCCATCGTCATCGGCAACGGTACGGTGCTGACCTACAGCATGCGTGGCGGTGCGGAGATGGGCTTCGACTGCGACGGCAACAGCTTCATTCAGATCACGGGTAACGGCATCGCCATCAGTGCCGGTGGCAACCAGGGCGGCTCAAGCAGCAGTACGCTCTCGGGTGCGGCACAGGGCTATGCCTTCGTGACCAGCAGCATCAGCTATCAGTCGGGGCGCTACTATACCCTGGCCGACAGTCAGGGCAACAATCTCGTGACCTACAGCTTCGAGGGGAACGTCAGCAGCAGTTGCTCGATGTTCACGGCGAAGGGCATGACGAAGGGAGCCAGCTACAACGTGAAGTACAGCACCTCGGCCCCCACCGATGCCACCACCGCCTTCCACGGCCTCTACCTGGGCAGTTCGGCAAAGGGCACGACCAGCGTTACGAGCTTTACGGCAAAATAGTTCGTACAAGTGACGAGCTTCACGGAAAAGCAGGTACATGCACATACACACAACGCAATCGCAGGCACCGGTATTGCTACTGATGCCTGCGATTTGTGCGGGTGCCGCTGACGACCTGGCCTGCGATTTGTGCGGGTGCCGCTGACGACTTACTGATTCAGCAGTGCCTCGATGGCGGGAGCCAGGGTTTCCTTGGCTGCGGTGGGTTCGAAGCGGGCTACGACATTGCCCTGCTGGTCAATGAGGAACTTGGTGAAGTTCCACTTGATGTCGGGCTTGGAGGCATAGTCGGCATCGGCCTTGCTGAACATGTCGTGCAGGATCTTGGTGAGGGGATGGGCGGGATCGAAGCCGGCAAAGCCCTTCTGTGACTTGAGGAAGGTGTAGAGGGGCTGCTCGTTCTCGCCGTTCACCTCGATCTTGCGGAAGCGGGGGAACTGGGTGTTGTAGCGGAGGGTGCAGAACTCCTGGATCTCCTCGGCCGTGCCGGGTGCCTGTGCGCCGAACTGGTTGCAGGGGAAGTCGAGGATCTCGAGGCCCTTGTCCCTGAATGAGTCGTAGAGGGAATCGAGGTCGCTGTACTGGGGCGTGAAGCCGCAGGCGGTGGCGGTGTTGACGATGAGCAGCACCTTGCCCTTGTACTGGGAGAGCTGTACTTCGTTGCCCTTGTTGTCGGTGACGGTGAAGTCGTAGATGGTCTTTTGTGCCATAGTGGTAAGTGTTGTTGCTGCCAGGAGCAGCAGGGTTAATAGATAATGTTTCATTGGATGCAAATGTAA
>JAZRVZ010000230.1:0-7544 GCA_045599425.1 Bacteroidaceae bacterium | reverse complement strand
ATCGCTGTAGCAGAGGCAAACCGTCTAGGCATCCCCGTATTTGCCATCGTTGATACTAACTCTAACCCTGATCCCATTGACTTCGTCATCCCTGCAAACGATGATGCCAGCAAGAGCATTGAGGTTATCCTCCAGACTTGTTGTCAGGCTATCGCTGAGGGTCTTGAGGAGCGTAAGGTAGAGAAGGCAGACTCTGATGCTGCCGCCGAGCAGGATGATCAGCCCCGTCGCAAGAGCGGTAAGGCTCGCGAGGAGGAGGCTGAGGCTGCTGAGGCTCCCGCCGCTGAATAATCCACTTTTGGAAACATAAGAGTAAAATATGGAGACGGAAGAGGGGAGCATTTAGGTACTTCTCTCTTCTCTCTCTTAAGTAATAGCTGATAATAAGCTAACCATTACTTATAAGTCAAACCCCTGTGGGATGTAACCAAAAGTTCCCACAAACAAAAATATATTGTACGACTATGGAAGTTACAATGACTGATATCAAGAAACTCCGTGAGATGACCGGTGCAGGTCTGGCTGACTGTAAGAAGGCCCTGGCTGAGTCTGATGACATGGACGGAGCTGTTGCATACCTCCGCAAGAAGGGTGCAGCTGTTGCTGCAAAGCGTAGCGATCGCGAGGCTGCTGAAGGTTGTGTACTCGTTAAGGCCGAGAATGGTTTCGGTGCCATCATCGCCCTGAAGTGTGAGACCGACTTCGTTGCCAACAATGCTGATTTCGTTGCCCTGACCCAGGAGATCCTGAACGCTGCAGTTGCAGCTAAGTGTAAGTCTCTGGACGAGGTTAAGGCCCTGCCCATGGGCGAGGGTACAATTCAGGACGCTGTTGTTGCCCGCAGTGGTATCACCGGCGAGAAGATGGAGTTGGATGGATACTGCTTCATTGAGTCTGAAAACATCGCCACCTACAACCACATGAACCGTAACGGTCTCTGCACCATGCTGGCACTCAGCAAGCCTGTTGAGGATGCTACCGTTGGCAAGAATGTTGCCATGCAGATTGCTTCAGCTGCTCCCGTTGCTATTGATGAGAGCGGTGTATCTCAGGCCGTAAAGGATAATGAAGTGGCCGTTGCTATCGAGAAGACCAAGGCTGAGCAGGTACAAAAGGCTGTTGAGGTGGCCATCAAGAAGGCTGGCTTCAACCCCGCTCACTTCGACTCTGAGGACCACATGGAGAGCAATCAGGCAAAGGGCTGGATCACCGCTGAGGATGTTGCCAAGGTAAAGGAAATCATTGCTACCGTTAGCGCTGAGAAGGCTGCCAACCTGAACGAGCAGATGATTCAGAACATTGCTCAGGGTCGTCTGAACAAGTTCCTGAAGGAGAATTGTTTGCTGAGCCAGGAGTACATCTGGGATAAGCAGTTCACCGTTGCCAGCTATCTTAAGTCAATTGACAAGGAGCTGACTGTTACCGACTTCAAGCGCTTTACCCTGAAGGCTGAGTAATTAAGCTTTTCCTCTTATATCATAAAAAAGTGGAGTTGCGTTTCTGCATCTCCACTTTTTTTATTACTTTTGCTGTCAAATTGGATAATATCTCCTTTGGATAGGATTGCTGTGTACTTAAATCATACAGAATGAAGATATTTGGCGTAGGAATGAACTACATGGAGCACAATAAAGAGCTTCATGGCGAGTTATATAGAACAGAGGAACCGGTGATCTTCACCAAAGCCGACTCTGCACTGACGAAGGATGGCAAGCCCTTCTTCATTCCGGCTTATACGAAACGTTGCGACTATGAAACGGAGTTAGTGGTACGTGTCGGCCATCTGGGCCGTAGTATTCCTGAACGGTGGGCGTTGCGTTATGTTGATGCGGTGACGGTGGGCATTGATTTCACGGCTCGCGACATCCAGCAGCGACTCACGGCTGCAGGTCATCCCTGGGATATTTGCAAGGGATTTGACGGTAGTGCCGTTATTGGCAACTGGGTGCCCGTGCAGGAGGTTGGCAACCTTCAGGACCTGCATTTTCATCTTGACATAAACGGCAAGACGGTGCAGCAAGGACATACGGCCGACATGATCTTCCCCATCGCAAAACTGGTTAGTTACATCAGCCAGTTCTTCATGCTGAAGACAGGAGACATGATTTACACCGGTACACCTGTAGGTGTCGGCCCTGTCCATATCGACGATCATCTGGAGGGTTACCTCAGTGAGAAGAAATTATTGGAGTTTAACGTAAAATGAAAGTATTCAAGAGACTTTTCCTGTGCATGCTGCTGACTTTGGTCAGTACGAATGTCTGTGCCCAGGAGTTTACCGTCCTTGACTGGAAAGTGCTACAGATTGACAGCGTGTTACCTGTCTACGCAGAGGTGGTACCTTTGGAGAGTGACTATAGACTATATGACTATCGCGTGAGTTTGGAGTATCCGGAGTGGGGTGAGTTGTCTGCTGCGGAGCTACTTGCAGTCCAGGATTTCTCTTCACAGATCGGTGATGAAATTGAAGTAGAGAGCCGTGTGGGCGTGAGTCGCAGGAAGGGTGTGTTGGATATAAGTTTCGTTCCCCTGGTATTCCGTGATGGAAAATTCCAGAAATTACTGAGCACAAAAGTCTGCATCACGCCCGTGGCCAAGCCTCGCAAGGCACAGGCCAAGGCTATTGAGGATGTTTCCGAGAGGTTCACGCGTCATTCCCGGCTTGCTACGGGTCGTTGGGTGAAGATCAGCATCAAGGAGGATGGCATGTATCGCCTGACCAATACTTCGCTCAAAAAGATGGGTTTCACCAAACCGGAAAATGTTCACCTCTATGGTTATGGCGGCCATCGGTTGAGCGAAGTGATGAATCCTAACAATATGTTTGATGACTTGGTTGAGGTCCCGCTCTACAGGCCAACTGGACATACAACTGCCTATTTCTGGGGTAACGGACTGGTCTACTGGGAAGGCGACAAACGTGTTTTTAACCCCTACGCTACGAAGGCCTGCTACTTCCTGACCGAGGAAGAGGATCCCTGTGAAGTTGAGAACCTCCCAGAGGTGACGGGAACCGTCAGGAATACCTATACAACTGCACCAGCGCACGAACTATACGAGAAGGATGACTTCTCTTGGTTCCAGGGTGGCCGCAACCTGTATGATTCGCAGAACTTTGGTGCGACCATGGGGCATCGCCGCAACTATAAGCTCTCTGCTCCAAGTGTAGGGAACGAGCGTCTGACTGTGGCATTCAGCGGCTGTGACACGAAACTGACCCCAACTGTGAACGGCAAGGAATTGTCGTCACTGACGATGAGTCCATTGGCCGACTTCGTATATACCCGTTTGGTTGAAAAGACCTACGAAGTGGCTGAAATGCGTGCAGATGATCATCAGTGGAACATCACCCTGCAGACCAGCAATGATAATGAGGCCCGTCTGGACTATCTGGCTTTGCACTACGACCGACTGCTGGCAACCATTAACGGCTACGTTCCTTTCTCTCAGAAGGGTACCGGAGTGAGTAGGTTTGATATTGTTGGCAGCGACAATATGAAGGTAATGCGAATCACCGAACCTGGCTATCCCGGAGCAATGGTGCAGGCCACAAAGGGTGATGACCACAAGTGGCAGGTTACCGTGGATGATCCTACCCGGCATTATGTGGCTTTTGAGACAAACTATGAGTTCCCCGAACCTCAGTTTGAGGGTGTGATTGAAAATCAGGATCTGCATTCATTGGACCGTATTGACATGGTCATCATCATACCTGCCAGCGGTAAACTGCAACAACAGGCGGAACGCCTGGCAGAAGCTCACCGGGCCTATGACGGACTTAGCGTAGTCGTGGTACGTGCAGACCAGGTCTATAATGAATTCAGCAGTGGTACCGCAGATGCTACGGCCTACCGTATGCTGATGAAGATGCTCTATGACCGCTCAGGAAAGGGTGAAGTAGGGGAGAATGGTGAGCTTTTGCCTGCATACGAAGGACCAAAATATCTGTTGCTAATGGGTGATTGCCTCTGGGACAACCGTATGCTGACACCAGCCACAAGAAGCCTTTCTCCCGATGATTATCTGCTTTGTTTTGAGAGCGAAAACTCCTGGAATGATACAGAAAGCTATGTCATGGAGGAATACTTCGGTCTGTTGGATGACGGTGAGGGAGCCATGCTGACTCGCGACAAGACCGATCTGGGCGTGGGCAGGTTCCCAGTCAAGTCTGCTGCTGAAGCTAAGATTATGGTGGACAAGTGTATAGACTACCTGACCAACAGCAATGCCGGAAGTTGGAAGAACATCGTTATGATGCTTGGTGACGATGGTGATGCCAACTCCCACATGAGGTATTGCAACGACGTGGCTGAACGCATCATGGAGAACAATCCTGAAATGGAAGTTCGCAAGGTGATGTGGGATGCTTATACACGCGAAAGCAGCATTGCCAATAATACTTACCCTGAAGTGACTGAACTGATTACGAAACAGGTCAATGAGGGTGCCATGCTGATCAACTACACCGGACATGCAGCCCCCTACAGCATGAGTCATGAATGGGTCCTGCGCCTCAGTGATTTCAAGAATTTCAAAGGGCGCAACCTGCCACTCTGGTTCACGGCGGCCTGTGACGTGATGCCCTTTGATTCCCAGCATGAGAACCTGGGAGTTACTGCAGTACTCAATAACGGAGGAGCCGCTTTGGCCTTCGTAGGTACAGCACGTACGGTATATGCATCCAACAACCGCAACCTGAACCTTTATTTCTCCGAATATCTGTTTGGCAAGGATTCTTCGGGCAAGAGATACAGGCTGGGTGATGCCCTTCGCCTGAGTAAGGTCTCGCTGGTCGGAAAGGAAGGCATCCACCTGGAAAACAAGTTACAGTATGCCCTGCTTGGAGATCCGGCGTTGATTATCGGAGCTCCCCTGAATCGTGTTAAGCTGGATGGAATCTATGATGCAAGAACCGGGAATGAAATATCCCAGCTCAATGCTGGCCAGGCTGTACGCATGGAGGGCCGCGTACTGGATGAGAACGGCCGGGATGTTCCTGGATTCAATGGAATCATATCGGGCCGTGTGTATGACTCAATGGATACCATTACCTGCAAACTGAACGATCCCAAGATTACAACAGCATTTGAATTTACCGATCGCAGTCAGATTCTATACGCCGGTCGTGATTCCGTCAGACAGGGCAGGTTCTCTTTCTCCTTTGTGGTTCCTCAGGATATCAAGTTCAGCAATGGTTACGGACGTGCGGTCTTCTATGCCATCAATGACAGCCTGAATTTCGAGGCCAACGGTTACAATGAGGACTTTACTGTTGGAGGCATTGCTGTGAGCGATGATGCAGCAGGGCCTCAAATTGAGATGACCCTGAATGGTGAGTATGGTGGTACAGTCAATTGTACGCCCTATCTCATAGCCTATCTACAGGATCCCAGTGGCATCAATGTCAGCGGAACGGGCGTTGGACACGATCTGTTGCTCTGTGTGGATGGAGATGCCCGTCAGACATACGTCCTGAACGACCGTTTCGTACAAGACTTCGGCGACTATACCTCTGGCTCGCTGGCCTTCACTATTCCCACTCTGCCCCCCGGCCCACATACGGTAACCCTTCGTGCCTGGGATCTGCTCAACAACACCAGCATACAGAGTTTGGATTTTATGGTTGACTCGGCCTATGAGCCCTCTATCCTTCACCTTTCCGCTTCACCAACTGTTGCGAGGGAGAACATCACTTTCTTCTTGACTTACGACCTGCCCGGATCAGAATGCAAGTATGACATTGAAGTGTTCGACTATGCAGGACGGCTCTTGTGGCATCATGCTGGTCAAGGCAGTAGCAGTACTGGAACCTTCGCCATTCCCTGGAATCTGAGTGTGGGTGACAATCGCGGACGCATCTCTCCGGGGGTGTACCTCTACCGGGCCACTGTGAAGTGCGGCGAAAGCAGTCGCGTGACGGAGAGCCGGAAATTGATAGTGAATTAAGGCAGATTATGCATTCTGCTCACTAAAAAAACTTAACGAATGCAATAAAATCGCGTTTTCCTCGTTTAGATTAAGGTAGTGCAAAATATTGTTCAGATGAAGATAGACAGCCGACATAGCTTGTTATGTACACTGATGCTGGTGATGCTGGCATCCTTCCGTGTATCTGCCCAGGATAAGCAGAACATGTTCAACCCCGTAAACTTCGGTGTTACTTCGCTTGCCATAGCACCAGATGCGCGAGGTGGTTCAATGGGTGACCTCGGTGCGGCAACTGAAGCCGATGCGAATTCTCAGTATTGGAATCCCTCTAAGTACCCCTTCAACATTGCCCGGGCCGGTGTGTCTGCCAGCTATAC
This sequence comes from Bacteroidaceae bacterium, assembly GCA_045599425.1. Classification (GTDB taxonomy): domain Bacteria; phylum Bacteroidota; class Bacteroidia; order Bacteroidales; family Bacteroidaceae; genus Physcousia. The sequence continues at coordinate 1,239 of JAZRVZ010000230.1, read as the reverse complement.
GCCCTGGCTTCGCCAGTTGGTCAATGACATCAACCTGGCCAATGTGGCTGGTTTCTATCGCATTGGCGACTATTCAGCCTTGAGCGGATCCCTGCGTTATTTCTCCTTGGGTGATGTCTATCTGAGTGAGGCCGAGGACGCCATGACCATCAGTCCATATGAGTTTGCCCTCGATATGGGTTATAGCCGTATGTTGAGCGAATGCTTCTCCATGGGTGTTGGCATGCGTTTTATTTTCAGCGACATTACCTATGACTATACGGCCGAGTCTAAGCCTGGCAAGGCCTTTGCAGCCGACATCTCTATGTATCGCCTGGGCTATTTTCTGGCCGGTAACCGCGAATGCAGCTTCGGATGGGGCCTGAATGTCAACAACATCGGTTCAAAAATCTCCTATGGAGGAGATGACAATGCCGAATTCATACCCACGAACCTTCGCCTGGGTGCGAATCTCACGATTCCCTTCAACGACTATAACAAGTTCTCTATCGCTGCTGACGTGAATAAGTTGCTCGTACCAACCTATCCCAAGCAGAAAGATGGTGAGGCCGACAATGACTATACCGATCGCGTACAGCGTGACTACTATGATATCTCGCCCATCTCGGGCATCTTCAAGAGTTTCCATGATGCCCCAGGAGGTCTCAAGGAGGAGATGCAGGAGGTACAGTGGAGCGTTGGTATGGAGTACACCTACAATGACCGTTTCATGCTGCGTGCCGGCTATCACCATGAGTCGGAAAACAAAGGTAACCGAAAGTATTTCACAGCAGGTGCCGGTTTCCACATGAGTATATTCAGCATTGATGCCGCCTATGTCTTCAGTACTTCCCAGACCAATCCTCTGGATCAGACCATGCGTTTCACACTGGGCTTTGACATGGATGGAATCAAGGATCTTTTCAATACAGGTCGCAGAAGATAAGGCTATGATCAGGGTTGGAATGGGATATGATGTCCACTGTCTGGTGGAACGTCGTGAATTGTGGCTTGGTGGAATCAAGTTTGAGCATACACATGGTCTTTATGGTCACAGCGATGCCGATGTTATGATACATGCCATCTGCGATGCGTTGCTTGGTGCGGCCAATATGCGTGATATAGGCTACCATTTTCCGGACAACAGCGAGGAATTCCACAATATAGATAGCAAGATCCTGTTGCGCAAAACCGTGGAACTGATTGCCACGAAAGGCTATAGGGTAGGTAATATCGATGCAACGATCTGTGAAGTCGGAT
>JAZRVZ010000229.1:0-19285 GCA_045599425.1 Bacteroidaceae bacterium | reverse complement strand
GTAGCCTTGTAGCTGACAAGCAGTCGGCTGATCTGCCAGGTTCCCGTACCCAACGTGCCCGTACCGGTCAGGGTACCGACTTTGTGCGTATAGCTGGCCTCGTCGCCCTTACCGGCCTTGAAGCCTGCAGCGTAGGAACCCTCGTCCATCCTGAGCGTGGCCTTGCTGAGGTCCATGGCTTGTATGAATCTGCAGTTGCTGGTAGCTACTTCGTATGTGCCCTCAAACTTGCTGGTGTTGGTGGAGACGTCGCCACGGACATAGGGGAAGCTGATTTTGTAGGTTCCATCGCCCAGCAGCGAACCGCTGATGTTGCAACGGCTGCCGGCCAGGAAGGTCAGCGTCTTGCCGGCATCGATGGTGATGGCGTTCTGGACGTTAGGCATGGTGCTGGAGGAGTTGCTGTCGAACATCTTCAGCGTGGCATTGCCGGTGACGTGGAGGGGCGAGGTGGCCTTGCCGAAGGTGGTGTTCCAGGCACCCATGGCCAGGGTTCCGGCACGCAGTTCGGTGCCGCCCCAGCTGTTGGCACCGGCGTAGGTGATGTTCAGCTGTCCGCTGCCGGTCTTGATGAGCGTACCCTGTCCCTGGACGAGGCCCTTGAGCGAGGTGGTACCGCTGGCAATCTGGATGGTGGCGGAGTCGTTGAGCTGGATGTCACGGTTGGTGGCCGTATTGGCGTTGTTGACGATGAGCGTGGCCTTGCCTATCTGGAAGTTGGTAGCCGCAGTACTGGCTGCACCGATGCTGCTGGGAATGCCGGCATCGGCCAGTTCCTTGACAGTCACGATGCCACTTCTTAGGATGGTCTTGCCGGTATAATCGCTCTTCACGGCATTCAGGGTCACCTTGCCCTGACCTTCCACAATGAGGTCGCCCTTGCCAGAGAAGCCGCCGTCACCCTGTATGGTGTAGGCCTTGGTATCGTTCTGGAAGGTGACAGAGCCGATGGGGAAGAGGTCGCCCAGCGTGATGCTGGTCACCCTGGCATCGTCGCCGAAGACTACGCCGTCACCAGCCACGAAGCCTGTTGCCTCACCTTCGAGCAGGAAGTTCTGTGTCTGGTAGTCCCAAACCTTGCTCTCCACACCCGTCCAGGCCACTCCAGCCTGTGCCTCACGCTGGCCGTTGATAGTCAGGGTAAGGGTATAGCCTCCTTCGTTAGTCTCTGGATCAATCTCGTAGAAATAACCACCAATCTGATAAGACAGGCCTTGCAGACCGTTGACGGCAATGTTCCTCAACTGGGATTCGCTGAAGTTGCCCGTACAGTGGATCAGTTCGTAATATCCTGGTTCGGGAGTACCGTGGAAAGTGAATGTAACGGGCTTTGTAATACTGAGATTACCGATGACCTGTATGGGAGCCTCATCGCTCAGTTCCAAAAACTCCACATAAGCCTTTTTGTTGAATGCCAGACCCTGCTTGAAAGTCATGTTGCCTTGGGGCATCAGACGGCACCCCTCGTAGTTCAGGGCATCCTCAAACAGGATCTCGTTAATCGTACCACTACCAGACAGTGTGCCACGGGCACGGAGGTCTACCGTACCGGTAATCTCACCGCCATTCAAATGTAGGGTTCCCTCACTGATGACGGTCTTGCCACTGGAATTGCTACCGCTGACCACGAGCGTACCCTGCTGGCTTTTCCATAATTCCACTTCCCCCTCCAGCTTATCACTTAGCGTCAACGTCTGCCCCTTAACAGGCATGGCATAGACGGTCTTCACGTCCTGGCGAGGCGTGATGGTTGCATTACCCAGGTCAAGGCCGAATACATCGGTCTCCTCGTCGGCCACCATACAGGGCGGCAGCTGCGGACGTGGCATGTCATAGCCCAGATAGAAGCCGGGGTTGGGACTCTGATAGTAGCCACGTGTGGTGCAGTCGCCACGGTAATGGGGATCTTGTTGCAGACAATAGATGTTGTTGATAGAAGTGGAAAAGTCTGTGGTTAGTCCCACGATACCCTGGCAGACACCGTCCACTTCACGGATGACGATGAGTTCCTCTCGCCAGTCGCCAATGATGTCACCCCAGAACTTGCCTCGCTTGCCGTAGCTGGTCTTCAACTGATAGCCACTCTCCTTGGCCGGCTCGATGAGTCGTCCGCCACCATAGTCCTGAAAGTAGAAATTATAATGAGAGTCGCTGGTCTGGAGTATTTCACGGTCCAATTGTCCGTCCCACCACATTCCTTCGGTTGGATAACTGTTGGTGAGCCCTTCGATACGGTCGCCCTTGGCATCATAGACACCTTCCATGGTGCTCCACATTTCCCAGCCAAGGTGGTTCTTGTCCACGTCCATGCACTCGCCACGTCCTACATCGCCCACAGCACTCAGATACCACTTCTTGATGGCCTCTCCCGTACCTGCATCATAGAGTATCATGCCCAGCATGTCACCGGCATTCTGCTGGATGGAGAAACACTCCAGACCGGGACGTTCGGGATCGATGTCGCTGATACGATGTCGGTCGCCATGGGCAATGCGTGCATTGTAGAGCGTGCTGCCGTCCTGATCCATGGCATATTCGCCGGAAAGCATCTCGTCACAGCCGTCGCCGTCCACATCGGCTATACGTATCTGGTGGAATACCACGCCACCGGTCTTCTTGCTGAAGAGCAGTTGCCACTGTCCGGCCTGCTGGCCGTTGAAGTCGTAGGCAAAGGCTACGTTGCGATAGTGGTGCGTGTTGCCATCGGCGGAGCGAGTATGCCATTCACCCACGATGGCGGGATGGATGCCGTCGTGGTAGAAGATGCCTACATGCCCCTCATGTTTATTGTATTCCTCTCCCATCAGCTGGGCCTTGTTGGTGCGGTTGTAGGCCTCGTCATACTGGAATTCCGCACTGGCCTTCTCTGCTCCTGTCATGCCATTGATGACGGTCATGTAGCGTGGTGGATTCTTCACCGACTGTTTCTCGTAGTCGATGATACCGTCACCATCGCTGTCGGCAGTGGCCTTGCCCAGCACGTAAAGGCCCCAGGTGCCCTTTTCCTTGTCCCAGAAGCGAGTCCCGTCACTGGTCTGCACAATGAGTTCACCCAGTCCGTCGCAGTCTATGTCATAGGCACACATGTTGTCGTTCTGTCCGTCGCAAGGTACCTCGTTCATGCCGAGGTCTACATTCCAAAGGAAAGTACCGTCGGCCAGGTAGCCCTCCACAAAGTAGTTGCGCGAACCGTCCACCGGACAGCGGTCCACCACATAGTCCATTTCACCGTCACCGTTGAGGTCGCAGGGCCAGACAAACTTGGTGGTGAACTTCTTCTTGTCCAGCGGAGACTTGTCGTAGCGAATCTCCATGTAAATGTTGCGCAGGCTCTGTTGCAGAAAGTGGAAGGGTTTGCTCTTCTCCCCCTCTACACCACCTTTGACGGTACTTACGGCAACATAGCTGCCATAAGGCACTTTCGACAGCGATGTGGCATAGTTGGTGTTGGCAAGGGGAGTAGTGTTGATTTTCGTGAAGTCTCCGGTTTCCGTCCTGGATACATAGACATTGTACTTCAGGTCTTCCGGTTCCTGGGCCAGACGTCGCCAGGTGATCTCCACTCCGGCTGTACCGTTGCTGTTGCCATAGACTGCCACGACACCGCGTCCCAAAGGTTGCTGGATGCGCTGGGCATGGCTATAGGAGACGATCAGTAGCAGCATCGTCATCAGAAGGCATAGTCTTGTCTTCATAAGGGTAGGTCAGTGTTTTGGTTAGTATCAGTGTTTTGGCATTCTTGATGTTTTGGATGGGGGGTGCAGGCATCTGCTTTCACGTCTTTATCTCGCTCAAGGGGCGCATCACGAAGTCGCGCTCTTCCATGAGTGGATGGGGCAAAGTGAGGCGTTGCTGTCCCCATGGCGTGTAGACGAAAGTATCAAAGTGCAGATCGTCATAGATAAGGAGGTCTATGTCGATGGGGCGATCGTTATAGTGACCATCCGAACTCTTCTGTGTACGTCCCATCTCACGTTCAATGACCTGTGTCTCACGAAGGCAGCGGGCAGGGGTGAGGTCGGTCTCTAACAGGACGGCGGCGTTGAGGAAGGGATGCTCTGAGGCAAAGCCCCAAGGGGCGGTCTCAATGAAGGAAGAGCAACGCCTTACAACGCCCACACGCTGCCCCAGCAGACGGATGGCCTGCTGAAGCAGCGTGTGACGATCGCCCAGGTTGCTGCCCAGGCTGAGATAGAGGGAGTGTCCCATTAGTCCTTCAGTATGAGCATGGCATCACCGTAGGTACCGAAGTTGTAGGTCCAGGTCTTGGGTGTACCGTCCTCATTGAGTACGGGATTGCCGTTGCGGTCGGTCTCGTCCGAGGGATGCTCGGTGGTCAGGGCTTCCTTGTAGGCCTTCATGATCAGATCGTAACCGCCGTAGGCACTGGTGAGCATGAGCAGGGTGCTGTAGGGCATGTAGAAGTTGGCCACCATGGCATCGGCCAGATGGAAGTCATAGGGGGGGAAGATGAACTTGTTGGTCCATCCATCAAACTCCTTCAGTCGGTCGTCGGCACTGACGGCAGTCTCCAGGACGCGCTGTACGGTGGTACCCACGGCACAGACCTTGTGGCCGGACTCCTTGGCACTGTTGATGATCTGGCAGGCCTTCGCATCAACGTGCATTTCCTCGCTGTCCATCTTGTGCTTGGTGAGGTCTTCCACGTCGATTTCACGGAAGTTGCCCAGGCCGCAGTGCATGGTGACGAAGGCAAAGTCCACGCCCTTGATTTCAAGGCGCTTCATGAGTGACTTGCTGAAATGCAGTCCGGCGGTAGGAGCCGTCACGGCACCTTCCTTTTCGGCGAATACACACTGGAAATCGTCCAGGTCCTGCTCCTCGGCTGGACGCTTGATGATCTGCTTGGGCAGAGGTGCCTCGCCCAGGGCATAGATGGCACGCTTGAACTCGTCGTGCGGTCCGTCATAGAGGAAACGGAGGGTGCGGCCACGGCTGGTGGTGTTGTCGATGACCTCAGCCACCATCGAGTCATCCTCGCCGAAGTAGAGTTTGTTGCCGATGCGGATCTTGCGGGCCGGATCTACCAGTACGTCCCACAGGCGCAGGTCCTCGTTGAGCTCGCGCAGCAGGAATACTTCGATCTTGGCGCCGGTCTTCTCCTTGTTGCCGTAGAGACGGGCAGGGAACACCTTGGTGTCGTTGAAGACGAAGACGTCTTTGTCGTCAAAGTAGTCCAGGATGTCACTGAAATGCTCGTGGTGCTCAATCTCGCCGCTCTTGGTGTGTACGACCATCAGGTGGCAGTCGTCACGGAAACGGGGAGGATACTGGGCAATGCGCTCGTCGGGGAGCTTGAACTTGAATTGTGAAAGTTTCATTATATTGGGGTTGTTGTTTGCGGGGTAATGTCCTGTTGTTCCAGCCAGGTGGGAAAATCCTCCACCTGCATGCAATGCTCTACGCGAATGTCACCTACGCGGGTGCGGCGGAGGGCAATGAGGTGGGCACCGCTTCCGAGGGCCTCGCCTATGTCGCGGGCCAGGGCACGGATGTAGGTTCCCTTGCTGCAGACGATGTGAAGCTCCAGTTGCATGGCCTCGGCATCAAAGCGGAGTACCTCCAGTTCGTCGATGACCAGGATCTTGGCCTTGAGCTGCACCTCCTGTCCCTTGCGAGCCAGCTTGTAGGCACGGTCGCCGTCTACCTTACAGGCAGAGAAGGCAGGGGGAACCTGTTCGATGCGACCGCGGAAGCGAGGCAAGACCTCGTCGATGAGTTCACGTGTGATGTGGGCCGTGGGATAGGTGGCATCAATCTCCTTCTCCAGGTCAAAGCTGGGTGTGGTGGCACCGAGCTGCAGGGTGGCCACGTACTCCTTGGTATGGGCCTGAAGCTCGTCTATGCGCTTCGTGGCACGACCCGTGCATACCGTGACGACACCCGTCGCCAGGGGGTCGAGCGTTCCGGCATGGCCGACCTTGAGCTTCTTGACCTTCAGCTTGCGGCACAGGAGCCAGCGTACCTTGGCCACTACGTCAAAGGAGGTCCAGCGGTAGGGCTTGTCAAAGTAGAGTATTTGTCCTTCTATGAAATCCACGGGCAGGGTTGGTGATTGGTGGTTGGTGATTGGTGTTTTTTTGCGTGTGCCTCTATAGGCATCAGCCGAAGATGAGCATCAGGGCGCCGACGATGGCACAGTAGATGCCGAAGTAGATGAGCTTGCACTTCTTGACCATGGCGATCATCCACTTGCAGGCCACACAGCCACTGACGAAGGCGGCGATGAAGCCGATGGCGAGAGGCAGTATCTCGGGTGCTGCGGTGGCGGGATGGGTGGCCAGGTATTCCTCGCTGGGAGCAAAGATGTGCTTGAAGTCCAGCAACGCCTCGCCCAGGATGGGGGGAATGACCATCAGGAAGGAGAACTGAGCCAGCTTCTGCTTGCTGTTGCCCAGGAGCAGGCCAGTGGCGATGGTGCTGCCGCTACGACTCAGGCCGGGCAGTACGGCACAGGCCTGTGCCAGACCGATGATGAAGGCGTGGAGGGGAGAAATGTTCTCGCGCTCGCGTGGCTTATAGTAGTAGGTAAGGATGAGCAGGAAGGCCGTCAGCAGCAGGCAGCAGCCCACGATGTTGGCCAGCAGGGCCTCGTTGCCCTCGTAGATTCCCTCAATGCTGTCCTTGAAGCATAGGCCAACGATGCCTACGGGAATCATGGATATGAGAATGTTGACCACATAGCGTGTTTCGTCGTTCCACTGGAACTTGAAGAAACCCTGGAAGAGCCAGGATACCTCCTTCCAAAGGATGACCAGGGTGGACAGGACAGTGGCCACGTGTACCACGATGTCAAAGGTAAGGCCGCCGGCCTCGGGATCTACATCCAGCAGCATCTTGCCGATTTCCAGGTGTCCGCTGCTGCTTACGGGAAGATACTCGGTGAGACCCTGCAGGAGTCCCAGGAGCAAGGCTTGAAGTTCGTTCATGTGTTTCTCCTCCTCTTATTATTTGTCCATGGTCTCAGCGTCCAGGTTGGCCGTGGTGCTGTCCTTGGTGCCTTCCATTGCCTCACTGCCCTCTGTCTTGGCCTGCCTGGGCATGTGCATGATGCCGTAGACGATGAAGCAGAATCCGAAGAAACATACAGCGGGAGCCACCTTGATGCGGCGTACGCTGAAGATGTCGGGGTTGAAGGCCTCCTCGGTGCTTCCGCTGCCGGACATCAGGATGAAGCCCAGGATGACGATGGCCATGCCAGCTGCGACCAGGATGAAATTGGTCTTGTCAAAAGCAAAATTGTTCTTGTTCATATTTTCTGTGTGTATGATTGTTACTTGGGTTGTTGTTTTCCTTGAGGGGGATTTACGGCCATCCCTTGCCGGACGGATTCATGCGACCTGCCTCTAAGCATGGATCTGGTGATCCTTCATCTTCAGGAAATGGTTCACACTGAAGAAGGTGCAGAGCTGCAGCAGAACGATTCCCGAAAGCATGACGATCAGCGCTGTGAGCAGGATGTCGGATGTGTCCAGGAAGTGGCTGTACAGTTCGTCGCTGTTGTGCATCCAGGTTGACAGCATGACCAGGATGAGGTTGGCCAGGATGCCGGAAACCAGTCCGATGACCAGGCTTCTCATCAGAAAGGGCCGGCGGATGAACCACCAGCTGGCCCCAACCAGCTTCATGGTCTGGATGTGGAAGCGGCGGGCATAGATGCTCATGCGCACCAGGTTGCTGATGAGCGTGAAGAGGATGATGCCCAGCAACAGGGTCAGGACAAGCAGGAAGAGGGTGAGCTTGTGCATGTTGACATTCAGGTTGTCCATCAGGTCCTTCTCGTAGTTCACCTCACTGATGAGCGGGTACTTGGCCGCCATCTCCTTGCTGAGGTTTGTCAGCGAGTCACTGTTGGCATAGTCCGGCTTCAGGTCAATCTCCAGTTCGCTATAGTAGGGGTTGAATCCCAGGAAGTCTTCCGGGTTCCCGCCGATGACGGCCTGTTGCTGCTGGAGCACCTCGCTGGCTGTGATCAGCCTGACGGACCTGACGTATCGCTCGTGGCTCAGTTCCTGCTGCATGCTGGCCGTCTGCGTGGCCATGCCCACATCCGTGCCCAGCAGTGCATCGTTGCTGCCACCCAGCGTCAGCGTCACGATGAAGTTTTCGTGCAGGTAGGCATTGATGTTTCGTGCTGCCCGTACTGAGAGGACGGTCAGTCCCACCAATACCAGCACCAGCGTGCAACTCAGCGTGCTGGTGAAAGCCTGAAACTTGAAACGCTTCGTTTTCTTCATCTTCGGGGACGGTTTGGGTTTGTTCGGTAATTCAATGTTTTTGGTGCCCGGTTGTCCGGTTTGCGGGTTTGGGCGTCTCTGTGTGGAATGATGGGATCAGCAGGTCGCCTCCTTCACCTCCACGCCTTTCAGCGTGGCGCTGCTGGCCTCTGTCACCCTGACGCGCACCACCTCGCCGATGTGATGTCTGGCACGGTCGATGATGACCACTTTGTTCTGCTCCGTACGACCGAACAGCTGCTCTTTGGAACGCTTGCTCACGCCTTCGATCAGGATGTCGTATTCCTTGCCGATGCAGCGCTGGTTGGCCTGGGCGGAGAGATCGTTCTGCAGGGCGATGAGTTCGTTGAGGCGCCGTATCTTCACCTCTTCCTGGATGTCGTCCGGGAAGTGCTTGCTGGCATAGGTGCCTGGACGTTCGGAGTATTTGAACATGAAGGCGCTGTCATACTGGCATTCGCGCATCAGCGAGAGGGAAAGCTGGTGATCCTCCTCCGTCTCGGAGCAGTAGCCCACGAAGATGTCCGTGGTCAGGGCACAGTCGGGTACGATGCGCCGGATGGCCGCCACACGGTCCAGGTACCACTCACGGGTATATTTGCGGTTCATCAGGCTCAGGATGCGGTCCGATCCGCTCTGCACGGGCAGGTGAATATGCTTGCATACGTTGGGTTCCTCGGCGATGACGCGCAGCGTATCGTCACTCATGTCCTTGGGATGGCTGGTGGTGAAGCGTACGCGCATCCCGGGTACGGCACGGGCCACCATCCGGAGCAGTTCGGGGAAACATACCACTCCCGCCTCCGTCTCTGCCTTGTAGCTGTTGACGTTCTGTCCCAGCAGCGTCACCTCCTTGTATCCGCGGTCACGCAGGTCGCATACCTCACGCAGGATGCTTTCCACGTCACGGCTGCGCTCACGGCCGCGGGTGTAGGGCACGATGCAGTAGTGGCAGAAGTTGTTGCAGCCACGCATGATGCTCACGAATCCACCGATGTGCGGGCCGCAGATACGCTGGGGCACGACGTCGCGGTAGGTCTCTGTCAGCGACAGTTCCACGTCGATGGCCTTCTGTCCCAGTTCGACCTGTGCCACCAGGTCCGGCAGCGACATGTACGAGTCCGGTCCGCATACCAGGTCCACGCCGTGCTCGTTCAGCAGGGTGTCCTTGACACGCTCGGCCATGCAACCCAGTACGCCCAGGATCATCTTGTGCCCCTTGCGCTGCTCGCTGTGCAGGAACTCCAGACGGCTCAGGATCTTCTGTTCCGCATTGTCCCTGACGCTGCAGGTGTTCAGGAACACGGCATCGGCCTCCTCCAGCTTTTCGCACAACTCATATCCGGCCATGCCCATCACGGAGGCAACCACCTCGCTGTCCGCCACGTTCATCTGGCATCCGTATGTCTCAATCAGCAGTTTCTTCATCGCTCTCAGTATTCTCGTTCAGCATTGTCCATGTCTTCCTTCCCGCTCCCGTTTCATTCCATACCCTCGTACGCGCTTGCGCATACGTACCCATGATATAAAATTGCGTGCAAAGATAATACTTTTCCGTGGCTTATCCAAATTTCTCCCTCCTATACTTCCTTTGTTTGGTTAAAAGACGTTAACAAGCCAAGAAAAACGGTATGGAATGTTTGCGGATTCGGGATAAAAGCGTACCTTTGCAATACATTAGATTTTTTCATAGTTAAGGTTTAGTTTTATTATGAGCAGCTGCCCGTGACGGGTCGCTGCTTTTTTTTGTCGTTCCCTGCTTGTATGGCCGTCCGTGTCCGTGGCACCTGACTTCGTGCTTCAGCAATCCCGGTCAACCTGACACTCAGGGCCAATCCCCCACCCCATCTGTCGCTTTTTTCCATATAAATAAGGAAAAAGGATGAATATGTGTCATTTTATTGCCCCATGCTCTGCACATTTTTGAAAAAAATGCGTAACTTTGTCCCGTAATTCACAGAAAACCCAAGATACAAAGCTTATTATGGAATTCAACAAGATTACGGCAGCCGAGGCTGCTGCCTTGATTCAGAATGGCCAGACCATCGGTCTGAGCGGTTTCACCCCTGCAGGTGCGCCCAAGTGTACCCCTGCCGAGATTGCCAAGAAGGCACGTGCCGAGCATGAGGCCGGCCGCCCCTTCAAAATCAGTATCTTCACCGGTGCCAGCACGGGCCAGAGCTGTGATGGTGAGCTGTCCAACGCCGAAGCCATCGACTTCCGCGCCCCCTACACCACCAACCCCGACTTCCGCAAGAACGTCAACAAGAACACCGTGAACTACAGTGACCTGAACCTCTCCAACATGGCCACCCAGATCCGTCAGGGCTACCTGGGCCAGGTCAACTGGGCCATCATCGAGGCTTGTGCCATCGAGAAGGTTGGCAGCAAGGTACACATCTACCTGACCGCCGCCGGTGGTATCTCACCCACCGTCTGCCGCCTGGCCACCGAGGGTATCATCATCGAGCTGAACGCCTTCCACAGTGCCAAGAGCAAGGGCATCCACGACGTTTACGAGATTCAGGATCATCCCTTCCGCACCCCCATCAACATCTGCAAGGCCAGCGACCGTATCGGTAAGCCCTATGTGGAGGTGGATGCCGATCGCATTGTGGGTGTCATCGAGTGCAACGTGCCCGACGAGGCCCGTGGCTTCAAGGATGCCGATCCCATCACCACCCAGATTGGCCAGAACGTGGCCGACTTCCTGCTCTCCAACATGAAGCAGGGCCTCATCCCCCAAAGCTTCCTGAACCTGCAGAGTGGCGTGGGCAGCGGTGCCAATGCCGTGCTGGGTGCGCTGGGCCAGTGCCCCGAAGTGCCCAACTTCAACATCTACACCGAGGTGCTGCAGGACGCTCCCGTAGGCCTGATGAAGCAGGGACGTGTGCTCTCCGCCTCAACCTGCTCGCTGACCGTCACCAACGAGTGTCTGCTGGACATCTACGACAATATCGACTTCTTCAAGGACAAGCTCGTGCTCCGTCCCTCCGAGATCTCCAACTGTCCTGAGGTCATCGCCCGTCTGGGTGTATGCGCCCTGAACACCGCCATCGAGTGCGACCTCTACGGTCATGTCAACTCCACCAAGATCTGTGGCACGAAGATGATGAACGGTATCGGCGGTTCCGCCGACTTCGCCGCCAATGCCTACCTCTCCATCTTCACCTGCGGCTCTACCACCAAGGGTGGTGCCATCTCAAGCATCGTTCCCTTCGCCAGCCACATTGACCACACCAACCACTACATCGATGCCGTCATCACCGAGTATGGTGTGGCCGACCTGCGCCACAAGAGCGACATGCAGAAGGCCGAGGAGCTCATCAAGGTGGCCCATCCCGACTACCAGCCCATGCTGCGCGACTACCTCAAGTTTGCCGAGAAGAAGGGTGGACACACCCATCACAGCCTCGACGCAGCCTTTGCCATGCACGACACCTTCCTGCGCAAGGGCGACATGCGCCTGACCGACTTTGCTGAGTACATCAAGTAAGAGAAGCTGGAGACCTACTCCTTATTATATTTTATGCATCCGCAACTTCAGATTCTTGAGGTTGCGGATGTATTTGTTTGTCTGATCAGCTGACTGAGAAAAGGACAAGTCAAATACGTAAATAAAAAAACGTTGTATTTACGTGAACGAATCCCAAGCTCATGTGTATGCTATAATGAGAGCGCCCTCGAAAACAATTCATAATGTGTAATTCATGGTTGATAGCGTAGTCCTACACGACTAAACAGTCAACCTGTCAAACGACAAAAAAAGAAATGAAAAGAACAATCATTATAGCTGTCTCACTGATATGCAGTTTTCAGACTTTTGCGCAGCAGACAGAGGGCAAGACTGTCAAGGTTGAGACGATACAGAGCATCGCAGCCAAGAGTCACCCCACAGAATGGTACAAGGAACAAGCTGAGGCCTGGCAGAAGAAGGTGGACGAGAATCCGAAAGATGAGTGGGCGTGGCGCAACCTGTTCCTTGCCACTTACTATCATGACCAGAAGAGCAACAATCTGAACGCTACGGACGGGAAGCCCCTTCCCACCACACTGGTGCTGGGCAAGATGAAGGAGACCATCCCCGACAGCTACACCTATCACCTCATGAATACACGTATGGGTGGTGGATCCCCTACTGGCAGTCTGGCCCGTGCCATCGAACTCATCCCCGACAATGCCTACGGCGGCGATCTTTCCTTCCTGGCCGCCCGTGCCTGGCTCAACGTGAGCATCGTCAATGAAGACCAGATGAAGCAGGTCTTCACCATGGCCTATCGCAAGCAGGCAGTACCAGAGCGCATCGTGCGCTATAACTGGAACATGATGCAGAGCATGGAGAATGGTGCTATCTACTTCGGCAATGGCGACAACTGCCTGATACCCGGAAAGATGATGCAGGAAGCAATGGATGTGCGCAAGGACGTGACAATCCTATGCATCTCTTTCTTCTTCAGCAAAGAGTACCGCGATGGTTTGTGGAAGACACTGAACATCAAGCCCTTTGAATTTAAGGAGGACTTCAGCGACTATGGACAGTACGGTGAGGATTGGGGCAAGCACTTTGAATCCGACATCATCATGCACATCATCAGGGAGACCGGCCGTCCTTGCTACTTCTTCCCCGACATCGTGAACTACACTGCGCTTAATCTGGAAAACCTCTACAACGAAGGCCTACTATTGAAGTGGAGCGAGCAGCCCTACGACAACTTTGCCGTGGCGATGAAAAATGTTCATGAAGTCTATCATCTGGAGTATCTGGCAGAGCCTAATCTGATCTATACCGATTGGGAAACCAGCGACATGTTCGATATGAATTACGTACACCTGCTTGCTCACCTCGTACCAAAGTCCATCAACAAAGGCCGTAATATTGAAGGCGAACTCTTGTTCCGCTTGCTCTATCAAGCCATCTTGATGAACAATACCGACAAGGGACACAAGAGGGAACTGATCAAGGAACTGTACGAAAGCAGCGGTCAGCTCTATTCGCTTGACGAAATGCTAAAAGGGTTAGAGAGATGATTTTACCCATGTTGTTTCATTCTCTCCGCGCGCTCACCGACGAACAGTTGATGGCGCGCGTCTCCGGCAAGGATGACGAGCGTGCCTACGATGAACTCTATCGCAGACATGCCCGCCGACTCATGGGTTTCTTCCTGCGTCAGTTGGGACACGATGAGGCCCTGGCTGCCGATCTAACCCAGGATACATTCATGAGGGTTTGGTCATCTCGTAGCACTTACTCCGGCAGCTCCTACAGAACATGGCTTTATAGCATAGCCTATAATCTCTGTAAGAACCACTTACGGCACATCTCCTATGAGCAAGCCTACGAACAAGAATTAGCACTCAGCGGACATGAAGCCGAGGACAATACCTTTGACGTTCAGCTGGATAGACAGACCTTCGTTCGGGCTCTGCAATCTCTTCTGACAGACCTTCCTCCTGCCCCTCGCCTCCTCTTCTCCCTGCGTTTCGAGGAAGATCTCAACATCCCGCAGATAGCCCAGATTATAGGAATACCGGAAGGAACCGTGAAGTCCCGCCTTCACACATTAACCCGTCAACTCAAGCAAAAACTACAACATTATGTCTAACTTCGAAGATATACTCCGCGATTCAGCAACCCGTCTCACCACTGAGGAGAATAAGTACCTGCGTGTCCCCCGTAATCCCCTGCAGCACAGCCCTCGTACCTACTGGGGTTGGGTAGCCACCCCCATTGCCGCTGCAGCCGGTGTCATCATTGGCCTGTTTCTGCCCATCCTCTCAGGCAAGGCCGGCGAAGCCATCCATCTGACTCAAACTCCCGACACCATCCGCATCACTCAGCTCGTCAAGGATACAGTCTACCTGTCTCAAGTTGTTGAAAAAGAAAAAATTGTGGAGAAGATTAAGTACGTGAAGCAACCCTCCAAAGCTTCATCGTCATCCCTCTCTCCTGTATCTACCCTCCCAAACAAAGATCGCGCCCCCCAAGATCCACCTACCTGCACCTCCATTCAGTGCGACGGTATCAACTACTCCCTGCTGGTCTCACACTGAAAAAAAGTTTAGTTTTGTTCGTCACACGTCACACCGTCACACGAAAACATGGCACTAAGTGGTGTCAGTAGGTCAGACCTACCAACCAAATAGGTAATTTTTTGCCTACAGGGAATTCCATGTTGTCAGCCAGGATGTACGAGTTGGGTACATCTGCTATCTGCTCAAAGGACTTGCCATCGCCTCCCACTTCCAATGTTATTTTTCCGTCCACCTTGAAATCACCGATGGTTTTCCCGTATTCAACTGTGTGGTTCGCACTCAGTTGATTGACAACGAAGCATTCCCTCACCGTTCCAATCTTGTATTGCTGTGCAAAAGCACAGAGCATGTTGGTGTTGTGTATGAGTATCTTGTCGGGCTTTTGCATCTTTGTTACGGACTTGTTGTCCGTGTAGATCAGATGCAGCAATTCTGCCTTCTGCATTGCATTGAGGTAAGCAAGTACGGTTGCCTTGTTCAGCTCCAGATATGATGCCAGTTTGGCGATATTCACGTCGTAGGGTATATTGTCAGAGAGGAACAGCAACATAGCCTTCAGTTTTCGGGTGTATGCAGGATCCACTCCGCAGAATTCCGTCATTTCCTGATCGATAATGAAGTTTACCACGTTTTCTATTCGGCTGTAATACTCTGTTTCGTTGCCGTCGTAGAAAGGGTAGTAACCTACGCGCAGATACTCTTCAAACATCTTCTGTGGACTGCACACACGGCACACTTCATCGCAGATTGCATCCGCATCAGCCAGTATCGTACTCAGGTTATGGATGGGCAGTTCCACCCCCTTGTAGAAATGCAGGAATTCGCGGAAAGATAATCCCTCCATGGTATAGGACAGCACACGGCGCGAGAGATCGGCATCTGCATTCAGTATCTGCAAAATCGACGAACCGCTGAACGTCACCTTGAGTTTAGGGTACAGATCGTGGATTTCCTTCAGTTCCTTGCTCCAGGTAGGATACTTGTGCACCTCGTCCAGAAACAGATGCTTCCCCCCCATCTGCTGGAATCGTTCGGCGAGGTCAAGCAGTGTATGGTTGGTAAAATACATGCTGTCCATCACGCAGTAGAGAGCATCTCCGGCACTTACCCCGTACGTCTTTCGTATGTATTGGCGAATCATCGTGGTCTTGCCCACACCTCTTGATCCTTTGATGGCAACAAGTTGGCTTGTCCAGTTAATCTTGCTTGACATTTCGCGCACAATGTCCATTGTGACCTGCGAAATGTACATTCTGTGCTTCTTGAAAAGGATTTCCATGTTCTGCAAATTATTTTGGCCACAAAGTTACGAAAGGTTAGCGTGATAACCAAAAATAACACGAAAAAGGTTACCCTGGTAACCGAAATATGCAGAAAAAGGTTATTCGGGTAACCGATTTCCTGTCGCCCGAAGATGGTATGCAAAAAGGGTCCGACCCAGGTCAGACCCTCATTTGCACTTGATTTCATATATTTTATGAAAAATCCATTTTGCACTACGGCGATTACTCCTCGCCCATGAACATGGGATCCCATGCCGGAAGGCGGATGGGCTTCTGCTTCAGCAGGTCAAGCTGCTTCTGGCTAAGGTACTTCTTGTTCACCACAACGCGGAACATGTACTCGTTGAACCACTCGTCCGTCATGATCAGGTGGCCGGAGAAGCCGTAGGAGGGACCCCAGCTGTTCTCCACCTTCCACTTCGTGGGCTTGCCGTCCTTGTCCAGGTCTACGGCCATGAGGGTCATGGCATGGCTGCTGCCGCTGTCAAAGCTGCGGATGCGCTGCTTCTTGTCCATGCCGAAGGTGGTGCCGAAGAGGCTGTCGTAGTCATAGTTGTGGATGTCCAGCAGACCATTGTCGCGATTGAACTGCTTGCCCACGTCGCAGGAGAAGTACATCTGCGCACTGTCCTTCAGCGAGGCGATGCAGAGAGGCTTCAGTTCCTCGATGTCCAGGTTCAGGTAGAGCCAGTTGTGGCCGTCGTAGACGTGGCGGTCGTAGTCAATCTCGTACACCTTATTATATTCGCGCGAAGGATCGTTCATCAGCATCACATAGTCGGCGTTCAGGTCTTCCTGGTCGCAAACGGCCTTGTAGAACTCCAGCGGCGTGTAGGTCCTGGCCTCGCCCATCTGCTTGCCGTCAGCATCCTTCGGCGCCCAGGTAAACTGGGTGGGAGGCACGCCGTAGGCCAGGGTGAGCATCTTGTAGACGGTCTTGAGCATCTCCACCTTGTCGGCCTCCAGCTGCTTCTGGCTCGCGCCCTTCTCTGCCTTTTCGCGCAACTGCACACCGTACTCGCGCAGCTTGCGCTTCAGGTGACCGCAGAACTCGCTGGTACTGTTGCTGATCATGGTCTCTGCCATCACGTCCTGGGGCACGAGGCCGTACTTTGTCACGAGGTCGGCCACGCCGGTATAGGTGCCGCCGTCGGAGAGGGGGTTCTGGAAGAGCCAGCGCACCATCTGGTCGTCCCATGCCTGCTTGCGGGTGTCGATGATGCCCTGCAGGAAGAGGTTGCTCTTCTCCAGCTGATCGTAGAAGAAGAGGTAGACGTGGCTGAAGAACAGGTTCTTGCAGCCCAGTCGCTTCATGGCCTGGTGGCGCAGCACGTTGGTGCCGGTGAAGAGCCAGCACCGGCCGCTGCTCTGCTGGTCGCTGATGCCCGTGTTCTTCGTTTCCACACTGAAGTAGGTGTCGGGTGCCTGACGGTTGTCCTGGTTGAGTGACATCTTCTGTATGGTGGCGCCTCCCAGGGCGTTGCGCACAGCCTTGTCGGCTGCGGTGAGCTTTTGGGCCTGCAGTGTCTGCAGCACCTGGGGTGTGATGGACTCCTGGGCCTTCATTGTGCCCGTGGCCATGGCCAGCAAGGCCAGTAGTGAGATTCTGAGATTGGATTTCATGTGGGATGGTTTATGGTTTTCTGTGCAAAGATACGAATAAGCGAGCGAAATGCCAAAATTATTTGAGCATTTCCGAGCGAGAGTATTTTAGACAATAGGTCAAAGATACGAATAAGCGAGCGAAAACACAAATTATTCAACCTTTTACAAGCGAAATCCGCGAGTACTTTGCTGCTTTAGGGATTTTCCACCCCCTGTGTAGGGGTTTTCCGCTTGAAGGAGTGAAAATACCACCCTACCTTTGCAGTGTCGGAAGACAAAAGGGCGGCAATCCACCCACGGAACCCCGCCAGTTCAAACCCAATTACAAACCACTAAAACAAATAGGATTATGAAGACGATGAATGCAATGAAGGTTTTCGCTCTCGCAGCAATGATGGTAGTGAGCATGAGTGCCATGGCACAGGGAATGGGTCGCGGAATGAACGGCCAGCGTTCTGGCCTGGTTGTATCGGGGCACGGCATTGGTCGTCAGGGCATGCCCGCAGGTCACCAGGCAGGCATGGATATGCGTGACGGACGCGGCATGGACATGCGCGGCCACCAGCCTGCCAGACAGCCCGAGCCCCGTCGCCACGACGTAGGCATGAACCACGCTCCCGAGCCTCATCACCACGCCGTTCACGGTCACGGAGTGGTATATGACGGCAGAGGTCACATGGATCCCTATGCAGGTCGCGTATGCCGCACGCCCGATGGTCACTGGGGCTACCTGAGAGGCAGAAACTGGTACTACTATGATACCTACTTCGAGCCCGACTACTACTTCGCTCATCCCGTAGCCCACTTCCGCAGCCATCGCATCGGTGCCATTGGAAAGGCGCTGGTGGCAGGAGCGGTCATCGGCAGCGTACTGACCCTGATTGCCCGGTAGGCACAGGATTACCCAAGGTAAATGAATCAAGGATTAAGGTTAATAATGAATAGATTTGTTTTATCCCTGCACTTTGTGTTAAGGTATTATTGATTATCGATTATTAGGTTAAAGGGGGGAACCGTCATCGTGATGATGCTGGTTCCCTTCTCTCTTTCTCTTCCTTTCTGCCGCCGTCATGGAACCACTTCCCGCTGCTGTGCGGGATCAACCGGCGGAAGGAAATCAGGATAACTGTAACTTTGTAACTTCTGTAACTTTGTAACCGTAACAACTGAAACATCTGAAACAACCGAAACTGAACCAAATGAAACAACCGAAACTGAACCTTCTTCTGATTTGCTGATGTCAATATTTCGTACTGTGCATGTGTGGGCGTATTACTATAACTTCTTTTGGCTCCAGGTATTCCCCATCTGTGATACGGAATAGTCAATCATGTCTCGCTTTGCTTCAAATGTCTGGTTTGGGTTTTGACAAATGGGGTGACCCCATTTGTTGTTTTTCGCTGTTTCTCTCTCTCGGTGTCCCGTCTCTGTCCTGCGGCGGACTTCGTCAAGTCCTGCGGTCGATTTGCCAAAGTCCTGCGGTCGATTTGCCAAAGTCCTGCGGTCGACTTGCGCCTGTCGCCCTAAGGACCTGGATGTGCCTGCCGGCGGCTCCATCCTGCCATCGCGCTGGCTGATCACCTTTGGTACTGCAAAGTTACGACATCTTGCAGGGTCGCTGGGCGACTGTGACGGACATTGAGCGACATTGAGCGACATTGAGCGTTATTGAGCGGAATCCGTGCCCGTAAAACTTGCAAATGTGTAATCTTTTTTTTTTATATCATTGTACCATTGTTTTGTATGTGCGCCTTGTGCGCTATCGTCCATTTTTAATTTTTAATTCAGACGGGGGCTCCCGGTTACGGTTTCAGTTTCAAAAGTTTCAAAAGTAGGGTGTCCAATTTGTTGTACCTTGTTTTCAACTGTTTCTTAGAAAATTTTCTATAACTACTTGATAGACCTTTGTTTCGTGAATGTCGTTCAAAAACTTTATGGATTTTGAGAACAACAAATTGGACACCCTATTTCACAAACTCACAATTGGTAATATCTATTAATTGAACGCAAAGACGCAGAGACGCAAAGTTTTAATTATTTAAGAGTCAGCAGAGAGCTAAAATAATCTTTGCGTCTTTGCGTCTCAGCGTTCAAAAATTGATTTAT
>JAZRVZ010000228.1:0-2993 GCA_045599425.1 Bacteroidaceae bacterium | reverse complement strand
TATGCGTCATTTTCTTGTGGCGAATGCAGGCATCTTCCAGCGGCTTGACAATGTCGAGAGGGGATTGCTGGAGTACAAGCATGAAACGGATGCCAAGTTTGATGCGATTCTGGACAGGATGGAGTCTCTTGAGCCTACGATGCTGCCGGAGCAGTTGTTCGCCACTGGTTGTGTGTGGGATGCTTATTCGTATGTATGCGATCTGGTCAGGAGTGCCACTCGCAGGATTGTGCTGATTGACAATTTTGTGGATGACAGAACGCTGAAGGTTCTGGACAAACGTTCGGCTGGCGTTGAGGCAACGGTCTATACGAGATTTACCGAGCATCTGGAGCTGGACTTTGCGAAGCATAATGAGCAGTGTGCTCCTATTGCTAAGGTGCAGTTGCCGCTTCATGTACACGACAGGTTCCTGATAGTTGATGATCAGGTGTATCTGCTTGGTGCAAGTGTGAAGGATATGGGGAAGGGCTTGTGCGCCATCGCTCCGGTAGGATTCTCTCCCGAGATGGTGCTTGGGCTTTTGAGAGATTAGAGATTATAGCTTAGAGAAATAAGCCCTCCCGCTTGTTAGGGCGAGAAGGCTAGATTTAGCGGTTTAACATTTAGCGTTTAACGCTTGAGTAATTGTAGCCTTCCCTAAAAAGGGGAAGTTCACACCAAAATACCCCTTTGAGGCATACCTCACGCAGAAAGTGCTTGAGGTATGCTTGAGTTTTTCATATCTTTACAAGTTTGAACGGACATATCAATAGAAAAGATTATAAAAACATATAACAATGGAAAAACCAGCAAACAGAATTTATTTGTGCCTTGCGCACATGAGTGAGGATGGTGTCGAGCAGAAGTATATCAAGAAGGCTTTTGACGATAATTATGTGGTGCCCCTCGGTCCGAACGTGAATCAGTTCGAGGCGGAGCTGGAGAGCTTTGTGGGACAGGACAAGCGCGTGGTGGCTCTTTCATGCGGTACGGCTGCGGTGCATCTGGCGCTCATCAACTGTGGCGTGAAGGCGGGCGACGAGGTGCTGGTGCAGAGTTTCACCTTCTGCGCAAGCTCGCACCCTATCACTTATCTTGGCGCAAAGCCGGTGTTCGTGGGCAGTGAGAAGGATTCGTGGAATATGGATCCGGAGCTGCTGGAGGCGGCCATCATCGACCGCTTCGAGAAGACGGGCAGGTACCCGAAGGCGATTGTGCCGGTGGCGCTGTACGGTATGCCGTATGACTGTTCGCGCATCATGGCCATTGCCGACAAGTACGGGATTCCGGTGGTGGAGGATGCTGCCGAGGGTTTCGGAAGCCAGTACAAGGGTCAGGTGCTGGGAACGTTCGGCCGCTATGGCG
This sequence comes from Bacteroidaceae bacterium, assembly GCA_045599425.1. Classification (GTDB taxonomy): domain Bacteria; phylum Bacteroidota; class Bacteroidia; order Bacteroidales; family Bacteroidaceae; genus Physcousia. The sequence goes on along the minus strand of JAZRVZ010000228.1, from coordinate 1,646 downwards.
TGCTGTCGTTCAACGGCAACAAGATGATCACGACTTCGGGCGGTGGCGCTCTGATTACGGCCAATGCCGATGAGTGGAACGAGGTGATGAGGTACGCCACGCAGTATCGCGAGAGCTATCCTTATTATCAGCATGAGAAGATCGGCTTCAATTACCGCATGTCGAATGTGTGCGCTGGCATTGGCATCGGGCAGATGACTGTTGCTGATGCGCATATTGCCCATCACAGGCATATCGCTTCGCTGTACGAGGAGGCGTTTGCTTCCATCCCGGGAATCGAGTCCCACAAGGGACCGGACTGGGCTGCCGAGGGCAGTAACTACTGGTTGAATACCATCACCATCGACCCGTCTGTGCATGTTGACGGGCAGGAGAATGCCTACGCGCAGGTCGTGACCGGTGCCGTGGGTGGAGCCGCAGGTGTCCTGCACGCTGCCGCATCCGCTCACACCGATTGCGAGCCGAATGCCAACGTGGAGGCTCTGCGCGTCTGTCTGGACAAGGCCGGCATCGTGGCGCGTCCGCTCTGGAAGCCGATGCACAAGCAGCCGGTGTATGCGGGATGTGACGTCTATACCAACGATGTGGAGACGGAGCTCTTCAAGGTGGGCATGTGCCTCCCCAGCGGCCCGTGCGTGACCGACGAGGATGTGGCTTACATCGTGGCCTGCATCAAGGAGGCGATAGGCGCGTAACGTCCGCACAGCACCATCGTCCTGCGCGGGGGCGGCATAACTTGCGTGGGCGCGAGTGGCTCGTGTGTTGCGCAACGACGTGATTGGGGTTGGCTGGTTATTCGGAAATTGGTCGTATTTTCGCATAACAGATATGATTTTGACTATGAACAACACAGTAGAGAAAACGGAAGGAACGGCAGGGGAGATAGTTCTCTACCAGCCGGATGAAAATGTCACAATGGAAGTGAGGCTTGATGCCTCACATGATACTGTTTGGCTCAATCGCCAACAGATGGCAGAATTGTTTGAGCGTGATGTGAAGACCATTGGCAAGCATATCAACAATGCCTTACAGGAAGAACTTGCAGTGGATTCAGTTGGCGCAAAAAATGCGACAACTCAAAAAAAGTCTGAAAACCCAACTGTCGCAAATTTTGCGATAGTTCAGAAAGAAGGTGACCGTATGGTAACTCGACAGGTCGAATACTATAATCTCGATATGATTCTGTCTGTTGGCTACAGGGTTAAATCCAACCGTGGCATTCAGTTCCGTCGCTGGGCCAATCAGGTTCTCAAGCAATATCTAATCAACGGCTACTCCATCAATCGCCATCTGATTGCCCTACAACAGCAGGTGGATAGTCGTTTTGAGGCTCTTGAACATAAGGTTGACGAGCAACAGCAGCAAGTGGAGTTTCTGGTGGATATGCACAGGCAGCCGGAAGAGAGGATTTTCTCTACAGGATGTGTGTTTGATGCCTGGGAATATGTTGCAGGTCTCGTGAGGGCAGCTGAGAACAGGATTGTCCTGATTGACAATTATTGTGATGAACGAACATTGTTGCTGCTTTCCAAACGTCAGAAGGATGAGGAATGCACCATATACACCCGCTTCAATGAGGCTTTTGATGCTGATTTGAAGTAGCACAACAAGCAGTATCCTGCCATCAAGAAAGACCAGCTTCCGCA
>JAZRVZ010000227.1:0-23762 GCA_045599425.1 Bacteroidaceae bacterium | reverse complement strand
CGCGCGACCAGTTCCTGCAGCACATCCTGACCTACAGCGGCACGCGCACGCCCCATCACTTCGGCAGTTTCTCCACGGAATTCCGCTGGAAGGGACTGTCGCTGCGTGCCCAGTTTACCTACAAGATCGGTTACAGCCAGCGTCTGCTGGCCCTCTACCAGGACGGCAACCCGGCACTTCCCCAGCCCGAGGATAACATGAACTCGGCCTTCACAGACCCCTGGCGCCAGCCCGGCGACGAGAAGTTCACCGATATTCCCGGCCTGAGCAACGTGGCGCTGAGCATGCCCGACGGCTACACGCCCATCAACATCGTCAACGAGCATCTCTTCACCCTGGTCGACCTGCCCTACGTGCGCTATGCCGGTCCCACGACCTACACGGGCTGGTACATGTATGACCACAGCGATGCCCGCGTAGTGCGCGGTGATCATATCCGCTTCCGTTCGCTGACCCTGGGCTACGACCTGCCCGACCGCTGGTTGCAGCATGCCGGCATTTCGAACTGCCGCGTGGACTTCCAGGCACAGAACCTGGGCGTATGGGCCTTCGACAGCAAGCTCAAGGGCCAGGATCCCGATCAGGTGGCCAGCATAGGCATGCCCGTCCTGCCCACCTTCAGCTTCGGCCTGCAAATTGGTTTCTAAACCTCCCAACATGACACAGATGAAATTACGCAACATACTGATCATCCTTACGCTGATCCTTACGACAGCCTCCTGCTCGGACTTCCTGAAGGAGGAGGACAAGGACCAGGTCATCCCACGCACCATTGAGCAGTTCCAGGCCATGCTTCACCAGCATGGATTCCTGAATGTCAGCTGGTTCTACAAGTCCGACCTGATGACGGACGACATCAGCGAGAACAGCAGTGCGACCACTACGGCCAAGAACCCTTACAAGAGCCTCTATACCTGGCAGCGTGACGTGGAACGCGACGGTGCCGGCGAGCGTACAGGCTCGACCAACAACATGTGGGCCGAGCTCTACAATGACATCCTGGTGGCCAACTATGTCATCGAGCGTGCCGGGGATGCAGAGGGATCGCAGGCAGAGCGCGACAACCTGCTGGGCGAGGCCTGCTTCCTGCGTGCGCGATCCTACCTGGAACTGGCCGGCATCTACTGTCCCGTCTATGACGCCGCCACGGCCAGTCGTCAGTTGGGTGTGCCCCTGCGGCTGGGCACGGGCGTGACCAACGACTACGAACGCGACAACCTGCAGGCGGTCTACGCACAGATTGAGGCTGACCTGAGGGAGGCCATCCGTCATTTCGAGGCCGGCGGCCTGTCGCTCTCCCTCTGGCATCCCAACAAGAAGGCGGCTCTGCTGCTCCTCGCACGTACCTATCTTTATATGGGTGAGTGGCAGAAGGTCATCGACACGGAGAGCGAGCTGATAGCCCTCTGCCCACAGGGCCTCTACAACCTGAAGGCCCTGCCCAACTCCGCCAGCATCACCAAGGCCAATCCCGAGGTGCTGCACAGCTATGGCTCGTGCGCACAGCTCATCGTGACCGACTACGAGGGCGTGCAGCAGAACGACGTGCCCACGCTCTACAAGGACGAGGGCAGTTCGCTGGCCGTCTATGGCATCTCCCAGAATCTGCGCGAGGCCTTCCATGAAGGTGACTGCCGTCCCTATACCTACCTCTTTGCCACCTCCAGCGGCATCGACGTACCCGGCAAGTGGCACACGCAGTTCACCAAGCTCGGTGCCTACAGCTATCGTCTGTCCGAGGCTTACCTTTCGCGTGCTGAGGCGTATGCTGCCCTGGGCGATACGGACAAGGCCCTGGCTGATGCCCGCTTCGTCATCCAGCACCGTGTAGAGGACATCAGCCGCATCAGTTTCCCCTCACCTGCCGGTACGGATGACTATGCCCTGGCCCTGCGCAGGTTCATCCTGGACGAGCGCCGGCTGGAGTTCTGCGGTGAGAACCACCGTTGGTTTGACCTGCGCCGCAGCACGTCCTGGTATCCCCAGCCCGTCACCCACGTCTTCACCCTGAGCAGTTCCAGCACCAGCGGTTCCACGGGTATCGAGCAGGGCAAGGAGACCTACGTCCTGGAGGCCGGCTCGCCCAACTTCGTCTTCGAGCTGCCCGAGGCCGAGACCCAGATCAACGCTGCCATCCAGCCCTATGGTCTGCGCAAGGACATCACAGCAGCACAGGAATAAGCAACTGAACTGAATATCCCAATCATGCAAAGTAAGCGATTCCCTCACTAACCTGATCAAAAAAACGAGACATGAAGCTTCGCAACATCATACTATTCACCCTCCAGCTTTCACTCCTCGCCTCAGTGCATCTTGCGCTGAACAGCTGTTCCGACAAGGAGGACAATACGCCCTCACTGGCAGACAAGGACCGTCTGGAGGGACTGATTGATACTTCGCTGCCCAAGGTCAGGGACTTCCGCGACCAGTATGGCACCTATATCCTCTACCAGTTCGACCAGCAGCTGGACTTTGCCTACCAGTTTGAGCAAGCCACCAACTGGCAGGAGGCCACCCTGGAGAAACTGGACCGCAATGGTGCATCTGAAGCGGTTGACTTCCTCTATGACCAATTCTTCAGTCGCTATTCCGAGGCCTTCAGGAAGCAGTTCCTGCCCCGCAGGATGCTGCTCGTCAAGTCCCTGAAGGCAAAGACGCTGGGCATCAGCGAACCGGATGCCATGGGCTACCACATGGCTGCCGCCAACATCGGAGGCATGACCATCGCCTTTGACCAGCAGAAGACGGAAGCCCTGAGCGAGGAGGGCAGACAGGCCTACCTCCGTCAGTTGCATGCCATCCTGCTGGCCGGCTATCTCATCAACGTACGGGCCGAGTACCCTGTGGGTGACAGTTACCTGAGCTACTCGCAGAGCTATTACTCCTCACTGATGGACGAGAATCGCGTACAGGCCCGGCGCTTGCCCGACGAATTCTTCCTGAACCGCGGTTTCTTCCGTCCGGCCGATGACGAGTCCACCTACTTCGTCTCTGCCGAGGAGGACATGATTGAGTTCACACGCCTCCTGCTGCTCATGGACGAGCAGATGCAGGACAGCCTGGCCGACTATCCCCTGATGGAGAACAAGCTGGCCGCCATGGCCAACGGTCTGCATGACATGGGCGTAGACGTGGCCGCCATCAATCCCCTGACCAAGTATTACCTGGAGATGGGCGAGGCCGTCACCCTGCCCACCCTGCATGCACAGACCGTCATCACGCCCACGGACGAGGCTGACCTTTCCTTCACCATCCTGCGCGGCTCGCGTCCGATGGCCCGGGTTGAGGTGCGGGTCAACGGACAGCTACAGCACACCATCGACCTTTCCGAAACGGCCGAGGCGGCCCGCATCAGCCAGAGCGTACACCTCACGGCCCTCACCCAGGACCAGAATCCCGTTGAGCTTCGCGTATACGAGGCAGGACGTCCCCGTCCGTCGGCCGTGCTTGGCGTCGTGGCCTACCATGTCAGCAAGGTCATGCGCATGGTAATCAGGAACTCACTGGGCGAGACTTATACCCTGTCCACCTACGACTATGACTACACCGATGATAACAACCGGGGCAATGTAAGCACCATCCGTTTCCGCAAGTCGCCCACCGAGGTTGACATGAATACGGGCGTGGAGACCGGCGGCGACCACCGCTTCTGGGTGGTCTACCGGGAAAACGGGCTGGTGAACCGCATCGTGGTGAAGCAGGAGGTGATTGACTATGCCAACAACAAGAATTCCTACGACCCCTGCTATACCTATGAATTCCAGTACGATGAAAATAAGGAACTCACGGGCGTGACGCGCGACGGTGAGCTGATTGTCACGGACACACGCTATGCCGGTGGACTGCTCACTGGCTATAGCTATGAGGGACGTCCCTATACGCCCGTCTACGATAGCGGCGCCAACCCGACCGTCCGCCTGGACTGCCAGGATGCAGCCCTCTCCGGCCACTGCTTCGCCTACAAGGGCGACGAAGCGCCCAACTACTATTACCAGCCGGACATCCCGGCCGTCATTCCCGGCACCGAGGCCGGCATCCCCCTGCAGATTCTCTACTCTCAGTATCTGTTCACCCGACTGGGCGATCTCTGGACCAACCGTTGGGTACTGGAGGGCAATGCCCACTATACCGAAGTAACCATCGGGGAAGTAACCTGGACATACAGCTTCGTGCTGATATAGAAAGAATGTAGCATACAGAACACCAGTACCGCCTGGATATTCAGAACGTCTGGAATGTCTGGTAACCAGAGTATCCCGGAAAAACAGAGTGTCTGTTAACCTTCCCCGCCCCGTCAAAACCGAAACCAATAATAACCATACATCATGAGAAGAATCCTTTCCTTCTTTCTTGCCGGCATCTTTGCCCTGGCACTCTCTGCTGCCAAGGCTCCTACCGACGAGCAGCTCAAGGCGCTCTGCCGCGATGCCGGATTTGCCATGCAGAATGCACAGACCGCCGAGGCACGCCAGCAGGCCTTTGATGCCGTGGCCGGCAAACTGACCCAGCAGGCTGATCTGCAGAAGATCACCGCCCAGCAGGTGGACCTGGTCTTTGACCTTGGAGGCGTCACCCTCCAACCCTACCTCAGCCAGTGGCTCGCCTCCACCCTCGAGGCCAAGGCTGCCAGGGAAGGCGGCATGTTCAGTTTCCTCTGCTGGAAATACATGCCTCGTGAGGACATGTTCCACATCAGCGAACACGAGGTCCAGGTACTCAGACGCTTCCTGGATGACAGCAACCTCAGCAAGATCGTTGAGCAGGGCGAAGTGGCACGCGATATCATCAACGGCCTCTCCTCTTTCAAGTATGCCAACTGGAATCAGGAGGGCATGATCAAAAGCACCCTGAACTTCCTCTCCGCCAAGACGATGCCCCAGCCGGCCGTGCTGGAGTGTGTAAAGGTCTTCAATGCCGCTATGCTGGCCGACTCCCTCAGTGCCGATGACCACGAGCAGATACGCAAGGCCGTCCTGGCCCAGTACCAGCGACTGGAGAAGAACGCGCCAAGCGCCCGCATCCAGAAGAGCTGCCAGGAGCAGATCACCTATCTGGAAGGACCCTTCGCCAAGGGAACCCTCGTGGGCAGCAAGGCACCTGAGCTCCACTTCCTGCGCTGGTACGGCCATGAAGGCGACAGTGTCGTAACCCGCGACATCCAGTCGCTCCATGCCCTCCATGCCGAGGGCAAGAGCCCCGTAGTCATGCTCGACTTCTGGGGCACCAAGTGCGTGCCCTGCATCCAGTCCTTCCCCGAGCTGGCCGAGATGCAGCAGCAACTGATGGGCAAGGATGTCATCGTCATCGGCATCACCTCCCTTCAGGGCTACTTCGTGGACACCCCCAACCACCGTACCATCCAGACCCGCAACAATCCAGAGAAGGAACTGGGTCTCTTCCCCGCCCTTATGAAGGACATGGGCATCAACTGGAACATCGCCATCACCGAGGAAGATGTCATGAACACCGACTATGGCGTGCTGGCCATTCCCCACGTCGTTCTCATCGACAAGCAGGGCCGCGTACGCTACAATGCCCTGGGTGCCGAGAAGGAAGAGCGCCTGAGGATCATCGAGCAACTCCTGGCCGAGTAAGCAGCAAGCCGACGATCCGGGAAGCCGAAGCAACCGTCCTCCAACTCCCGACCAAAACAACCTCATAACCGAATAACCGAACAACCGAATAATATGAAGAAGATTCTTTTCGCTGGCCTCATGGCTCTGTCCACGGCCAGCTTTGCCCAGAAAGGCAAACCTGTGACCATCCACTTCACGGCTCAGGACAAGAGCCTGCAGGAAGTCGAGATTCAGTTCAACGAGACCGACACCATCATTCCCCTGACCTTCGTAGGTGACACCACCGCCACCACCAAGAACCTCAAGGGACAGGTCACCCTGAACATCACCGAACCCACATACGGCCGCATCGTCTACCGATGGATGCGAACCCCCGTCTACCTGGAGCCTGGCAAGGACTTTGACATGGCATGGGACCTCACACCCGCTGCCCTCAACCTGGAGGTAACCAGCAAGAAGTCGCAGATCAACCCCTACCTCAGCGGCAAGCTCCCCACCCCCGTCATGGGCGACTTCGGCAAGGAGCCTGAGGAGATCCTTCCCCTGCTGCAGGAATACGTTGACCAGGCCTACAAGGCACTGGACAGCAAGAAGCTTGACAAGAAGTTCGTGGAGAAGGAGAAGTTGCGCATCGCCTACCGCATCTATAACTTCCTGGCCGACTATGCCCAGCAGAAGGCTTGTGGCCAACCCATCTACGACAAGCTGGAGGAACTGGCCAACATCAACGAGGACTGGCTGCTGCAGATGCCGGAATATACCAACTACATGACGAGCGCCGTGACTGCCCTTGCCCTGCGTGACATGGATCGTGAGGATACACCAGAAGGCCAGACCCGGCTCGTGACCGCCATCCTGGAATATGCCGCCGACAAGCTTCAGAATCCCAGCCTGCGCGAGCTCATCATCGGTACCAACGCCATTGCCTGCGTCACCAACAACGGCACCAACGGCGCCGAGCGCATCAAGGAGATCTTCGAGCGCTACGTCTCCGACAGCGAAATCATTGCCGCATTCTCCGAGGCATGGGCCAATGGCAGCCTCCTGACCGCCGGCCGTCCCTCGCCCGAGTTTTCCTTCACCGACATCAACGGCAAGACCGTCAGTCTGAAGGACTTCCGCGGCCGCTACGTCTACATCGACATCTGGGCCACCTGGTGCGTACCCTGCCGCGGAGAGATTCCTCACCTGCAGAAACTCGAGGAGACCTTCAAGGGCCTGAACATCGCCTTCGTCAGCATCTCATGCGACAAGGACAAGGAAAAGTGGGCCAAGACCGTCAAGGAAGAGAATATGGGTGGCGTGCAGCTATGGGGTAACGAGGACAATGACTTCCTGCGTGCCTATCGCGTACAAACCATCCCCCGCTTCATTTTCATCGGTCCAGACGGTCGCATCGTCAATCCCGACATGACCCGTCCTTCAGAGGACAAGACACTTGAGGCTCTTGGCATGGTGGCCATGCCCCTGGACATGAGCGAATAACCGATGGGCGGAAGGCCCTGCCACACTCCCCTCAGGCAGAGCCTTCCGTTCCCCCGTCAAGGAAAGAAGAGATAACAATACAAAAATAACCCACCAAAGACAGATACACACATGGAACTGATACCCAGCTTTGCAGTTGACCACACCAATCTTCAGCCTGGCATCTATATCTCACGTCAGGACACAGTGGGCGGCGAACCCGTAACCACCTATGACATCCGCATGACAGCCCCCAATGCAGAGCCCTGCCTCGGCACGGCTGCCATTCACACCATCGAGCACCTGGTTGCCACATATCTTCGCAATAACCCCGAGTGGAAAGACCAGATTATCTACTGGGGGCCCATGGGTTGCCTGACGGGCAACTATCTGATCATGAAGGGTAGCCATACCCCGGAGGTCGTTCGCCAGCTCATGCTCAAGGCCTTCCAGTTCGTAGTGGACTACAACGATGAGGTACCCGGGACAACTCCAGCCACCTGCGGCAACTGCCTCATGCACGACCTCCCCATGGCCAAGTATGAAGCCCGCCGATACGTGAAGCGTCTCACCGAGTCCTTCTGTTGCGAGTACCCGGGCATAGAGCGTCCCAAGGCACAAGGCGACCGCCAGTTCTTTGATGCATAGGACATCCGGCACGGCAAGCCTCCTGAAACCATTTAGAAAACCCACCCATCCACCAACTTGAATAAAAACTGATGAAAAGAACCTCATTCCTGCTGTGCCTGCTCATCCTGGCAGGCCTGCCCGCCCTTTGCGCAGTAACCCCTCATCCCAACGACTCCATCATCCAGGCCATCAAGGAAGACATTCGCCTCCTCAAGGAGGAACAACGCGCCACCCGGCAGAAGATGAAGGAGGAGGATCGCGAGATGCGTGCCCTCACCCGCGAGCTTGAGAAAGCCCGTACCCAGGTTCAGAGGGACAAGGAGGCCATGCAGAAGGCCAGAAAGCAAGGCAAGACCTTCATTCCCAAGGCCATGGAGCGCACCACTCCCAGTCGGAGCGCCCAGAAACAGCAGGCTGGCATGCCCGTAAAGACAGAAACCCCAGAGGCTCCCAAGGCAGTCAAGAAAGAGGCAGAAAAGAAGAACAGCAAGAAGGCTGAAACAGGCAAGCAGAAAGAGGCAGAGGACAAGAAAGCCGTAGAGAAGAAGGCGGACGAGAAGAAAGCCGAAAACAAGAAGGGTGAAACTGCAGAGATAAAGGCAGAAGAAAAGAAGGCGGACGAGAAGAAAGCGGAGGACAAGAAGGAAGAGACTGCAGAGAAGAAGGCAGATTCCAAAGCCGATGCCGACAAGAAGACAGAAGACAAGAAGACGGCGGCTGTCCAGTCCAGCCGTCGCATCACCGACAAGGAGGCCCTGCGGCTCCAGAAGGAGCGCGAGGCCGCCAATGAAAAGAAACTGAAGGAAAAGCAGAAAGCGACCAAGGAAGCCGCCAAGGCCAAGGCCGAAGAAGCGAAGAAAGCAGAGGCAGAGAAGAAAGCCAGGGAAAAGGCAGACCAGAAAGCGGCCAGGGAACGCGAGAAGATGGAGAAGAAAGCCCGCCAGGAGAACGGACAGATCGTCTCAGCAAGACGTCAGCGCGACGGCCAGGCAGACAAGAACGCGGAAGCACAGGACAAACCTGGAAGCAAGGAATCTGACGCACAGGAAACTCCGGACAGCAAGGATGCCCGGCAACCCGGGGACACCATTGAAGAATAGCCCACGCTGCCTATCCCTGCTGCAAGTCCGGGAAGAGCAGAGGTACATGTTCTTCCAGCCCGTTCCCCTCAATCTCATGGGCCAGGAGCCCCATCTGACGGCCAACCAGGATGTTGGCATGGGAATCATCAATATATAGCGTTTCAGCCGGGTTGACACCCGACTCGCGTATGGCATACTCGAAATAAGCCGGATCAGGCTTGGCCAGATGCATCTCGTAGGACAGGAAGCAACGATTGAAGAGCTCCGTCAGGGGATACCCCAGGTCAGCGGCCATCCGGCAGGCAGCCTCCCAGTGCAGGTCGCCTATGTTGCTCACCAGGTAGAGGGGATAGCGGGCATGAAGGCGTTGCAGGAGTTGCAGTCGGGAAACCGGCACGTCAATCAATCCGTTGTAAGCCTCCAGGATCTGTCCGTCGGTCACCCCCTCCCTGCACTGGCTGCGTATGATGGAGATAAACTCCGGCCCCGTGATCTCACCCAGATCCACCCTATGTATCAGGCGATAGATGAAGTCACCCTCAGGCGAAGCATTGAATGGAGCATTGGTGGAAAGAATTTCCTGGGGCATGGGCATGCCCAGTTCTGCGAACCTGCGCAGGGAAAGGCGGGTATTGAGATTGAAGATCACACCGCCGAGGTCGAAGAAGATGGCTTTCACTTTCTATAAAGATTGGTTTTGCCAACGGGAACGACGGGAACGCACGTCCCGTCCGTTTCGTTGCTTGTGATTCATACTATTTTCTCCCAAACAGATAGAGCCGGAAGATGGGACTGACACGCAGGACCTGGCTTACCAGCAGGCAGGCAGCAATGACCACCAAGGCCAGGACGCCACTGACCAGCACATCGATGAGGAAGTTGGGCTGGTGCACATTGAGCCATTTTCCCACCTCTGGAAGCCGGGGCATCAGGATGAAATGCAGGAGATAGATATCCAGCGTCCGCTGACCCACATACTGCAGACAGCGGCCGGGCAGATGGTCTGTCGTGAGGGCTCCGGCATAATGCCGGAACGTCGTGACCGTGAGCATGACCAGGCCATACATGGCCACCGTGCGCGGCAGATTGGTCCACATCAGGCGCAGGTTATGCCAGCGCAGGACATCCGCACAGCAGAAGAACACCACCACCGTCGCCACCGGGAAGAACCACCGGCTGTCCATCATGCGCTGCACCTCCGGCCAGCATCGGTGGACCAGGTTGCCCAGCAGGAAGAACTGCATGAAACGCATCGTCTGTATCAGACTGCTGTAGTTGAAGAAGGCAGCCTCGTGATAGGTAAACACCGATGGCATGTAGGTCGTCTCATAGACCACCACACTCAGCAGCCACGCCGAAATCCAGAAGCCTGTATGCCGCCCGCGGAAACGGGACACCAGCCAGGCGGCCAGATAATAGATCACGAACATCTGCAGCAACACCCAGGTAAACCAGTAGCCGCCCTTCGTGGGAACCTCCAGGTCATGCATCAGATTGTCCCAGGCATGCCCGGACTTGCTTCGCAAGGCGATGCAGACCCCAAGGAACACAACCGCCGGAAGGACCTGAATCTTCGTCTTCTTCCACAACTGCCGGCCCAGGTTAGGCAGGTTCCATGCAAAGTCAGCCTTATAGGCCAGGAAACCGCTGACGAAGAAAAACAGTGGCATCCTCAGGAGGACCAGAAAAGGCAGGGAAGAGGAATGCCTGACATCCTGTCCATAGCATTCCAGGGCCACATGATAGGCCACGACCAGTATCATGGTGAATCCGCGCATGGCATCAAGCCACTGAAGTCTTTCTTTCATTCTCATCGCTGTATGCTTCGTTCCGCAAATTTAGCTGATTTTATTGAAACAAGCCCCCTATCGTACGTTTTTTTTCATCCGCAGTCACAAAATAGGGCGCAAGGCAGCAAATGAATGGAAAAAAGCACTATCTTTGCATGCAAAGAACCATCCCACCCACAGACAACGGGACACGTGAACGCATGATACGCATTGCCATCATAGGAATGGGACAGCGTGGCAAAGCCACACTACAGCGGCTGAGGGACATCCCCCAGGCCTGTGTCGCATACCTGTGTGATTCCCACGATGCCAGCTGCCAGGATCCATCCGGCCCCGCTTTCCTGAAGGACTGGCGACAGGTCGTTGCCCAGCCCGACATCCAGCTCATCTACATCTGTACCCCATGGGATTGCCATGTGGAGATAGCCGTCGAAGCCATGAAGGCCGGCAAGCATGTAGCCCTGGAGATTCCTGCGGCCATGACCCTGCGCGAGTGTGACCTGCTGGTCCGCACCAGCCTCAGCACCGACCGTCACTGCGTGATGCTGGAGAACTGCTGCTACGACACCTGGCATCTGGGCGTGAAGGAGATGGTGCACCAGGGTATGCTGGGTGAGGTTACCCACCTTGAGGGGGCCTACATACATACCGTGGCAGACGACTGGATGATCCACCTGCGCCGCAGGCACCAGGGCAACCCCTACCCCACCCACGGACTGGGTCCCATGTGCCAGTTGCTCAGGGCGGAGGACAGCATGGAATACCTCGTCAGCATGGACTCGCACAACCGCGTCACGGGCGACAATCTCAACAGCACCCTCATCCACACCCGCTGTGGTGTCACCATGCTCCTGCAGTACGACATCTCCACACCCCGTCCCTACAACCGCCTCCAGACCGTCTGCGGAACCCTGGGCTTTGCGCAGAAATACCCTGTGCCCTGCATCCAGCACGCCCCGGCCGCCCAGCGGGAACCCCTGCTCCTCACCGGCGATGAAGCCGTGAGCTACGTGGAAGGCCACATCCCGCCGGCCTACCGGCAGATGATGGAGGACGGTCGCAAGAGGGGCGTGGCAAATGTCATGAACTACATGATGGACCGCAGGCTGATCGAGGCTCTGGAAAGCGGCAGGCAGCCCGATACCGACGTTCACGAGGCAGCTCTCTGGAGCAGCATCGTGGAACTGACGGAACGCAGTGCCAGACGCGGCGGAGAGCGCGTGGCCATTCCCAGACGCGCCTGAGTCCGTCCGCGAAGACAAGCGGGAGGACACACATACTCCGGGATGCACCGGTTCAACCGGCCAGACAGGAAAATGACAAATCAAACATACATAAAAGCAATGAGTGCAGAAAGACAACTGACCAAGGAAGAGATCCTCCAGCTGGAGAGCCAGGGTTGCTCATCCACCGACTGGAGCAAGGTATCCATCCATCCCGAACTGGATATCAAGTACATCCGCCACACCGCCTTCTCAGGCACCTGCCATCTGGGCAAGTGCGGGAAGACCTTTGAGATGCCGGGTGGCATTCCCAAGCATTCCGGCATCTTCCATGCCACGCTGCACGATGTCACCGTGGGCAACGACTGCTGCATCGAGAACATCAAGAACTACATTGCCAACTATGACATCCAGGACGACTGCTTCATCGAGAACTGCGACATCATCCTCGTGGACGGCGAGAGCACCTTCGGCAATGGCGTCGAGGTGGCCGTGCTCAACGAGACCGGAGGTCGCGAGGTAACCATCCATGACCGGCTCACGGCCCACGAGGCCTACCTGGAGGCCATGTACCGCCACCGCCCCCGCCTGGTCAGCCGTCTCAAGGAACTGGCCGCCCGTCATGCCGCGGAGCGCAGGAGCAGCCGCGGTACCATCGCCCACCACTGCACCATCGTGGATACCGGCTACATCAAGAACATGTACGTAGGCCCCTACTGCAAGATCGAGGGTGCGGGCCGCCTGAAGAACGGTTCGCTGATGAGTCGCCAGGAAGCTCCCGTTCATATCGGCTACGGTGTCATTGCCGACGACTTCATCGTCCAGGATGGCAGCAGCATCGAGGACGGCACCATGCTCACCCGCTGCTACGTGGGCCAGGCCTGTACCATGGGCCACGGCTATTCGGCCAGCGATTCCCTTTTCTTCTGCAACTGTCAGGAGGAGAACGGCGAGGCCTGCGCCATCTTTGCCGGTCCCTTCACCGTCACCCATCACAAGAGCACCCTGCTCATCGCCGGCATCTTCTCCTTCATGAATGCCGGCTCAGGCTCCAACCAGTCCAACCACATGTACAAGCTCGGCCCCATTCACCAGGGAGCCCTGGAGCGCGGCGCCAAGACCGCCAGTGATTCCTACATCCTATGGCCCGCCCGCATCGGAGCCTTCTCCCTCGTCATGGGCCGCCACTCCACCAACCCGGACACCTCCCAGATGCCCTTCTCCTACCTCATCGAGAAAAAGGGAGAGACCTACCTGGCCCCGGCCGTCAATCTCCGCTCCGTGGGCACCATCCGTGATGCCCAGAAGTGGCCCAAGCGCGACAAGCGCTGCAAGGAAGGCAAGCTGGACCAGATCAACTTCAACCTCCTCTCCCCCTACACCATAGACAAGATGGTGCATGGCATGCAGATCCTGGAGCAGCTCAGGGAACTTATCGGTGAGACCAGCGAGACCTACGCCTACCAGAGTGCCAAGATCAGCAACACCTCCCTGCACCGCGGCATCCAGCTCTACAGTCTGGCCATCCACAAGTTCCTGGGCAACTCACTCATCAGCCGCCTGGAGAAGATTGCAGCCGCCGACACCGAAGCCAACCGTGCCCAGGAGCGTCCCACCGGCGAGATGGCAGCCCAGACCACCGCACAGGCCAGGACCTGGCTGAAGGAACTGGCCCCCAAGACCCACACCCCTGGCGTGAGCGACGGCGACTGGGTAGATCTGGCCGGCCTCATTGCACCCCACTCCCTCATCTCGAAGATGATGAATGACATCGAGGAAGGCCGGATTGCCACCCTGGAAGAGATGAATCAGTGTCTCTGCGACATCCACCAGCGCTACTACGACCTGGAATGGGAATGGGCCTACCGCCTCATGCTGCAGTTCTACGGACTGGAGGACGGAGCCATCACCGCCCAGCAGCTTACCGCCATCATCACGAAGTGGAAAGAGGCCGTGGTATCCCTGGACCAGATGCTCTACAGCGATGCCCGCAAGGAGTTCTCCCTGACGGCCAAGACCGGCTTCGGTTGCGACGGCAACGAGAACACCACCCAGGACGACTTTGAGCAGGTGCGCGGCGACTTTGAGAGCAACCCCTTCGTCACAGCCGTAACCGAGCATATCCGCAAGAAGACCGAGCTGGGCGACCGCTGGATTGCACTGCTCAGCTGATCAGGAAAGCATTTCTCCCCCCTGGAGTTAAAAATAAGCCCTTATTATTGCACACTTAAAGAAAAAATGTGTACCTTTGTACCCGTTTTACGCAATATAGACGAGAATATACATTATTTAATAACAGAATATGAGTTTGAAAATCGTTGTACTTGCCAAGCAAGTTCCCGACACACGCAACGTAGGTCCCGACGCCATGACGCCCGAGGGAACCGTAAACCGTAGCGCTCTGCCTGCCATCTTCAATCCCGAGGATCTGAATGCCCTGGAGCAGGCTCTCCGACTGAAAGACCAGAATCCCGGCAGCACCGTCACCGTCATCACGATGGGTCCCGGCCGTGCCGCCGAGGTTATCCGTGAAGCCATGTACCGTGGTGCCGACGGCGGCTACCTGCTGACCGACCGCGCCTTTGCCGGTGCCGATACCCTGGCCACCAGCTACGCCCTCTCAACCGCCATCAAGCACGTCTGCCCCGACGTGGACCTGATCGTGGGTGGCCGCCAGGCCATCGACGGTGACACCGCCCAGGTAGGTCCCCAGGTGGCCGAGAAGCTGGGTCTGAACCAGATCACCTATACCGAGGAGGTGCTGTCCTGCAAGGATGGCAAGATCACGGTGAAGCGTCACATCGACGGTGGCGTGGAGACCGTCGAGAGTGCCCTGCCCTGCGTGCTGACCGTCAACGGCAGCGCAGCCCCCTGCCGTCCCCGCAACGTGAAGCGCGTCATGCAGTTCAAGCGTGCCCTGGCTCCCATGGAGCTCGCACCCGTCACCACCTACGCCGACCTGCCCTACGCCGACCAGTACGAGAAGAAGCCCTGCCTGAAGCTCGGTCAGCTGACCTGCGCCGACGTCAATGCCGACCTCAGCCAGTGCGGCCTGGCCGGTTCGCCCACCAAGGTGAAGAACGTGGAGAACATCGTCTTCAAGGCCAAGGAGAGCAAGGTGCTCACCGGCTCGGACGAGGATATCAATGGTTTAATTCAGGAGCTTCTGGCTTCACACACTATCGGCTAACACAATGAATAACGTATTTGTATATTGTGAGCTTGAAGGCACAAAGGTTGCCGAGGTAAGCCAGGAGCTGCTGACCAAGGGTCGCAAGCTCGCCAATACACTGGGTGTACAGCTGGAGGCAATCGCTGCCGGCAGCGGCATCACCGGCAAGGTCGAGGAGCAGATCCTCCCCTACGGTGTAGACAAACTTCACATTTTCGACGCAGAGGGCCTCTCGCCCTACACCAGCAAGCCCCACACCGCTGTCCTGGTGAACCTCTTCAAGCAGGAGCAGCCCCAGATCTGCCTGATGGGTGCCGACGTGGTAGGCCGTGACCTCGGTCCCCGCGTATCCTCGGCCCTGCACAGCGGCCTCACCGCCGACTGTACCGCCCTGGAGATCGGTCCCCACGACGACAAGAAGCTGGGCAAGCACTACGAGCAGCTGCTCTATCAGATCCGTCCCGCCTTCGGTGGCAACATCGTGGCTACCATCGACAACCCCGAGAACCGTCCCCAGATGGCCACCGTCCGCAGCGGCGTGATGAAGGCCGAGATCCTGGACCCTAACTACAAGGGTGAGGTGATCATCGAGGACGTAGCCAAGTTCGTGCCCGAGGCCGAGTACGTCACCAAGGTGCTCGACCGCCACGTCGAGGCCGCCAGGAACAACCTGAAGGGTGCCCCCATCATCGTAGCCGGCGGCTATGGCGTAGGCTCGAAGGAAGGCTTCGACCAGCTCTACGAGCTTGCCAAGGTCATCCATGCCGAGGTAGGTGCCTCCCGTGCAGCCGTCGACGCAGGCTTCTGCGACCACGACCTGCAGATCGGCCAGACCGGTGTCACCGTCCGTCCCAAGGTCTACATTGCCTGTGGCATCAGCGGTGCCATCCAGCACGTAGCCGGCATGAAGGAGAGCGGTATCATCATCTCCATCAACAACGACGAGAATGCTCCCATCAACACCATCGCAGACTATGTCATCAACGGAACCGTGGAAGAAGTAGTTCCCAAATTGATTAAGTATTACAAGCAAAACAGTAAGTAATTTAAATTCGGAAGTTAGCTTCGCGGAAGTTAAAGGAAGTTAGAAGAAGTTAAAGGACGACAGATTCGCAGAATGGAGGCCTCAAAGACTTTTACCGACCTGAAGGTTTGGCAGACAGCACACCAATTCGTACTTGACGTGTATCGTTTTACACGCGATTTCCCTGAGGTTGAGCGATATGGGCTTTATTCTCAATTCACTCGTGCCGCCGTTTCTATACCAGCCAACATAGCGGAAGGATATAGAAGGATCGGGAAAGCAGAAAAACTTCGCTTCTTCAACATTTCGCAAGGTAGCTTGGAAGAGTGCAGGTACTATATCATATTAGCCAGAGACCTGAGTTACATAAGCACTGAGACCTTTGATGTCCTCCAGACAAAGATTGAACTCACCAGTCGTTACCTGAATAACTACTGTTCGTCCATCAAGGAAGACAAAGCCATCACAGGTAACACAATGAGCTGATTGTATCGTCCTTTAACTTCCTTATAACTTCATTTAAATTCCTTTAAATTCCCCAAAAAAATGAGTAATTTCTATACAGACGTTCCAGAGATCAAATTCGAGCTGGAGAACAGTCCGCTGATGCAGCGCATCGTGGACCTGAAGGAGCGTGAATACGCCGACAAGGACCAGTACGCAGAGGCACCCCAGGACTATGCCGACGCAATGGACAACTATGACAAGGTGCTGGACATCGTGGGCGACATCTGCGCCAACGTGGTAGCCCCCAACGCCGAGGCCGTTGATGCCGAGGGCCCCCACTGCGAGAACGGTCGCGTACGCTACGCCAGCAAGACCTACGAGAACATGGAGGCCATGATCAGCGCCGGCATGAACGGCATGACCATGCCCCGTCGCTACAACGGTCTGAACCTCCCCAACACCGTATATACCGCAGCCAACGAGATCGTCAGCACCGGTGATGCCGGCTTCGAGAACATCTGGTCCCTGCAGGACTGCATCGAGACCCTCTATGAGTTCGGCGACGAGGACCAGCGCCAGCGCTTCGTACCCCGTGTCTGCGCCGGCGAGACCATGTCCATGGACCTCACCGAGCCCGATGCCGGCTCCGACCTGCAGAGCGTGATGCTCAAGGCCACCTTCGACGAGGAGAACAACTGCTGGCGCCTGAACGGCTCAAAGCGCTTCATCACCAACGGCGACTCCGACATCCACCTCGTACTGGCCCGTTCCGAGGCAGGTACCCGCGACGGCCGCGGCCTCTCCATGTTCATCTACGACAAGCGCAACGGCGGCGTTGACGTCCGTCGCATCGAGAACAAGCTCGGCATCCACGGTTCACCCACCTGCGAGCTCGTCTACAAGAACGCCAAGGCAGAACTCTGCGGCAGCCGCAAGATGGGTCTGATCAAGTACGTCATGGCTCTGATGAACGGTGCCCGCCTCGGTATCGCCGCACAGTCCGTCGGTCTCTCACAGGCCGCCTACAACGAAGCCATCGCCTATGCTCGCGACCGCAAGCAGTTCGGCAAGGCCATCATCGAGTTCCCCGCCGTTGCAGAGATGATCAGCAACATCAAGGCCAAGCTCGACGCCGGTCGTGCACTGCTCTACCAGACCGCCCGCTACGTGGACATCTACAAGGCCCTGGAGGACATCTCCCGCGAGCGCAAGCTCACACCCGAGGAGCGCGCC
The DNA here is from genome assembly GCA_045599425.1 of Bacteroidaceae bacterium. GTDB lineage: Bacteria > Bacteroidota > Bacteroidia > Bacteroidales > Bacteroidaceae > Physcousia. The sequence goes on along the minus strand of JAZRVZ010000227.1, from coordinate 6,121 downwards.
GAGCTGAAGACCTACAGCCGACTGGCTGACGCCTTCACACCCCTGGCCAAGGGCATGAACTCCGAGTACGCCAACCAGAACGGCTACGACTGCATCCAGGTACATGGCGGTTCCGGCTTCATGCTCGAGTATGCCTGCCAGCGCATCTACCGCGACGCCCGCATCACCTCCATCTACGAGGGTACCACCCAGCTCCAGACCGTAGCCGCCATCCGCTACGTCACCAACGGCTTCTACAGCCAGGTCATCAGCGACTACGAGGCCCTGTCCGTAGCACCCGAGTACGCCGGCTACCAGGCCCGCGTGAAGGAGATGGCCGTGAAGTACAACGCCTGCGTGGCCGCCGTCAAGGAAACTGCCAACGAGGAACTGCACGACATCTGCGCCCGTCACCTCTACGAGATGGCTGCCGGCATCATCATGTGCCACCTGCTGATGCAGAACGCCACCAAGGCACCCGAACTCTTTGCCAAGAGCCTGAACGTATATGTAAACTACGTGGAGAGCGAGATCGAGAAGCACAACAACTGGATCTGCCGCATGAACGTGGAGCAGCTGGAGAGCTACCGCAAGGCATAAGCAACGCACACAACATACAGGTCCGATATGCAGAAGGTCGCAGGGATTCCCTGCGACCTTCCTTCATATAATTATCGCCCTTTTCCTTGCGGTTTTCCTGGATTCCCCATATTCGCAGGGCAGGATAATGCAGGCGCCGGGGCATTTTGCCTATGATTTTTTTTGTCAGGTAGATAGTTTTTTGTAATTTTGCACCCATGATTTACCCTGAAGCACACACAGGCCTCCGTCACCGAAAAATGACAGGAATCATTACCCCCCCCCCGCAACGGGCAATAAATTGCAAGTTGCGGTCTGCCCAACTTGCTGCTTCATCATCCCAACACTTTGTTTATTTTCGTGCCACCCGTGACCCTCATCATGGGCTGCCACCCCTGTGCGCCACCTGACACGCCTCCTGCCTGGCCCCCAGCCATCCGAGTGTGTCCATCCACTTGTGCGCGTGTGTACGTACAATAAGGAATGGGGGTGAAGTGAACATCAATCCGAAAAGAAGTTTTTAATTAACATAAACCAAAAACAATTATGAAACAAAATTACTTAAAATCAATGCTCCTCATGCTGATGATGTGTCTCGGCATGAGTGCGTGGGCAGAAGAGGTAACATCAACATTTACCAGTAACAAATGGGATGTTGGAAATGATGAGCCTGAATGGGTTAAGACAGGTGCAAATGCAACCGCATTAGAGTCATCAGGCTCTGCTCGTGGTGTACAAACAACCCTTGCAAACATTAACAGTTCAGGATTGTCATTAAAGAACACAACTATCAAGGATCTTGGCGATATTACAGCCGTGGAACTTGTTGTTTCTGCAAATGGTACTGGTGGTTCTATCTCAAGTGTTAAGGTTGGTGATACCAAATTTATGTGCAACGGAAATGAAGCCTATACTGTTAAAAGTGAAAACGGTCAAACTGTATCTTTCACGAGTTCAACAGGTGTTTCCGGTGATATTGTGATTACCTTTGCTTCTACTGCAACATCGAAGTCATTGTATGTTAAATCTATTAAGGTAACATACACACCTTCGAACAAAACTGCATTGGGCACACCTTCAAACTTGACTGCTCAAAATGTAACGGATCGTTCTGCAACCTTGACTTGGGATGCTGTAAGCGGCGCAAAAGACTATACCGTTGAATACAAGACTTCAACAGGAGATTGGATTACAGTTGAACCTGTTCCTTCAAGCAATTCATGTACGATAAACGGTTTATACTATAATACCATCTATGACTGTAAGGTTACTGCTAATCCTACTAACACAACAGAATATAAGTCAAGTGCAGCTGCTCAAAACCAATTCACCACTCTTGATTTCATTATATCAGCAGGAACATATAGCATTACCCCCAATAATAAATTCTGGGGTAAGGAAAGTCAGGATGGAAGTAAATCGGTTAGCGCAAACACCGCTTTCGGTCCTGTTACCGAATATGGAATGAATTTTGCCATGAACTCTAAATCAAGTACTAATTCGTACATGAAGAGCGATCACTCTCGCGCATACAATGGTTATGAACTCACAATTACTGCACCCTCAGACTTCGTATTTACTGAGATTAAGTTTACTGGCTCTACTTGGGCTGAGCCTAAAGTAAATACTGGCACAATAGATTCAAGGACATGGAATGGAAGTGCAAATGAAGTTACATTTACATTCACAGGAACAAGTTATATGTCAAAAATTGAATTGACATACTCCCCTGCTCCCGCTCCCACCTCTACCGACATCACCGTATCTGCAGCAGGTTGGACTTCATTCTATGATTTTGAGCACGCTTACGTCATGCCTGAGGGGCTGACTGGCTATATTGTCAGCATGACTTATGATGAGAATGTAATTTCAATTGATGAGACCTATACTGCAGGTGATGAAGTTCCAGCTGCCGAGCCTCTGCTTTTGAAGGGTGCTGCTGGTACTTATACCCTCAATTACGTGGACAATGAAGATGAAGGTTCATACGACAATATTCTTGTTGGAGTGGACGTGGAGGCATCAACTTCTATAGACCCAGTGTATGATGAATATTACTACTTCTACGGTTTGACAAAGGGCAAGGGCGAAAATGCCAACAAGGTAGGTTTCTACTGGATGAACGCAACCGGTGCTCCTTTTGTTTGTGCTGCTCACAAGGCCTACCTGGCTTTGCCTAAGGACATGGTTGATGAGGTCAAGGGCTTCAGCTTCGATGCTTTGGAGACCGCAATCAAGGCTGTTGAGACCAAAGAGATCGCAAACAAGCAGACCTTCAACCTCCAGGGCCAGCGCGTAAATGCTGCTCAGAAGGGCATCTACATTGTTAATGGCAAAAAGGTGGTTAAATAATTTACGAAAATTCACGTCTAATTTACGGTAATTCACGTTAAAAAAAGAAAGAAAATGAAAAAGACTTATATGATCCCCAACCAGAAGATTGCAGAGCTGGATATGACTGATGCACTGCTCGCCGGTTCTGATACCACTCCCGCCCTTTGCAACGAGGAGGGTGATGGTGTTCAGCTCGGTAAGGAAGAGAAAACCATCTATGGTAAGACTCTTTGGGACGAGATGTGGTAATCACTCACATCTTTACCCTATCACGATAAAGCTTATGCCCCTTCGGGGGCTTGAGTTAATTTTCTCAAGATTCTGCTCCACAAAATGTCGCGAGATATTGGAGCAATTGATAAAGGTTTGGGAGGCTGCCTGTGAAGGTAGCCTCCCTTTTTCATAAATCATCTATCAAACGGTACGCTTCCTATATGCTACAGGTAGTAGTACCTATATACTATAGCTATTGCTGACCGGTTTTTGTAACCATACGATAAACTACAGGTAACAACACATACATAGCAAGGTGTAACTTATCGGATGGTTATAATAAGGGGAAAAGCCAGTTGTGCATCAGGGCCATCTTTTGAAAAAAAGTTTGATTTTGTAGTTTCACAGTTTCACGCTTTCACAAAATCAACGACAGGAAGGGTCTGATCTGGCAAATAGAGGAAGTACAAGGCGCCTCCTTGGATCTGGCCTATGGGTTTGGATAATTTTTCTATGTGACACACGCGGGGGTGGATTATAACACGGGAGAGGCTGGATATGAATACCCATGTATGTCTATCAAACACACACGTGTGTTTTCACCAACACAGCAGGAAGCAAACGGGAACCTATCGTGAACACATTCTATTTCAGGTAGTTGCAGTGTGACCACCACTTCACCCCGGCACCTCACCAATCAGGCATACCGGGCCATGATAGTCTGCGGATGTTCCGTAGATGTCGAGTTGCTGCGTCTGGGTGAGGTAATCGCGGCCAAGCCTGAATATGCCAAAACAGCGGCCGTCCACTCCGCGAGGCATACGCAATGTCGTTGCAATCTTGCCCTGTGGCCCCTGCACCACACGCTGTGTCTTGCACGAAGTCAGGGAGATGGCAACCAGCAGTATCACGAATAAAACACTATTCCTCATGTCATTGCGCTTGAATCCACCGTGACAAGTTTCATCGCCATCGGGGATTAGGTGTCGATGGAGTCTGGCGTCGCCAAGCACCATCTGACCATCCTGGGTTATTATGAATTTCTGCATTGTATATCAACTGTTACCCTAATCTGCTATAATCATGTGAGGTATGGCAAAGATACAATTATTTATAAGATACTCAAAACAATCCCATCATTATTGTCAAAAATACAGGTATTTTGCCCTTGAATGTCTAAAACGCGATGTCTACATCATCTGCTTTCCGTCCCAAATTCATCAGTCAATATAGTGACAAGGACATGAGAAACTGTCAGCAATTGCATCTTGAAAAAGGAAAAATGATATTATTGTGTAAGATTTACGCAAATATATTTGGCAGATTAAAATATACTTCTTACCTTTGCGGTGTAAATCTTACACGATAACAATTATGGAAGAGAAAAAGTATTGCTACAAGTACCCCCACCCCAGTGTGACGACCGACTGCGTGATCTTCGGTTTTGACGGGCAGAAACTGCAGGTATTACTCATTGAACGAGGCATCGAACCTTACAAGGGCCGCTGGGCCTTTCCCGGTGGCTTCCTCAATCCCGATGAGACGGCAGAGCAGGGCGCATTGCGCGAGTTGCAGGAAGAGACAGGCCTGACGGGTGCCTACATCGAGCAGTTCCACACCTACACAGACCCCAACCGCGATCCTCGCGAGCGCGTGATTACCATAGCTTATTACGCACTCGTGCGCATACAGGAGGTGAAGGGTGGTGACGATGCCGCCAAGGCTCAGTGGTTTGCCCTGGACGAGGTGCCCCAGCTGGCCTTCGACCACGACCGTATCTTGCGCGATGCCATGCGACAGATACGTGAGCGCATCCACTTCGAGCCCATCGGCTTCGAACTGTTGCCCGAGAAGTTCACGATGAAGGAACTGCAGAGCCTCTACGAGGCCATCCTGGACATCAAGTTCGACCGCCGCAACTTCGCCAAGAAGATGCTGCACTTCGAGCTCCTCACCGACCTCGACGAGACCTCTAACCCATCGGCCAAGCGAGAGGCTAAGCTCTTCAGCTTCAACAAGCAGAACTACGACGAACTGAAGAAGAAAGGTTTTCAACTGGAGTTTTAACCATAAATAATATGATACTATGAAATACGATCGTGGAGGACTGATGCACGCATTCGACTGTTGGATGTCAAATGCTGATATGATATTCTTCTGGCAGCCATACGAAAAGGACGGCAGAATTACGAAGGCTTGTTTCTGTCAATGGTACCCCAGTTACTTTGTGTTAGATGGCATTCGTTACAATTGTGTAGAACAGTTCATGATGGCAGAGAAGGCCCGAATCTTCGGAGACCAACTGACAAGGAAAAAGATACTCAAGGAAACTGATCCCCAAGTAATGAAACAACTCGGCCGAGAGGTTCAGGGATTCAACCCGAACATTTGGGACAGAAAGTCATACGACGTGGTGGTAAGAGGCAATGTTGCCAAGTTTAGCCAGAACGAATCCTTGGAGAAAGTGCTTCTGGAAACTGGAGATAAGGCACTTGTAGAAGCAAGCCCTTACGACACCATCTGGGGCATCGGAATGGATGAGGAAGAGGCAATGAGATCCTATCCTCACATCTGGCGAGGTGAGAATAAACTGGGCTTTGCCTTAATGGAAGTAAGAGATATTTTGAACGAAGAAAAAGACTAATGTTATGTTAGGTGCAATCATTGGCGACATTGTGGGTAGTCGCTTTGAATTCCATCCCACAAATGACTATGACTTTGAACTCATCACAAAGGAGTGCAGCTTTACCGATGATACAATCTGCACCATTGCCATTGCAGACGCTTTGATGGAAAGAGCTGATTTCGGAAAAAGCCTGCATGAATGGTGTCGGAGATACCCCAACCCCAAAGGGGGATACGGTGGACGTTTCCGTGAATGGGTAATAAACAATAACCCAAAACCTTACAATAGTTTTGGGAACGGTTATGTAAACACTATTATTATGTAAACATTTTATGGTAAGTAATTGAACAATAATATACCAATTATGCAAATATTAACATAATATTATTA
>JAZRVZ010000226.1:0-27305 GCA_045599425.1 Bacteroidaceae bacterium | reverse complement strand
TATCTTTACAATATCAAAATAATCAAGAATCTCCTTGGGGAGAACCAGGCGGGCTAATTGTTCAAGCATATTCATAGCACAAAACTACAAAATCTTTGATAGTTTTCCTTTATCTTTCCCCAGTATTTTTCCACTGACCCGATTTTCCCCCGGTAACTCGCTTCCTGACTTCATCAATGCGTCACCCAAATTAAGAATCGCAGTCAGATAGGTCGAAAAGTGGCTTGACAGCAAGGTGTTTCTCCGTCAAGAAGAGGGTTTTCGTGAAGAAAGTACCATTCTCGGGTAATCTTACCCTAATAGTCGTGATGGTCTTGGCTGTGTCAAGAACCTTATCTACACTCATTCCAATCTTGTTGACGGCAATGAGTCGCTCAAGTTCCTTATATACTTTGTAGGCGATGAAGCATATGCAGACGTGCGCCTCAATCCTTCGTTCCGTAAAGTGAAACATCGGACGCATATCCAGAGTTCCCTTTGAAACACGAAATGCACGTTCCACTACCCAAAGTCCATGATACTCGGCAATGACTCGCTCTGCGTCAAGATCCGTATTGGTTATGTAGCCTTTGAGTCCGTCCCACTTGCAGTCCTCTGCAATTTTCTCTTCGCTGATGATGGCCTCTATGTCCTTGCTGATTTCAAGAAACTTGTTGTAGCCACGCTTGTTCACCTGGTTCTTCGTAATGTGTCCACTCTTGTAGGCTTTCCTCAATCTGGCAATTCCGCGGTCACGGTTGTAGGCATCCTTCTTCGCTCGTTTTTCGGAATAGCTGACGATAAGCCGTTCTCCATTCTCACGCTCGTAGTTGTAGCAAGCTTTGTCAACCTTCTCCTGCGAGAGAATCCATTGCTTCACGCTTGCATTCTCGCTCTTGATGCGAGCGCTGCCACTGACGGATCGCTCACGCTTAACGGTTCGTACAAGCTGACCTTGCTGCTCGACGGCGTGAACATCAGGAGCTCAAAGGGGGCGGCAATCGACATAGCGTGTGGCAAGCGTGTGGCGGTGGAACTGGCCGAGGGAACGGACAACGTTCTGGAGGATTCGGAATCCGGCACACAAAAGGCTGCCATGTATTTCTCGGGCCATCCTGAGTTCCAGGGTGGTGGCACACTGACGGTCAGGGGAAATTCCGCTCACGCCATCAGTGCCAAGGAGTATCTCCAGCTGAAGAAAAGCGTGGGTACCATCAATATCCTGGGAGCCGTGAAGGATGGCATTCACTGCGGCAAGGGAAAGGTCACGGCCTGGGACGAGGAAATGCTGCTCAACGAGAACGAGTTCTTCCTGTGCAACGGTGGCGTGGTTAATATAGGCAATGTGGGAGGCGACTGCATTGATGCCGGCGACTACGGATGCATGCTCATCAAGGGAGGACAGCTGAACCTCAGCGTTACGGCAACTGATGCCTGCGGTCTTAAGGCCGTCAACACCTTTATCATGGAGGATGGAAACATCAACATGGACGTGAGCGGCAATCTGAGTGATGGTATCTACGTCAGCAACTTTGCCAATACCAGCTGGCAACCGCTCTATGTCCCCTTCTCCATGTCCTTTGAAGACTGGGACGGACTGGGCCTGGAAGTGGCCCGTCTGAATGGTTTCTATGAATATGATGACGATGACAATGGTACAATTGACCGCTCTGCACTGGAGGTTCTGAGAGTCAAGGATGGCCGTCTGCTGCCCAACCATCCTTACCTGATCCGTGCCAGGCAGACGGGCACGAAGACCATCATCCTGGATGATGCAACCGTTCATCCCAACGCCAGCAATTCCATTGATTGCTTCACCGTGGAGACGAAATACACCTTCACGGGCATCTTCAGCACCGTCACAATGGCTCAACTCAACCAGATGGGAGCCTATGTCATGAGCGGCGGTTCACTCAGACCCAGTTCCGGTTCACTCAAACCCATGCGCTGGTACATGCTGCGCGAGAGCCGTGGCGGTCAGCTGCTTGAACCCATCAAGGAAATCAAGATCTATGTTCTTGATGAGGAGGATGCTGATGTCATTCATGAGATTGCAGAAGATGAACAGGACAACGGTTCATCCCCCGACGCCGGATATCGCAATCTGATGGGACAGAAAGTGAAGAAATCCGCAAGAGGAATCATCATCAGGAATGGGAAAAAGTATATCAAATAAGTGGTACTGCGGAAATAGTGTGAAGGATTTCACACTATTTCCACTTTAAGTACCCCTTATCTATCGTTTACAGTACGCCTTTCAGCTCCTTCTCCAGGTTGACCTTCTCGCCGCTGCGCTTCATCAGCAGCAGTGAGCGGAGTTGCTGGCGACCCTTCACGCGGGCCTGGAGGTCCACCACGCAACTGTGTTCCGTCTCGGGGTGCAGACCGTGGCAATCCACGCGCTCCATGTGATCCCAGCCTTCCAGCATGACGGTGATGACCTGGTATTCACCATTGTCAATCACCATGGCACGCCTGCCGTCGCGCAGGTTGATAACCTTCTCGGTGATACCCTTGCCATGGTCGGGCAGGGCGTAGAATCCCATGCGCACCAGTCGTTCCTCCTGGCAATCCACCTCATCCATGCGCAGGGTACCGTTCTTCACGGGACGCTCCTTGAGGGTCAGGGTCACCTTGTTGTCCTTTTCCATGTGGGCGGTGCGACAGAACCAACCATCCTCGCGCAGACCGTCACCCTGGTAAGTCTCCACCTGGTGCCATTCGCCCTCCTGGTTACCCTTCGTCAGGTAGCTCATGGCCACCTCACCCTTCTGTCCGTCGGCCTGCCAGGGCAGGGCTGTGTTGTAGGCCAGTCGGTTGTAGCTCTCCGCTCCGTAGTAGAAGCCGCTGTTGCGTATGAAGACGTTGCGGAACTCGCTCATGCCGGTGGCGGGATGATTGACGGTGAGGGCCTTGGCAGCGGCCGAGTAGACCAGGTTGGGCTGATCCTTCTTCATCTTCTTCCAGGGGCCTTCCGTCTCGCGTGCGGTCCAGAAAGGATTATCGGAGGGCAGGTAGAGGGCCAGGAAAAGCTTGGCCATCCAGAAGACGCTGCCGCGGCAGCTGTAGTGCTGGAGGCAGGGCTCGAAGTGACCGTAGAAGCCCAGGTTGGGCAGACCGTCCGAGGCCAGGAAGTCGGGGTGCTGGAGGAACTGCAGCAGGGCACCGGAACAGATGCGGCGCATCCATCCATAGTCAATGGCAGGATCATTGAGCAGACCGGTCAGTGCCAGGGGAATGGCGGCACCCATGCGGTAGGTGATGCTGCGGCCCCACATCTGCATGTGTCCGTCGCGCCCGAACATATAGGGGTACTGCACGGGGATGTCGCGCAGGTGGGTCAGGAACTCATTGGCCTCCTTCGGATAGTGCTTCAGACCGTAGCTCTCAGCCCACAGCGGACCATACATCTGGAAGGCCCACATGCTATAGTAGTCAAAGAGGGGGGCATCATGGTACCAGCCGTCGCCCACGTAGGCGGCAAGGTTCTTGTGGAGCAGCTCCTCCAGGTAGGATTTCCTGATCTCGTAGCCCTGGCCGTCCAGGAAACTGAGCAGGCACATGTTGAAGAAGCGCCAGTTCATGTCGATGGTTCCACCCTCGGCATAGCCCTTGAAGACCTGGGCCAGCTGGTCACGCGTCTCGCGGGGCAGGGGGTCCCAGAATACATCGGGAGCCATGAGCAGCGAGACAGCCAGGCCACCCAGCTCCACAAGCTTCTGGCCGCCATGACCGCCACCGCGGTGGATGGGCAGGTAGAGGGGGGCATCCTTGCGAAGGAAGGAGCTGAGCTGGTGGCGGTAGTAGTCACCCACACGCAGGCCGTGCAGGGTAAGGTCGGGATTCTCCTTGAGCAACGGACCGGCCAGGAACATGGTGCGGCACATGGCCTCCATGCGTGAGGTGGAGACACCTCCCTCATCACGTGGATACGACTTACCCTCCTGCTTCGGCAGGTCAAAGGGGGCATCCATGTCCTTCACGTGGGCAAAGGCTCCGTCCAGCAGGTACTGGGCGGCCTGCTTCCAGTGTTCGCGCGTCAGGCCCGTCAGGGGACTCTGCTTGCGATCGGGATTCACAACTTCAAAGACCTTGGCATCCAGTGTTGCCGACCAGGTCATCAAACAGGCCATTACGGCCATCATCCATCTTTTCATGCTATCTGGTTGTTTAATTCGTATTTCGGATTTAATTGACTCTCTTGGCCCCCTACTCCACCACGGCCACGAATCCGCCCATCGGGAGACAGGTGATGCTCTCTGGCAGACGATTACCCTGACTGACCTTGAAGCCCTTGCCCTGGGGAGTATCAGTGAAGAGCCGGAAGGACTTGTGGCGGATGGGCAGGACGGTGGACATGGAGAGGGACTGGCGCGTGCCGTTGATACCGGCTATGTACCACCGTGTACCCTTGCGGCGCGCCAGGACCACGTACTCACCCGGATAGCCGCTGACAAGTCGGGTATCGTCCCAGGCAGTGGGCAGTCCGGTGAGCAGTTCCTTCACCTCCCGGGGGAGGGAGAGGAAGGAGGAAGGACGGTCGGCCATGTGCTGCAGACCCGACTCGAAGAGTACAGGCAGGGCCAGTTCGTGGCCGTCGGTGGTGATGTGGGGGTGCTGGCTGTCGGTGAAGGCGCAGGGGGTGTAGTCCATCGGACCGATGACGTTGCGCGTGAAGGGCAGCGTGGCATTGTGGGCCGGTGCAGCCTCGGTCATGCGCGGAGTGTTGTTGTACCATTCGGCACCATAGACGGCCTCCATGGTCATCAGGTTGGGATAGGTACGCTGCCATCCGCGGGGCACCGTGCATCCGTGGAAGTCCACCATGACGTGATGTCGGGCCGCATCCTTCAGGATGTCCTGGTAATATTGCATCATCTCACGACTGTCGTCGCGGAAGAAGTCCACCTTGATACCCGTCACCCCCAACTCCTCCAGCATGGCCATCTCGCGTTCGCGGGCCTCCGGCGTCAGCAGGCGATCAATGGGACCGGGTGATCCGGGACCGATCCATGAGGTACCGGAGTTGTACCAGAGGTTGACCTTCACCCCCTTGCTTCGGGCGTAGGCCACGGCATCCCGCATATTGCCGCCGTTGGCCATCTCGTCCCACTCCCAGTCAATGAGGCTGTAGGGCCAGTTCATCTCGGCAGCCAGATCAATGTATTCACGGATCAGCTGGTAGTCCTTGGAACCATGGTTGTGTGCCCAGTAGATCCAGGCAGACACGCCGGGCCGGATCCACGAGGTGTCCTGAAGGGCACAGGGGGCAGAGACATCCGTCACCAGCGTACTCTCCACGATGTCGGCCAGCGTACCGATGTGTACCACGCGCCAGGGGGACGTCCGGAAGGTCGGTTCGGGATCTGCGCAGACCAGCCTGAGGCGGTCGCTTCCCGGGTGTTCCTCCAGCCAGGAGGCGCAATGCTCCTCCCCGATGCCGGCCTCGGTGATCAGTCCGAAGATGCCATCGGCATACTCCACAAGGGCGGGATAGGCCACCTTGCCCTCCTGGGCTGTGGTGCGCAGGGGAAAGAAGCCCTCATAGTCACCGGCACCCTTCAGTCGCTGCATCCAGCGCTTCATACCCTCCCTGACAATGAAGGACGTGCCCGGATTGCCACGGAAATTGCAGCTGCGGAAGGCCACACCGTCACGGTATGCCCTGACCTCCAGGTCAAAGTCGGCGTAGTGATAGAGCCGTGCCTTGGCGTCGCCCCGGCATTCCAGGCGCTTGCCACTGGACATCCTGTAGCGATCATGTACGGCCGGCAGGGGCTGGACACCGTTCAGGCTACCGCCCTCCAGGGCCACTTCCTGCACCTTCTGGTTGCCGTAGTAGATTTCCAGCCCCTCACTGGAGGCCTGCACCTTGATACGGCCGTTCTGCAGGGAAGCACCCGACCGGCATCCGGTCAGGCCCAGGGCCAGGCAGAGGACAATGGCAAGTTTCTTCATGGTTTGATGTGGTGGATTCGTTTTCTCAGTCCTCAAAATCGTAATGATCCAGTTTCTTGCCGCACTTGGAGCAGAATACCTCGTGGCGGTAGATGGTGTTGCCGCAGTCATTGCAGTGATATACGCGGACTTGTCTTTCGGGCTGGGGGTTCGTGTTCTTTTCCATGGTTGTATGCTTCATGTTAGGGGTTGTAGTGCAAAGTTAGGTATTTTGGCATCAATATGCAAATTCCTTGCTGACAATTTGCAGGATGATGCGTAAATACTATAGTAAGCCCAACCCTTCATCTCTTCATGTAAAATAGCGTTATCAGCTGGAAATTAGCACGATACACAATTACAACCCTTCACCTACCCTTCACTAAGCCTTCATCTGCCCTTCACTCTCTGCTCGCAACCTCTGGTACATGAAGCAGTGGTACCTCCATTATACCACTCCAGAGGCTACAGAAAAACTGCACCAGCTTGGTGCAGAATTGCTCCTTTCCGATTTCTTTGCCGATAAGGCTGAATAAAGATGTCCAGACAAGAACATCCCCCGCCTCATGTGTAATGAGCGGGGGATGCTTACCTATTTCCTGATGCCGGATCCTGATATTTGTACCGGCTCAGTTGCAGAGAGGATGATTAGTCCTCCTCTGACCAGATATTCCAATTCTCTTCCTCCTTGCCAAGTACCTCACTGTTGTCAGCAGCACCGGACTGGAGTGAAAGTGCCATCATGCTGGCAGCCATGGTCTCATTGATCTCCACAGCGGGAGTGATATACATCTTTTTCATTGTAATAGTCTCCTTTCGTTTTGATTACTTGATAACCTTCTTGCCATTCACTACGAAGATACCCTTCTGTGCGTCAGACACCTTGCGACCCTGAAGGTCGAAGATAACAGCGTTGTTGCTGGTGGCAACAGTGCTGATGGCGGTAGCCTCACCAAAGAAGAATGCCTTGACCTTAGCCTTGTCGTTGGGAACTACCAGGGTAGCGCGGTTAGCCTTAACCTCGGGCTGAACCTCCTCGGTTACCTGATAGAAACCAACTACACCGTTCTGACTCTGCAGAACGTAGTTGCCAATGGTAGCGAGACCATCCTCCTCGACACCCTCCAGGATACCCTTGGGCTCGACATAGGGCTCTTCATCGCCGCTCTCGGGAATGATGCAGGCATCACCCTCAAGCAGAACAGGCTGGTAAGCGGGGATGATGCCATCCTCAATCTGCTCCATTACAAGCTCATTGTTCTCGCTGATACCGGTTACGATGTATGCAACAACGTTAGTCTGGCTCTTGCTCAGGTTAACGGTGAAGGGAGCATAGTAGGTTGCATAGCCAGCCTTGGAGATTACGATGTTGGCAACAACGGGCTCAGGAAGCTCAGCGGGGGCCTCGGTGATCTCACCCAGATCCTCGCCGTCGGCAGCATTCAGGTCAGAATCGGTGGTGTAGAGAACCTCACCGTTGTAATCTGCGGTAGCCTCAACCTGAATCTCAAAAATAGCCTCATTGCCCGGTGCAATGGTCAGACCCTTGGTATTGAAGGCAACAATCTTCAGCTTGCCATTGACCATACCAGCCTGGGAAGTCCAGTTCTTGTAGCTCTTGATACGACCTACCTGCTCGTAGGCAATTTCATCATCCTCATATACCACCTGAATACCTTCAGGGAGAACGATTGAAGTCTCGAAGTTCTTAACAGCAACTGAATTGTCGAGAATGACAGAGATTGTTGCCTTCTCGCCAGCGGTCAATACATTGGGATTGACCTGAATCTTAACATCGGCGTATGCTGACAAACCAATCAGCATCAAGGCCAATGTAAAAAGTTTCTTAATTGATTTCATAGTTTTATTCTATCTTTAAAATTATTCTGCATCAGCAAACATAGCGTCAAGGATAACCTGAACGTCAGAGACGGAAAGCTTGCCATCCTTATTCAGGTCATACTTTGCATTGAACTCACCGGCAAACATGGCATCAAGGACAATCTGAACATCAGAAATCGTAACCTTACCATCCTCGTTCAGGTCCAGAGAGGGACCCTCGGGCACGTTGGCAGCAACCTCAACGGTTACAACCAGGGGCTCGTCGAAGCTCTGGGTATTCAGCTTGGGACCTACGAATACCAGGTTCTTGAACTCGATGCTGACGGGAGCGTCGGTGGTCTTGGTGGCCTTCAGCTGGATGGAGAACATGGTGCCCTCAGTACCTTCCAGCTTGGCATCCTTCTCAATAGAGCTGATCACAAAGCGGCGGATGCCATCCTTCACGTTGTCGGCAATGGCATACTCTGCAGGGATGCGGTCGGTGTAGATGTAGTCACCCTCGATGCCGGGAACGATCTCGAAACCCTCAGGGATAACAATGTCACCCTGGATGCCATAAATCGTCTTGTCATTCTCAACCACGAAGTCAAGGGTGAACTCATCGCCCTCCTTGACAGATACACTGCTCTCACCCTCTACAGAGATAGAGGGAGTGATCTCCATGTACAGGTCGGAGTTGATGACAACGGCAGGCGACTCGTTTGCGGAGATCTTGACATCATCGGTACCAATACTGCCACCACCGGCAACAATGTTACTGATGGCCATCTTGTTTTCCAGAGCCAGACTTTCGTCGGCAGTCAACTCAATGGTTACAATCTCGCCCTTTCCGGCGGGAATGGCAACCAGGTTCCTGGAGAGCAGGGTGACACGGAGCTTACCGTCCACCATCTTTGCATTTACAGTGTAGTTGCGGGCCAGTGCACGCTTGGTGTTCTGTACGATTGACTCGTAGGTCAGACCTGCGGGCAGCTCAACGTCAAACTGAAGACCGATGATAGGATCGTCGTTATCCAGCATGACCGGAATAGGCAGAGTTTCACCAGCAGCTATCTTGAAGTCCTCCAAGTAGATCTTACTATCCGCAAATGCCATACCGGCCCAACCCATCATCAGGACGGCCAGCAGCATCATGCGTGTAAAAACATTCTTCATAATAACATTCTTTTTTGTAAATAATCTAATAGTTCTATGAGAGTGGCATGGCAGGCGGTATTGCCGCCATGCCACCTCCGGAATTAAAGTATTCCCTTGTGCGGCAGGGATTACTTTACGAGAACCTTCTTAACAGTACCAGCGGCAGAGCGAACGATGTTGATACCCTTCTGCATGCGCTGCTGAATACCGGTGATTGAGAAGATGCTGCTCTCACCCTCGGCACCTACGCCAGCGATGGCAGTAGCGTTGCTTGAGGTACCGGCGATGCAGTGGGCGTTAGCCTTGGCATCTGCGGCAACCACGTTGATGATCTCAACGTCGCTGCAACCGGTCAGCGAGAGGATGGCACCCATCTCACCCTGAATCATCTCACCGTCCAGGGAGGCGATAACGACACGCAGGGTACCGTCGGCCAGCTCGTTGGTGAAGAGGTTCAGGTTGCTGGTACGCTCAGCCAGCTCGGCTACCACGGGCATTGCGCTCTTGATATCCATCTGGATGGCAGCGAACTCAACCTCGTTCTGCAGCTCTACGCTTACGGTCTCACCCTCAACGTTCAGGGACAGCTCGCTGTCGGAGATGACAGGCATGCGACCCTTGACAGACTTCTTGTCGGTACCATCAGCGTTCAGGCCGTTGATGATGTTGGCAATAGCCGTGAGGTCAGCCACATTGATCTCGCCGTCTGCAGATGCATCGGCAGCCTTGAACTCAGGAGTATCCTTTGCAGGAGCCTCGGCCTTACCCAGCGTGTAGGCCAGAACCTGGTTGTAGTCCTTGACATTAACCTCGCCGTCATTGTTGGCATCACCAGCTACGATATTGTAAGGCTTCTGGAGCTCCTTGGCCTTCTCGATGGCAGCGTTAATCTTGGCCTGCAGCTCAGCAATCTTGTCTGCAATCTCCTCACCGATGGTCTTGTCGTGACCCTCGGGCTGAGTGGGCAGAGTCTGATAAGCATAATTGCTCTCGAGGTTATCGGTGACAGAGTTGAGGAGACCCTCACAGTCTGCCTTGGCAGCAATCAGATCCTTGTCAGCCTTAACGCTGGCAGCGTAGTCCTTGAATTCAGCCTCGAACTCAGCCAGCTGAGCCTCGATGCCATCGATAGACTGGGACAGCTCTGCATATACAGTTTCATTGGCGACAAGCTGTGCCAGAATTGTATTTGCCCATACGATAGCATCGTTAGCACCATCAATCTGACCCTGGATGTCACCTACGTTTGCATCATCATACAGGGCAACCTCCTCATTGAGGCTGTTCAACTGAGACCACAGATTGCTGATCATAGCGGTAAAACCGCCCTTCTCATCACCAATCCATTCCTTTTTCAGGGAGGCCTTCATGTCATCACCCAGGATAGAATCGTCAATGCTCTCCTGGAGTGCTACAACGTCAACATTCTCGATCTTCTTAATCTGCTCGCTCAGGGTCTTGTAGTTATCATCGTTATCATCCTGCTTCTTCTGCTGCTCCTTCTGAGCCTTAACCTCGGCATCCATCTTCTCGGCATCTGCATTGGCATTCTTGATAGCCTGCTCAACAGCAGCGATTTCGCCCTTGATGATGTTAGCCTCGTCAAGGATGGTCTTATCCTTCTTGGCCTGCTCTATGTCGCTTGCCAGCTTGTCCAGCTTATCCTTGATTTCCTTGAGTGCAGCTGCCTCGGCATCCTCTACCTCAGGCTCGTAAACCTTATCGTTCTCGGTGTTGTAGCTGGTATTTGCGGCAGTCAGAGCAGCATCGATCTCGGCGATGGCAGCCTTAACCTTAGCCTCGTCGTTGATAACGGCGATGTCGTAGTAGCACTGCTGGATCTCAAGCTTGATCTCGTTAACCTCATCTACAGTCTTGCAATCCTCGATTCTCTTCTCAAGACCGGCAATCTGGTTATAGAGTGAACGATCCTTGACGGTCTCGTTGTCAGGATTGTTGGCTGCTGCCAGGTTGTACTCCTCAATCAGCTTGGGCAGCTTGGCCAGGGTATTCTCCTTGTTGGTCTCCAGATCGTTTGCATTCAGGTCATCCTGAGCACCCTTAATCAGATCCTCCAGGGCATCATACTGCTCCTTGGTGTTATCCAGAAGCCACTTGAGGCCTTCCTTAATACCGTCTTCTGCGGCATAGCCACCCTCTCTTGCCTCTTCTGCTTTTGCATAAGCACCCTCTTCGTTGTCCTTATCGAAGAGATCGTCGAAGCCATCAATGTCATTCTGATACTGGGCAATAGCCTTCTCAGAATAAGCCTCGTTGCTCAGAATCTTGTCCTTGACGTCTGACCAATCCTTTGCATACTCGTTGATCATGTCGATCAGCTTATTTGCAGCGATCTGGTTGTTGTCGTCTTCGATATTATCCTGGTTCTTCTTCTGGGCGTCAGCAACGTTCTCCTTAATGCTTTCAATCTCCAGAGCCTCCAGTTTAGCCAGGTTCTCAGCATAGTTGGCATCGGTGATGTTTGCGTTGGCAACGGATTCAACAATGGCCTCCTGCTCAGCCAGCTTGTTGCTATAGGTCTTGTCATTACCCAGAGCGTTCAGCTTACCCAGATCCTCCTTGGCCTGAGCGATAGCTTCCTTCCAGGGCTTGATAACCTCCTTCATGTCATCAGCGGCAGCCTTATCCTTAGCAATGGCAATCAGTGCATTGACACCGGTCTTCTCGTTGGCGAGAGTCTCCAGGATGCTACCCAGCTTCAAGGGCAGTTCGTTAGCAGCCTTGGCATCAGCCACTGCATCGTCGGCATCCTTAATCTTCTGGTCAACGTCAGCCAGTTGGTCGGCAGCCGTCACATTCTTATAATTGTCTTCAATGTGGCTGAGAGCAGCATCGCGTGCAGTAGTGTAAACCTTGATGCCCTTCTCGCCATTGTAGAAGGCGTCAGCCTCATTAGCAAACTGCATGTTGATTTTAGCCAGTACGCTGTTGATATCGTCAGTCAACTTCTTGGCATCATCAATGTACTCCTGACCCTCGAAGTAGTCGGGAGCCTTGGTGTCAGCATAAGCCTTACCCTCGGCATTGATCAGATCCACAATCTGCTGGTCGTAGGGGAAAAGCTCGGTCTGGGCGGCAGAGACAGCCCCCTCAATTACATTACCCCAGTCAGTACCCTGAGCCTGACGGTAATCGTGGATGTCGTTTACAGCAGCATTGTAAGCCTCACGGGCAGCCTTGATCTGTGCCTGGAAGTCTGCGTCAACTTCCTTGTTGACTGCAGCTACCGCAGCGTCATATTTACCAGAAGCCTCGTTCTGGATACGGGTAATCTCATTCTTGATGCGAGCAATCTCCGTGGCTACATCATCCTTCTTGGCTGCAGAAAGACCATTCTTGTAGTTGGCTTCCACCGTCTCACCGAGTGCGTCGATGGCCAGGCTGACTACCATCAGCTCATTCTGATATGCCTGCAGCACGGTGGGCTGGCTGTCGTAATTGCCAGTGATCTCATCCCATGCAGCCTGCCATTTGCCCGTCAGATCTTCATCCTCAATAAGCTTGACCTGCTGATCGTCGTATGCAGCCTGGTTGGCCTCGGCGTCGTTGAGAATAGTCTGGACTTTAGCAAGTACCTCATCCATCTCACCGATGCGGGCACCCTTCGTATCTACAGCCTTACCTGCGGGATAAGCCTCCTCGCCAATCTTGTCACCGGTCTTGTAGTCACCATCGGCCTTCGTCAGGATGGCATCCAGAGCATCCTGCTGACCAGCCAGGAGATCGGTATATACCTTCTGTACGTCTGCATCGTCATAGGTTGTCTTGATTGTCTTCTTGGCCTTGTCGATGACTTCGCTGTCAGTGCCATACGCCTTCTTTACCTCCTGGAATGCATTGTAGTTCTTCAGGGCAGCGGCCTCGTTGGTTGCCAGCTTCTTGTATGCACCGGTGATCTCGTTGGCATTGATGGCATCGGTTGCAGCCTCAAGGATGCCCTTGAACTCGTCAACCTTCTTCTGGTCGTCAGTATTGTCAACGGCGCTTGCGCCATTTGCCTTCTCCTGCTCAGCGGTAAGCAGGGCGTTGATGTCAGACATTACGCCAGCAAAGGCATCCATGGTGGTCTTGCTCTTGAACTCGTCAGCAGCCTTCTGTGCCTTAACCTTTTCACCATCAACCTTATTTACGGTAGTGGTCAGTGCCTTGTAAGCGGTGTTCCAAGCCTGCAGAGCGCTGTTCCAGTCCTCGTATGACTTCTTGTAGCCCTCGATAGCGGTGTTCAGCTCACCCATGTCAGTCTTCACATCATCAAGACCGGTCATGATGGTGCTGAGCTTGGCCAGGTCTGCAGTCCAGTTGGGCTCTGCTGCCTCAACATCGGCCTTAACCTTCGCAATCTCTTCCTCAAGAGCCTCGATAGCCTTCTGAATTTCAGCGTACTCACCTTCCATCTGGGCGAGAACCCACTCCTTCTCGGCGTTGTCCTTGATGTCGTTGGACATAGTGGGCTTGATCTCCTCAAAGCTCGTCTGTATACGCTTAACCTCGGTGGTGGCCTGACCCATCATGTTCGTGACAGAAGCTACCAGATTGTCGTGGTCGTACTGAGCCTGATCCTCGGCAACCTTCTTTGCGACTGCCTCGATCTTATCAGACAGGTCGGGATCCGTGATGGCATCCAGGGCAGCCTTGTGCTCGTTGCCGGTCTTGGCCAATGCGGCATTCAGGTCATCCTGCAGTTTCTTGATGCTCTTGTCCAGGTCGCCGGTATATTCGTCGGACTTATCCTGATAAACACTCATGTCCTTAACCTGCTCCTTAACAGCGTCCAGAGCCTTGCTGTAGTCGGCAATCCAGCCCTTGACCTCCATGCTCTTGGCAGAAGCAGTTTTGATGTCATCGCTCAGAACATCAATTTTATCTGTCAGATCATCGATAGTACCCTGCTTGTCAGACAGATACTTCTTGGCCTCACCCTTCTCGGTAACGGCGGGAGCGTTCTTCTCCAGCTCGTCGATAGCCTTAGTGATTTTGTCATTAACGGCACTCCAGTAGTTGGAAGGATTGTACTCGGCACCATCGGCAACATTGGCCATAGCCTTTTTCAGGGCCTCACGCAGCTCTGCAATCTTGCTGGTCATGGTAGCAGCAGCCTGGATGTCCTCGTTGGAGTCGGCAACATTATTCTTCAAGGTCTCGATGTCGCTTTTGATCTTGGCCAGGGTAGCCATCTCCTTGATACCGTCCAGCTCGTACTTCTGATAGGCACCGTTAACGGTCTCAACCAGCTTATTGATTGCGCTCTGGATGTCAGTCTTGCTGTACTGGGTCAGCTCCTCTGCAATCTTGATCTCGTCAAGGGCAGCCTGGGCAACCGTGATGGCATCAACATCACCTGCATAGAAACCGTCCTGTGCAGTGCGCACGTCTGTGTACTTCTTAACCACTTCATTCATGGCATCCACAGCAGGAATCCGGGCCTTGTTGGCCTCCTGATCTGCAGCAGCCGTCTTGCCCTCGTACGACTTCTTGCTGGCAGTCTTGGCATCGTTGATTTTGGCCAGGATCTCGCCGTTCATCTCGCTCTGAGCCTTGGCCAGCAGGTCAGCATATACATTGGTCTCGTTGTCTGAGGGATAGAGCTTAACCTGTGCGGACAATGCCTGATAGAGCTCCTTGGTGGAAGCGGTGTAAGCAGCCTGTGCATCGGTGAGGAGAGCCTCTACCTCGTTATGGGCAACTTCGTTGGCATTGTATGCAGCGGCCTCAGCCTTGAGCGTCTCCAGGTCCTCTGCGATCTTATTGTAAGCTTCGCTCTTCTCGATACCATCGGGATAGGTGGTCTTGACGTTCTCTGCCTTGTTGGCATCCTCAAGAGCTGTGCTCAAAGACTTGAAAGCCTCATCGATAGCGTCGAAGTTGTAGTTATCCTTGGTGGCCTTTTCATACTTGGCATAGGGAACCTTCGCAGCCTCAATGGCATTTGAAAGTGTCTCCAAGCTTTCACTTGCATCCTCGTATGCACCGGCATTGGCTACGCCTGCATCCTGGATACCCTCGGCCTTGGTCTGAAGGGCAGCCAGATCCTTCTTCAACTGCTCGATGGCAGCATCGTCAGCAGCCTTTGCAGTATTGTCGGGCTGACCATCCTTGGGCTCGTAGGCGTTAACCTTGTCGGCAATGGTCTTCAGATCCTTCTTCAGGGCTGCAATCTCCGTGCTGCACTTTGCCTTGGCATAGCTGTTGCCATTGATGTAAGCCTCTACCTCTTTACAAAGACACTGTGCGGCTGGAAGAGCAGCAACCAGAGCATCCTTGTTATCGTAGGGAACCTCCATGGCCTCTGCATCTGTCAGAACCTTGGCAATCTTGGCATCAACACCTTTAAGGGCAGATGTGCCATCGTAGAGCTCGCAAGCCTCTGTTGCCTTGGCAACCTCCTGCTTCTGGACGTCAACCGTTGCAGCAAGCTTACTCAGCTCAATCAGATAGGTATCCTTGACATCACCATGCATCTCGTTGATCTTGTTGATGTTCTCGGAGATCTGCTTGGTCAGGGAGTTGATCAGCGTATTTGTTGCCTTGTACTCCTCCTTGTTCTCGATACAGGTGAGGGTGATGTCGTCAAAGGTTACAGCTACAAGCTTGGAATCCTTGGCAATCTTGACACCGATGGTCAGTTCATGCTCTTCGCCAACCTCAACCTCGAGGGTTGTTGCACCGTCAATGGCTTTTTCCATCTTGCCGGCGAAAAGGAAGAAGCCTTTGTTCTCCTCACCTTCCTTGGCAGTGGATGTACCCTTTACGGTCACTTTGTAGGTACCAGGTACCAGGTCCTTTACAGTCTTTGAGAAAGTACCCTCGGCCAGCACACTACCCTCGGCAGCACTGCTGGTGACATTCTTGCCTTCCTCATTCCACTTGAAACCTGCACCTGCAAAACCTTCGACATCCTTATCGAATGTTGCGTTGACCTTCTCAGGAGCGGCCACCGCATTTGAGCTGAACGCCATTGCTAACGCAGCCGAAAAAAGTAGGTGTTTCTTTTCCATACTTGATTTTTGTTAGTTACTAATATAGTTTATTCATCAGTATTCAACCTTATCTTATATGCGTGTGTACACAAAGGCAGAGTCTTATACACCATACATATCGGTCGCAAAGTTAGCAAATTAATAAGTATGAAGGTTTCTATACATGTATCTGTAGTGATACATGTATCTATTATGATACGAAATAAGAAGGCAAGAAGAAGTCCCGCTCTATTGGTCGCTGGGGGAATGCCCGTTCTGATCGGCAGGGAAGGCTGAGGCGAAGCAGTCGGAGTAGTAGCGGAAGAAATCGCATCCGAGATAGTGGGAGATGCGCAGGAGGAGGTCGGTGTCGATGCTGTGCGACTGGAAGATGCGATAGGCATTGGGACGCTTGATGCCCAGGGCCAGGGCAAAGGCCTTGACCGTTATCCCGCGTGACCTGAGTTCACGCTCGATGATTGCGCCTATGAAGATGCTGCCCGCCATGTCGCGTAACCTGCACTGTGCGTGGAACCGTCCCTCAAAGCCCCGTACCTTAATTTATATTAATGAGAAAAAGCGTGAAGGACCTCTTGTTCATCAAAAAACGAGGCATCGCCAAACGCCCTGACACCAATGAACAATAAAACACCCCCCACGCCTATTGCTATATGCTGAAAATTCATGGTGGATGGTTTGTCACACTCAATTACTCGAATCATATAACAAGGCGAGAAAGCATCGTACCTTCGTCCATCCCGTGTCGAATATTTGGCGATTTTCGTTTTTGGAATGAAGCTGATAACGCTTCTCTACTTCTCTGAATCTGCTATGCAACCGCGCGGCTGCCCTCAGAATTCAGCACAAAGATAAGAAGAATATCTGAAAGTACAATGCTTATAGGGGGTGTTTATTTTAAATTAAGCTATTTTGACTGTCAGAAAGGCCATGGGGATTAGTGGGTGATAGGTGTTTTTATGGGTTATGGGTGTTATCCTACAGTTGCAGTACCTTCAGGCACGGATGCCGATGGGCAAGGTTAAGAAGTGACTACGGGTAGGCGTAGGTAATGTCCTTACTCATCTTGATTCAGGCTCTGGAAAAACCCATGACGGAAACGAATAATTACAACTCACCTACGCCGTTATGCAGCTGCAAACGGCACAGGTGCCGTATGCGTCATGACTACATACAGGTCAGGCATTCTGTAACTATCACCCTACCATCAAAGAAATTTTCCAGATTTCGAATCAAAGGATGAAAGCCAGGAACGCTTTCTTGGTCTTTGCGGCTGTCCCCGCAGGCGCGATGCCTGCTTCGGTCCACAAGACGGTCGCAAAGTTAATGAAAATCAATGAATCTGCCAAAATATCGGGAGGAAATTTAGGAACAATCCGCATGCAAACCATGGTTTTCCGCGCTAACGGAAGCATTTTCCGGCAGCGCGGAAACATGTGGACGGGCGTAGGACTTTCGTAAATACTATAGTAAGTCCAACCCTTCATCTTTTCACGTAAAACAGTGTTATCCCCTGAAAATTAGCGCGATACATAATTACAACCCTTCACCTACCCTTCACCTACCCTTCACCAAACCATTCATCTGCCATACATCTGCCATACATCAAAGATAAAAGCATGTTTTTATTGTCGGCTCTTACAAATACCGGAAACTCCAGATACGGTCTGTCTCGTTTTGGTGAATAGTCAGGTGAAGGGTAGGTGAAGGGTTGATGAAGGGTCTGAGCGGACTATTTCGCCGTAAGATGCTGTATATCAGACTACATTCAGGATATCAGGTGAATAGATGAAGGGTTGGCATCAAAATGGTAGTGGCAAGAAATTAAAAAACCCTGTAAGCACTTGGCTTACAGGGGGTCAACGCTGATGATTGGTACCCAGAGCCGGGATCGAACCGGCACGCCTTGCGGCATTGGTGTTTGAGACCAACGCGTCTACCAATTCCGCCATCTGGGCGTAATGATTCACGCATTGACGGTGCAAAGGTACGTCATTTATGTGAAACTGCCAAACATTTGGGACGTTTTTTGCAGGGGAATCGCAGGGAGGGGGTGGCAAGCGGAGGGGGGTAAGTGAAAAAAAACGGGAAATTGCTTGGGGGTTGTGGAAATTTGGCGTATATTTGTCGTGTCGTTCCGTTAAACGGAATGCGGCATGGAGTGTCTATGTTTATAGAAGGTGACTTCAAAGGAACAAACAGACAGTTTTAACCTTATTAAATAATATCGCGTTATGAAAAAGTTTTTTATGGCAGTAGCATTGGCACTGGTTAGCGTATGTGCCTCTGCACAGGGTTTCGGTGGTCAGTTTAACCCCGAGGACATGGCAAAGCGTCAGGCAACAATGCTGAAGGACAGCTGCGCCCTGGACACCGCTCAGTACAGCAAGGTGCTGAACCTGTATGTTGAGCAGAGCAAGGAGATGATGAAGATGATGCAGGACATGCAGAACGGTGGCGGCGGCATGGGCGGCTTTGACATGGGTGCCATGCAGAAGCGCCAGGAGGACTTCGACAAGAAGCTGAAGGCCGTGCTGACCGAGGAGCAGTTCAAGAAGTATCAGGTGATGCAGGAGAATCGTCGCAAGCGCATGCAGCAGATGATGCAGGGCGGCGGTGGCTTTGGCGGTGGCTTTGGCGGTGGCTTTGGCCAGTAATCCTGTACAGACTGACAGATAAAGAAAGGGCCCGGCATTTACCGGGTCCTTTTCTTTATTCCTCAGGTTCTTCGTGTAAAGGATTGCTATTTGTAGATCAGCGTCAGCAGACGGTCGGGCTGGAAGATGTCACAGGCGGTCTGGTGGAGTTGTTCGGCGGTGAGGGCGTTGATCTGCTCCGTGAGGCGGTTGCGCGAGAGGGTGGTGCCGTAGTGGAGGTAGCGCTTGCCCATGCCGATGGCCACGTTGTCGAAGGCATCGTAGGAGATGCCGAGCTGTCCGATGATCTGGCGCTTGGCAGCAGCCAGGGCTGCCGGGGACAGGGGTGCGTCGGTAAGGCGCTGGAGCTCGCGACGGACGAGTCGCAGGCAGCGGTCGACATCATCGGGGTCACAGCCGAAATAGACGCTCCATACACCGGTATCGGTGTAGGTGGTAAGGCTGCTCTCCACGGTATAGACGAGGCCGTGGCGCTCGCGCAGGGCGATGTTCAGCCGGGAGTTCATGCCGGGACCGCCAAGGATGTTGTTGAGGAGGTAGAGGGAGAGATGGCGCGGATCACTGAGGGGGAGTCCGCGGGTGCCGATCATGACGTGAGCCTGGTGGGTGTCCTTCTGGCGGACTTCCACGCCTGCATGGACCAGGGGCTGGGGAGCGAGACGAGTGAGCGAAGGGACAGCTTCTTCACGCTTAATCCTTATTCCTTCATTATTAATTTCCAATTTTTCATTTTCAATTTTCCCCATGGCCTTCCCTGCCTCGCGGATGATGCGCTTCATGGGGATGTTACCGTAGACGAAGAGGACCATGCGGGAGGGGATGTAGAGGCGGCGGACGAAGTGCTGGATGTCCTGGGTGCGGAACTGGCGGAGACGGTCGGCCTGGCCGAGGATGTTACGGCCGATGGGGTGGCCCTGGAAGATGAGGCTCTCGAACTCGTCGAAGATCAGTTCGGAGGGCGTGTCGTTGTAGCTCTCGATCTCGTCGATGACCACCTCCACCTCCTTGTCCATCTCGTGCTGGGGATAGGTGCTGGAGAAGGTGATGTCCATGAGCAGGTCGATGGCGCGGGCGAAGTGTTCCTTCAGGAACGAGCAGTAGTAGACGGTCTCCTCCTTGCCGGTATAGGCGTTGAGGTCGCCGCCCACACTCTCCATACGGTTGATGATATGCCAGGAACGGCGGCGGTGGGTACCCTTGAAGGTGAGGTGCTCGGTGAAGTGGGCCATGCCGCTCTCGTGGGGCAGTTCGTCGCGAGTGCCGGCATCGACGGCTATGCCGCAATAGACGACGTCGGTGGGACTGGGGGCGGCCACAATGCGCAGGCCGCAGGGCAGGATATGGGTTTGTATGTCTTGTGTCATGTTGTCGTAGGCCGTAATGGCAGTGCGAAGGTAATCATTTTTAGGTATATTGCCAATGCGGAAGGCGCAAAATCGCAGTTTTGCATGGTGAAACGGAAAGAAATCCGTAATTTTGTAACGTAAAAAGAACGTGACGACATGAAGTTAAGCGAACTGCATATAGGAGGAAAGGGGGTAATCACCCGCGTAGGGGGCGAGGGTGCGCTGCGCCAGCACTTCCTGGACATGGGGGTGATCCCGGGTGTGGAGGTGAAGGTGGAGAAGTATGCGCCGATGGGTGATCCGCTGGAACTGCGTATCCGTGGCTATGAACTGACGATGCGCAGGGCCGATGCGGCAGAGATTGAGGTGACGGAGGACTCGCAGTCCAGCATCCTGTCTCCCCAGCCCGGAGAGGGAGCGGCGACCCTTGCATCGGAGAGGCCTGATGAGGGTGGCATGCTGAACGCTGACCTGCTGGGCAAGGCGGACATCCCGCATCCCCGCTATGGTGAGGAGGGCGATCCGCGACACAGTCACGCTGGTGGCGGTTCGGCGCATCATCCACAACCTGCGCAGCATGAATCGAAGGGTGTGACGGACGGAAGGCGGACGGTGCTGACCTTTGCCCTGGCAGGCAACCAGAACTGCGGCAAGACGACATTGTTCAACCAACTGACGGGTGCAAACCAGCATGTGGGCAACTTCCCCGGGGTGACGGTGGACCGGAAGGACGGCCAGATCCGGGGCTATGCCAACACGCTTGTGACGGACCTGCCGGGTATCTATTCGCTGAGTCCCTACACAAGTGAGGAGATCGTCTCGCGCCGCTTCATCCTGGATGAGCATCCCTCGTGTATCATCAACATCGTGGATGCCACGAACATCGAACGCAACCTGTACCTGACGATGCAGCTGATGGAACTGAATATTCCTGTGGTACTGGCCCTGAACATGATGGACGAGGTGGAGAGCAACGGTGGAACGGTGCGAATCAATGAGATGGAGCACCTGATGGGCGTGCCGGTCATTCCCATCTCGGCCATGAAGAACGAGGGTGTGGACGAGCTGGTGAAGCATGCCGTGCACATCGCCAGGTATCAGGAGAAGCCTGCACGGCAGGACTTCTGCAGTCCGGAGGATCATGGCGGTGCGGTGCATCGTTGCCTGCATGCCATCATGCACTTCATCGAGGATCATGCCGAGGCGGCTGGCATACCGGTGCGCTTTGCCACGACAAAGCTGGTTGAGGGCGATCCGCTGGTGACGGAGGCCCTGAAACTGGATGACAACGAACAGAAGACGGTGCGCCACATCATCCGGCAGATGGAGGAGGAGCGCGGCGTGGACAGCGCGGCGGCCATGGCGGATATGCGATATGACTTCATAGAGCGTGTGTGCCAGAAGTGTGTGGTGAAGCCCCGCGAAAGCAAGGAACAGCGTCGCAGCCGACGCATGGACAGGATCCTGACGGGTCGCTGGACGGCCCTGCCTACCTTCCTGGCCATCATGGCACTGATCTTCTGGATCACCTTCGAGGCCGTAGGCGGTACGTTGCAGGACTGGATGGACGAGGGTATCGGCTGGACCAGCGAATGGCTGGCCGGGATGTTTGCGTCATGGAACATCAATCCGTGGGTGAGTTCCCTTATCCTGGATGGGGCATGGGCAGGCGTGGGCAGCGTACTGACGTTCATTCCGGTCATCCTGTGCCTGTTCTTCTTCCTGAGCATGCTGGAGGATAGCGGCTACATGGCCCGCATTGCCTTTGTGACGGACTCGCTCCTGCGCAAGATCGGACTGTCGGGGCGCAGTATCGTGCCGATGCTGATTGGCTTCGGCTGTTCGGTGCCGAGCATCATGGCCACACGAACGCTGCCCAGTGAGCGCGACCGCAAACTGACGATCATGCTGACGCCCTTCATGTCCTGCACGGCAAAGATTGCCATCTATGGATTCATTGCCCGACCGTTCTTCGGCGAGCGGGCCTGGATGGTGATGGTGGGCTTGTACCTGTTGGGCGTAGCGGTGGGCATCGCCATGGCTTTCCTGGCCAAATTGCTTGTTTTCAAGGGTGAGGCTGTTCCCTTCGTGATGGAGCTGCCCTGCTACCGCCTGCCGGGCTACCATAACACCATGCAGCTGCTGTGGGACAAGTCCAAGGATTTCATCCAGCGTGCCTTTACGGTCATCTTCGTGGCCACCATCGTGATCTGGTTCCTGCAGCACTTTGATTTCCGGCTGAACATGCTGCCTGACGAGCAGGTCGGCCAATCCATCCTGGCTACCATCTCGGGGGCCATTGCTCCGCTCTTTGAACCTCTTGGCTTCGGCAACTGGCAGACGACCACCGCACTTTTCACCGGATTCATCGCAAAGGAGAATGTCTGTGCCATCATGGAACAGGTCTATGGCGGCAGTGAACTGCTACCCATGTTCATGACCCCCCTGACGGCCATCAGTCTGCTGGTCTTCTGCCTGCTCTATTCGCCTTGCGTGGCAGCAATTGCGACGGTGAGGAGGGAGCTGGGCACGAAATGGGCCATCGGGATGGTCTTCCTGCAGTGTACCATCGCCTGGCTCATGGCCTTCGTGGCATTGCAGCTGGGCATCGCCCTCGGCTTCGGCGGTTGAAATTCCAATTCCCCAGACTTAACCCCAATCTCTCAGACAGATGAATGCTCAAAGTATAATCCTGCTCGTTGCCGTACTTCTTCTGGCAGCCTGGGCCATACTTCATAGGACAAAAAAGAACCGCCACGGCAATTGTGGCGGTTCCTGTAGTGGATGTGACGGTTGCAGCGGATGCGGCTGTGCCCGGTGAATCGTGCGTTGCCCTACCCCATGCAGCCCGTTTTGTACTTGTTCTTACCAATCGATCTCCCAAGCGTTGAGCTCCTCGCATTCTGACTTCTCAACCTTTACATCTGCATAACCAGGTCCATCGCTGGTAGGGATAAAGTCACAGAACTTACCGTTTGAGGCAACATTGAAGATCTCCACCTCGGGAGTCTGATAGTTGTTCTTTTTCATAATCTTTATGTTGTTAAGGGTTATTTCACGATTTTCTTTCCGTTCCGGATGAAGATGCCCTTGGCATTTCTGCTTGCCTTGCGACCGGTCAGGTCATAGGTCTGTCCGTCGGTACTGGTCTCCGCGTTGGCAAAGTCCAGGGCGTCCGCCGTATTTTCCTCGCCATGCACGAAGATCTTGATCTCTGCCAGCCTGGGCAGGAACAGATTGCCGCGGCCCTCACGGGTCATGTACCATCGCATGGGCCGCAGGCCACCGGCACTGGGTGTCAGTTTGCCACCACCCATGATATATGCGGCCTTTTCATTCAACTCACTCTGGCTGACACCAGCGTAAGTACCGGTAAAGATATACTTGGTCCTGAACGTTGAGCAGTCACCGCTGTTGTCCTCCGCGGGACTGAGGGTGACGTCGTCCAGTGCAATGGTCTTTTCACCGGTTTCCCTGGCACGAATCAGGTAAGGGAAGTTGGGCAGGAGCAAGCCATCCTCTTCAGTTACCCTGATAACTTCCAGGGCCGATCGGTTTATCGTACCGTTCTTATAATCGTCATACTCATAGAAGCCATTGATGCAGGCTACCTCCAGACCTTGTTCGGTCCAATCGCTGCACGCCATGCTGAAGGGTACGTACAGGGGCTGCCAATCGGTGTTGTTGAAGGTACGTGTATAGGTAAGGTGCTTCACCTCCACATTTTCTGTGCGCTCATAGGCCTCGCCGTCAGCCAGTGCCAGATCCTCAATGGGCTCTTCCGGCTCATCAGGAGTGGTGGGCTCGTCGGGCGTAACGGCAACGGTTTCAATTGAGAGTCGGATGTGCTGGGTGGAAGAGAACATGTTCTCATCCTCGCCTTCTTCGCCGAAGGTGAAAACGGCCTTGTTCTCAGCGTGGTTGATCACAAGTTTGGGACGGGCATTCAGGTCGTATGAGACTTCCTGACTGTCGTCAATCAGGGCTTTTACGACGAGCTTGGTCTCTTCTTGGGCACTTGCTTGGATTGCAGCGCAAGCCAGCAGCAGGGTATAAAGTATGTGTCTCATTTCTGTCTTACTTTCCTTGTTCGGATATTGGACTGTTTCCGTTGCGATACACTTCGCAGGGCAAAAGTACAAAGAATCCGCGAAACGCCAAAACATTTCGCGGATTTATTTGTCTTACAAGGGAAACCTTGTCGGTTTGGCTGCCGTTTTCGGGGATTTACCTGGTTGTTGTGGGTTCTGCCACATTGCCATCGGAGAGGATGCGTCGTGCACCGACATAGCGGCTGGAGTAGTAGGCTTCGCGTGAATCGCTGACAGATATTCCACCATGAATGGCAGCATGCACGAACTTGAAGCTGCCAGTGGTCTTGCTCACTTCCGTGACAATACCGACATGTCCTACACCGCCATTGCGGTTGCTTCCCTTCCAGAACACCAGATCACCTGCCCGAAGGTCTGCAACCTTCTTGATGGGAGTGCCCTGGGTGTACTGTGAACGTGAATCGCGATTCAGGGAAATACTGAACTGTTTGAATACGTAGCTGGTAAAGCCGGAGCAGTCAAATCCCGTAGGACTGCTCTTTCCGCTGCGATAGGGAACACCCAGATACTGCATGGCAGTCTTTACGATGACCTCGCCGGAAATGCTTTCCTCCTCACTTTCCTGGGCTGTATTGCCGTCCACCATAACCATGGGTCTTGTGGAAGCGGGCTTAAGCCTGCCGTTTGCCATGTATCTGGCCTGGCTGGCCTGTGAGCCCAGCGAAACCATGAAGCAGGTGACGGCAAGTGTGAATATCTTATAAAAACGCATATTCTTGGTATTATATAATAATGTATAGTGGCTGTGTCCGGGTACCAGGCAGGCATCAGCCCGAAGGGCACAATAAACTACATCGGTGCAAAGTTACGCAAAAAAATCGGGTTGGCCAAATTAATGCCGGATTTTTGTCCTCTCAGGTGTCAGGATGCATAGCTGTGCATGCCTCCGAGCAGAAAATTGACGCCAAAATACGTCATGAGCAGGCAAAGCAGACAGAAGATGGAATAGAGCCGGTAATGACGCATGGAGCGGAACCAGGGCAGGCTCTGCTGATGCAGGGGAATGCTATAGACGAGCAGGGTGATGATGGCCCAGGTCTCCTTGGGATCCCAACTCCAGTAGCTGCCCCATGAAATGTTGGCCCACAAGGCTCCCAGGAAGATGCCTGCAGCCAGGAAGAACACGGCATGGCGCAGCACCTCGCGGCGCACCATGCTGACGATAAGCAGGACATAACTGACCATGATGACACCAACGTGGATGAACAGCATGGGCGAGCGAAGAACGGGCATGAGGGGCCGGAAGGCAATGGCAACAATCATGTAGGAGGCCAGGAGAACTCCAAGGAAAACTGAAAACTGAAAACCGAAAACCGACCTCCTTCCCTCCGCCTTCTCTTTCAACTTTTCATTTTCAATTTTTAATTTTTCACTTTTCACTTTCAACCTAATCCCCAACCACACCATGCTGATGGCCAGCAGGACATAGCCCAGGTAAGTGACTGCGGTGCCCCAGGGGTCGTAGCTGACGGTGAAAAGACTGCCGTGGAGATCGTCGTCGTAGGAAGTCTGGAAAATGCGGTAGCCATGCTCGCGACCGATGCGGTTCATGCTGATGGTGACCGTTTGCCTGTCCTTATGATCCAGGATGGTGACCTGACTGACGTAGTCGGCCGGCGTAACACCATCGGCATCATACCGGACACTGAAGGTATCAAGGGCCATGAGGAAGGGCATGCCGTGCAGGAGCAACTGCTGACCGTCCTCACTACGATACATATACTGGTTGGTCACCTCGCCCTGCCGCAGATGGATGAAGCCTCGACGGCTGGTGAAGTGGGTGATAGCGGCGCCTGCGAGGATGACACCGAAACTGACGTGCAGCAGAAAAAGTGCAGGTCTGCGCCACATCCTCGCCTTGCAGATGGCCCAGCAGGCCGTCAGGGCCAGGATGCCCCAGAGTGCCACAAACCACCACCGTCCGTAGATGGTGGCAGCCGCAGGTCCTGTGGTGCCGGAAGGGTCAACCACGCTGGCAACGGCCAGAACGACCACCAACAACGCTGCCAGGCAAAAGGGAATCTTAGAAAT
The DNA here is from genome assembly GCA_045599425.1 of Bacteroidaceae bacterium. Taxonomy (GTDB): domain Bacteria; phylum Bacteroidota; class Bacteroidia; order Bacteroidales; family Bacteroidaceae; genus Physcousia. The sequence goes on along the minus strand of JAZRVZ010000226.1, from coordinate 1,269 downwards.
CACGATACTCAGGATTCTTGCGTTCCTTCACCGCGATGCACTCCATCTCGATGAGCCAGGTGGGACGGCAGACGGGGGCAAGGGTGATGACGGTGGGAATCCGGGGGAAACGCTCCGCAAACATCCGGCGCACCAGTTCATAGTCGGCCGTATCGCGAAGATAGACGATAATCTGCATGACATCGTCGAAGGAGGTACTACCCTCCTCCAGGAGCTTGCCCACGTTCTCCCACATGCGGTGAGTCTGCCTGATGATGTCGCCCACATGGACCACCTCGCCCTTGTTGTTGATGCTGGCCGTACCGGAGATGAACACATGGGCACGGTCGCCATACTCCATCACGGTGCCACGCTCGAAGGTTACACCGTACTCGTACGTGGGATTGAGGTGCGTGGGTGCATAGAGGTACCTCTGCTGACTGGGCTGGAAGCCCGTGATGGCATAGGTGCCGAGCTGTATGAGGGCACGCGTGTCGGCCGGCAGTCCGCCGATGCCGGTGGAACTGATATAATGCGTCTTTTCCGTCAGACCCTGTTCAATGAAGTTCTCGCGACGAGCCCTGACCATTCCGGCATACTGCGTATCAACATCGCGTACGAAGAACCAGGTGCGGATGCAGTTGTCGGCCAGGGTAGCCCCAAAATACTGCAGGGCCTCCTCGTACTCGATGAGCACGGTCTCGGTCTGCCAGGCAGAGTCGCCCTTGTGCTGGTGCATGCCCATCTTCCATAGGTGGCGGTAGCCGTTGTGGCTGACCACGATCATGCCGTTCTCGTTGCTTACCTCGGTTCCCTGCAGCAAGTAGAGCCACACGGCAATCTTGCTGCCGTCCATGGGCTGCTGCTGGATGACACTGACGGCCACATCAGGATCCTGTCGCATCAGGGGCTGCTGGTTGGTGCTGTCGCTCAGGAAATAGCGTTTCATGACATAGCGGGCGCCGGCAAACTCCGGCATTTCCAGGATGCGGTCCTCTGCGGCATAGATACGGTTCATCTGTCCCTCGAACAGCTCTCCCCGTGGCTCCACATGCAGCATCATGTGCCACTCCGGCACTCCCGTTTCAGGGGCGAAGGCAGCCTGTTCGATGGTGACGCCCAGGTCCTCCAGATAGGTAGATTCGTATTTCATGTTGCAAAGTTAGTAATTAGTAGTTGGAAATGCAAATTTTGCGCACACGATTGTAAATAATGATTAAACCCAAATAGTCCATTAGACGACATTGGCGTTATTTTGCTTCTCTCTGGCATCCTTTGCAGCTCATTTCA
>JAZRVZ010000225.1:0-5645 GCA_045599425.1 Bacteroidaceae bacterium | reverse complement strand
CCTTAGGGCGACAGGCGCCAGTCGACCGCAGGACTTGATGAAATCCAGCGCAGGACTTGACGAAGTCCGGGGCAGGACTGAGACGGGGCCACCGAGAGAGAGAAACCGCGAAAAATGCAAAATGGGGTCAGACCCCATTTTGCAAAAACCAAACCAAAGAATTGAAATAATGAGAGGCATGATTGACTATTCGTATCACAGATGGTGAATCCTCAAGACCAGGACGAGGTGAAGTGCTATGCCCATGTACGGACAGTACGAAATCTTGACATCAACGAATAGAAAGAAGTTTCATTCCGGTTGTTATGGCTGTTGCAGTTTCACTTGTTTCAGTTGTTACAAAGTTGCGGTTACAGAGTTACAAAGTTACAGAGTTACAAAGTTACAGAGTTACAAAGTTACAGTTGTTACAGTTTCACTTGTTACATGAAGCCTTACTACCATACATGCTCGTTGAATTTCGGTTCGGCACGGTGGCTGTGTCCCCCGGTAAATTCCTCGCAAAAGTCATAATTGATGCTTATCTCACTGCGTGCATCCAATACTTCCTTATAGGTCAGTTCCTGATCGAACCTGTTATATCCATTTAGCCAAAACCAGCGGTCTCCGGCACCGAAGAAGCAACCGTCTGTCCTTATTTCCTCATCCTCATACTCGAATGGAAGTATCACTTTGAGATTATCCCTTTTGATGACACCCCACTTCCCGTTTTTGCGGCACTTGGCATAGTCAGACCCTTTATCGTAGAATCTCATCTCATCATACTCGGTAAGCGTAACCTGTCCCTTCCAAGAGATGAATACACACTTGCCGTCCTTCTTTGCCAGGTACACCTCCCAATAGTTGAGCATCCCGTCATATTCAAAGGGGGTTATGAAAGTGTCGTCATCACTATTGTACATTGCATACTTTCCCTGCCGGCGGATGATGACTGGCCTATCAGAATAATCCAGATAGTTACCCTTCACAACTTCGTATCCCTCAGGCAGGAAGTGCCCGTGTTTGTAGTCATAGCTGTAGATACGCTCTCCGTAATAAAAGACGTAGAAACCATTGTCGGCCTCCTGCGTTACGTTGTCAAGAATAAATGGGGTGGCAAACTTCCTGGCTTGGAGGTCGTATATAGCCCACTTGTCACCTTCTGCTTTTTGTATGGGCAGAAAGCGTGCATCGTCACGCCTGGAAGACAGCCATTCCCAGTAGGGGTATGTAATAGGATTTCCCTCTCTGTCGTGGACTTTGACTGAGCGTTCCATCAAGGTAATGCATACATCATCCTCTTCCTTTATGGGACCTGTAAGCTCAACAGGGATCTGTGTAAAAGTATTCATTGTTATAGAATTTCGCGGTTGCTTGTGGATTTTCGTATAAAAGATTGATCAGCAGAAAGCATCGTGCAACGAGGGGCTGACAGAAGAGGCCGCTGAACCGAACCTGCAATTTATCCGGCATAGCGGCCTCTGTGTCAGGGAAGGCCTCTCACTGCAGGACCCGCTCTGCTACTCCCACTCGATGGTGCTGGGTGGCTTTGAGGAGATGTCGTAGCAGACGCGGTTGACGCCCTTGACCTTGTTGATGATCTCGGTGCTGACCTTGGCCATGAAGTCATAGGGAAGGTGGGCCCAGTCGGCGGTCATGGCATCGGTGCTGGTCACGGCACGCAGGGCAACAGGGTTCTCGTAGGTGCGCTCGTCGCCCATGACGCCGACGCTGCGTACCTCGCTGAGAAGGATGGTGCCGGCCTGCCAGATCTGGTCGTAGAGGCTGACCTCGATCTCGCCGTTCTCCATGTTGGCGGGCACGCCGGCTGCCAGGACGCGACGGGCTTCCTCGCCGGAGAGCTTGACCTTGTACTCGCGCAGGCCACGGATGTAGATATCATCGGCATCCTGAAGGATGCGTACCTTCTCACGCGTGATGGCGCCAAGGATGCGGACGGCCAGACCGGGACCGGGGAAGGGATGACGGGTGATGAGGTGCTCGGGCATTCCCAGCTCGCGACCGACACGGCGGACCTCGTCCTTGAAGAGCCACTTCAGGGGCTCGCAGAGCGAGAGGTTCATCTCCTCGGGCAGACCGCCCACGTTGTGGTGGGACTTGATGACCTTGCCGGTGATGTTGAGGGATTCGATGCGGTCGGGATAGATGGTTCCCTGTGCCAGCCAGCGTACGGCACCTTCGCCATTCTCGCCCAGGGCGGAGGAGGCGATGATTTTCTTGGCCTCCGCGTCGAAGGTCTCGACGAAGTCACGGCCGATGATCTTGCGCTTCTTCTCGGGCTCGGTGACTCCTTCCAGGTCGCCCAGGAACTTGTCACTGGCATCCACGCCGATGACGTTGAGGCCGAGGCACTCGTAGTCCTTCATGACGTCGGTGAACTCGTTCTTGCGAAGCATGCCGTGGTCGACGAAGATACAGGTGAGCTGGCTGCCAATGGCACGGTTCAGCAGCACGGCAGCCACTGAGCTGTCCACGCCGCCGGAGAGGCCGAGGATGACACGGTCCGTGCCGATCTGCTGGCGCAGCTCACGGACGGTGGTCTCGATGTAGTTGGCTGCCGACCAGTCCTGACGACCGCCGCATACGTCTACCACGAAGTTCCTGAGCAGCAGGGTACCCTGGATGCTGTGGAAGACTTCGGGATGGAACTGTACGCCAAAGACGGGCTGGCCGCCCTGGAAGGAGGGCAGGTAGTAGGCTGCGTTCTGCACCTGCGGCGTGCTGGCGGCTACCTGCGCGCCGGTAGGGATGGCGGTGATGGTGTCGCCGTGGCTCATCCATACCTGACTGTTGTCATCAAAGCCCTTGAACAGGGGACAGGTCTTGTCAATGGTGGTGAGGTTCTGGCGGCCATACTCGCGACTGCCGGCGGGCTCGACGTTACCGCCGTTGTTGTAGGCGATGAACTGCGCACCGTAGCAGATGCCCAGGACGGGCAGTCGGCCAATGAACTGACTGAGGTCCACCTTGAAGGCCTCGGGGTCGTAGACACTGTAGGGTGAGCCTGCCAGAATGACGCCGATGACGTCCGGATCCCCTTGCGGGAACTTGTTGTAGGGCAGAATCTCACAGAAGGTGTCCAGCTCACGCAAACGGCGTGCAATGAGCTGCGTCGTCTGGCTACCGAAGTCCAGAATAATGATTTTCTGTTGCATGTTTATTTATATAAGGTGTTATAGTTGTGATAGTAGCTAAAGGGGGTTACCGTTGACAAAGGATACTGCCTGGTCAAGGGTGTCGAGCTTGCCGACGTCCATCAGCCGGAGGTCGGGCTGAACGTAGCCACGGATGACAACCTTGTTGCAAATGCCAAGGTAGAAGTCAATGATGCTGAACTTGTCCGGCCAGCTGTCCATCATGGGCAGGAGCGAGGTGCTCATCTGATGTATGCCGGCGAAGGCATACCGATGGCAGGAGGCAACATCGAGGTCGGTATAGGGCGAACGTACCTCACCTGTCCTGATATTGGTCCACCCCACCAGACACATGTCATCGTTGAAGAGCAGGTATCTTTGTGTCTCGCGCTCACTGACGAGCAGGGTGGCATCCTGTCCCTGGCCTGCCTGCCAGAAGGCTGTAAGGTCCACATTGCTGAGTATATCCACATTGTGGATAAGGAAGCGTTCGGCATCCTTCAGCAGCGGAGCTGCATGACGGATGCCACCACCCGTTTCCAGGAGCTCCCTGCGCTCATCGGAGATGCTGAAGGTCATGGCATTGCTCTGCATCTGGGCGGCATGGCACCAGAAGTCGATCATGTCGGCAAAGTGATGGACGTTGACCACCAGATCGTCGAATCCCGCAGCGGCCAGCTTCTCCGAGACGTGCTGGATGAGCGGCTTACCGGCAATCGGCACGAGGGCCTTCGGCATGGTGTCAGTAAGGGGCTTGAGCCGTGTGCCGAGCCCGGCAGCAAAAATCATGGCTTTCATAAGGCAGGAAGCGTTTGGGAGATATGCTGTTCGCGGTGGCAGACACGCACCTCTACACCATATTTATTATTAATATACTCGGCCAGGTGCTGGGCGCTGTACACGCTGCGGTGCTGGCCGCCGGTGCAGCCAAACGAGAACATGAGGCTGGTAAAGCCTCGCTGGATGTAGCGCGAGACGTGTGCATCAGCCAGCTTGTAGACGCTATCGAGGAAGGTGAGGATCTCGCCGTCGTCCTCCAGGAAACGGATGACGGGTTCGTCCAGGCCGGTCAGCTGCTTGTAGGGCTCATAGCGACCGGGGTTGTGCGTACTGCGGCAATCAAAGACATAGCCGCCGCCATTGCCGCTCTCGTCCTCGGGAATGCCTTTGCGGTAGGAAAAACTATAGACCTTGACAACCAGCGGACCCTTGCCGTCGTACTTGGAGAAGGTGGCGGGACCGTCGGCGGGATGGGGCTTGTAGACGTTGGTTTCGGTGGTCTTGTATCCGTCTTCGCGCTGTACGGGCTGGTCGGGCTTTGCGGCAAACTGCGGCAGCTGGATCAGGGCCGTCAGCACTTCGCGCAGGTAGGGATAGGGACAGCCGTCCTCCGCGTCCAGCAGTTCGCGCAGGTTCTGCATGGCGGGGGGAATGCTTTCCAGGAAGTGCTTCTTGCGCTCGAAGTAGCCGCGGAAGCCGTAGGCGCCGAGTACCTGCAGGAGCCGGAAGAGGACGAAGAGCTGGAGCCGCTTGCGGAACCTGAGCTCGTCCACCTCGGTGTACTGCTTGAGGGACTGGATGTAGACGTCGATGAGTTCCTTGCGCAGGTCGCTGCTGTAGCGGGCGCTGGCCTGCCAGAGGAAGCTGGCCAGATCGTACTGGATGGGGCCTTTCCTGCCGCCCTGGAAGTCGATGAACCAGGGATTGCCCTCTTCGTCCAGCATGACGTTGCGTGCCTGGAAGTCGCGGTAGAGGAAGGCTTCCTGGGGATCGTCAACGATGTCCTTCGCCATGAGCTGGAAGGAAGCCTCCAGCTTCATCTCGTGGAAGTCCAGTCCCGTAGCCTTGAGGAAGCAGTATTTGAAGTAGTTGAGGTCGAAGAGGACGTTGGTGCGGTCCATCTCGGCCTGTGGGTAGCAGTTGGAGAAATCAAGTCCGCGTGCTCCCCGCAACTGCAGGTTGGGCAGTTGGGCAATGGTACGGCGCAGCAGTTCCTTCTCTGCCTGCGTGTAGCGGCCACCCGCTTCCCTACCTGTCTGCAGGGCATCGAAAAGGCTCCTTGAACCAAGGTCGGCCTGCAGGTAGCGCAGTCCGTCACTGCTGACTGCCAGCACCTCGGGCACGGGCAGCTGACGCAGTTTGAAATGGCGGGAAAGGTAGCAGAAGGCATGATTCTCGTCACGACTGGTTCCCACCACGCCAACCACACTCCTGCCCTCCCTGTCCGTCAGACGGAAATACTGCCGGTTGCTGCCGCTGCCGGTGATGGCCTCGCAGAAGAGCGGGTCGTGCCCTGTATATTCCTTATATAATAATGTAAGCTGTTCCAAGTTCGATCGACTTTAAAGCTTTTAATCCATATTCCATTAATACTACTGATGCGATATATATTTATTGCCTTCGGCTAACGTGAATTACCGTAAATTATCCGCGAATTATTTCGTGAATTATTTTGGTATTTTGTTCATTCTCAGTGAAATAAAATTTACGAATAAATTTACGGCAAATTCA
>JAZRVZ010000224.1:0-4099 GCA_045599425.1 Bacteroidaceae bacterium | reverse complement strand
AAGAGTTCGTAGTTGCCGGGGAGGATGCCCATGGCATTGGACTGGGGATCGAAGGTCTCGAAGCAGTCTTTGTCAAGGGTTACCTGGACGTCGGCAGAGGCTCCGGCCCTGAGGGTGGTGCGGGCATAGCCGCGGAGGGTCATGCGGGGGCCTTCGGCATCGGCGGTGCGGCGCAGGTAGACCTGTACGACCTCGGTGCCCTCGCGGCTGCCGGTGTTGGTGACGGGGATGGTCAGCGTGAGCTTGTCGCCGGAGAGGGGTGAGAGGGTGGTCTTGTCGGCCCGGGCCTGGCCGATGGTGAACGTGGTGTAGCTGAGTCCGTAGCCGAAGGGGAAGAGGGGCTTCTCGGTCATGTAGCGGTAGGTGCGGCCCTTCATGCTGTAGTCCTTGAAATCGGGCAGCTGACGGACGTTGCGGTAGAAGGTCACGGGGAGCTTGCCGGAGGGGTTGTAGTCGCCATAGAGGACGTCGGCAATAGCGCGGCCGCCCTCCTGTCCGGGATACCAGGCCTGAAGGATGGCGTCACAGGTCTCGGTCTCGGGTTCCAGTGCCATGGCGGAGCCGGAGAAGTTGACGAGGATGACCTTCTTGCCGGCCTCGTGAAGCTTGCGCAGGAACTGTCGCTGTACGGCAGGCAGCTCGATGTCGGTGCGGTCGCCTCCGGCAAAGCCGGGGAGGTCCACGGGCATCTCCTCGCCCTCCAGTCCGGCAGAGATGCCGCCGGCGAAGATGACGGTCTCGATGCCGCTGAGGCGGGCAATGAGGGCGTCGTAGTCCACGGTGTTCTCCACGCCGATGTTGACCTTGAGGTTGGCGTTGTAGGTGGGGATGTGGGCAAAGCGGATGGTGATGTGGTACTCACGGCCTTTCTCCACGTCGAAGAAATTGCGGGTGTCGGTGGTGCGCCAGGTGCGGTGGTGTACGAGCGACTTGCCGTCGACGAGGACCTCGAAGTCGCTTACGCTCTCCACGTCCAGCAGTACCTGGCCGGATTGCTGCGGACGGAAGATGGTCTCGTAGATGGCGGAGAAGTTGGTGAGGTTGACGCCGGGGGCGAACTGGTGCTGGCCGAAGGTGGTCTCAGAGATGGGCTGGGTGAGCTGGCGCGAGGTGACGGGGTCGCCCTCCCAACGGGTGTTGTTCCAGAAGGTGCCGTGGAAGCCCTTCTTGCCGTAGATGCTGCACTGGTCATAGTAGGAGGTGAGGACCTGGTCGCTGACCTTGTCGCAGCCCTGGAAGGCCACGGCCACCTTCCTGCCGGCCTTCTCCTGCATGCCGAAGAGCAGGGAGGCGGTGGTGTTGGGCGTGCCGTTGTAGTTGCCCCACATGAGGACCTGGTCGTTGAAGTTGGGGCCGATGACGGCCACCTTCTCGCCCTTCTTCAGGGGCAGCACGCCGCCGCGGTTCTGCAGCAGGGTCATGGTCTGGCGGGCCATCTCGAGGGCGGTCTGGCGGTGTTCCCGGCAACTGAGCAGCTCGGGGCCGAGCTTGCTCCAGGGATTGAGCCTGGGATCGTCCATCTCACCCAGTTCGAAGCGGCCTTCCATGAGGCGCAGGACGTGCTTGTCCACTTCCTCCTCGGTGATCAGGCCCATCTGTACGGCCTCGGGGATGCTCTTGTAGACATAGTTATATCCGCACTCGACGTCGGTGCCGGCAAGGGTTCCGACCTTGGCTGCATGGCGGGGCGTAGAGCTGGTCTTGTGGTTCTCCCAGAAGTCGGTGATGGCTCCGCAGTCACTGACCACCATGTACTTGAAGCCCCACTCGTCGCGCAGGATCTGCTGGAGCAGTCGGGTGCTGCCGCAGCAGGGTTCGTCGTCCCAGCGCTGGTAGGCGCACATGACCTCGCGCACGTCGGCCTTCTGCACGGCGTCCTTGAAGGCGGGCATGTAGGTTTCCCACAGGTCGCGCGGGGTGACGTCATTGATGTTGTCGTGGTGGCGGGAGGATTCGGGGCCGCTGTGGATGGCATAGTGCTTGGCACAGGCGTAGAGCTTGCGGTACCGGGCGTCCTCGGGGCCCTGCAGGCCGCGGATGACCTGGACGCCCATGCGGGAGGTGAGGAAGGGATCCTCGCCGTAGGTTTCCTGTCCGCGTCCCCAGCGGGGATCACGGAAGATGTTGATGTTGGGTGTCCAGACGGAGAGGCTGTGGAAGCGCTGGTCCTCCAGGCCGCTGGCCATCCACTGGTTGTAGGCTGCACGACCCTCGGTGCTGACCTGGTCGAAGACGCGGTAGACCATGGGTTCGTTGAACGAGGCGGCCATGCCGATGGGCTCGGGGTAGACGGTGACATTGCCCATGTTGGCCATGCCGTGGAGGGCCTCGCTCCACCAGTTGAACTTCTTGATGCCAAGCCGGGGAACGGCCTCGGAGACATCAAGCATGACGCAGGCTTTCTCCTCGAGGGTCATTCGTGAGACGATGTCCCGGGCGCGCTGGGCCGGGGAGAGGCTGGGATTCTGATAGGGCAGCATCTGGCCGTGCATGAACAGCGACGAGGCCAGGAGCCCGATGGACAGGAGGGTCTTTTTCATGATGTTATCAGGATTATCTGTTGTTCTTTGTTACAAATTTATGGAATAAGGACGAGATAATCAAGGAAAAGTCTTGTAATTTTCAATTATTTGTCCTAATTTCGCAGTACAAAAAGCAAATTCACCCCACCGTAATTACCTATAACTACACAACATCATGGCATCAAAAGTTTATTTCACGGACCTGCGGGCCTCGCAGACGGGCAACCTGCTGCAGAAACTGGAGAGGATGGTCAGGAAGGCCGGAATGGAAGAGATCGGCTTCAAGGACAAGTATGTGGCACTGAAGATACACTTCGGCGAACTGGGCAACGTGGCGTATATCCGGCCGAACTATGCGGCGGTGATCGTGAGGATGATCCAGCAGCTGGGCGGCAAGCCTTTCCTGACGGACAGCAACACGCTGTACAGCGGCAGCCGCAGCAATGCCGTGGATCATATCCATACGGCCATGGTGAACGGTTTCAATCCCATTGCCGTGGGCTGCGACGTGATCATAGCGGACGGCCTGAGGGGCAATGACGAGCGCATCGTGGATGTGGGTGGCAGGTACTGTCCGGAGCCGAAGATCGGTGCGGCCATTGCCGAGGCGGACATCGTGGTGAGCCTGACGCACTTCAAGGGGCATGAGATGGCGGGCTTCGGCGGGGCCATCAAGAACCTGGGCATGGGTGCGGGCAGCGTGGCCGGCAAGCAGGACATGCACGCCACGGCACAGCCCAGGGTGAACCTGGACAGGTGCATCGGTTGCCGGATCTGTGAGAAGAACTGTGCGCATGACGCGATCCATGTCACGGACAGGAAGGCGGTGATCGACTATGACCGTTGTGTGGGCTGCGGCCAGTGCATCGCCCTCTGCAAGAGCGAGGCGGCGGAGATGGGCAGCACGGAGAGCGGTGAGATCCTGAACTACAAGATTGCGGAGTACACGAAGGCGGTGCTGAAGGACAAGCCTCACTTCCATGTGTCGTTCATCATGAACGTGAGTCCGGAGTGTGACTGCTGGGGGCACAACGATGCGGCGGTAGTGCCCGACCTGGGCATGGCCTGCAGCTTTGATCCCGTTGCCTTGGACCAGGCTTGTGCCGACCTGGTGAATGCGGCCCCTACCCTGCGCACGGGCAACATGCTGGCAGAGAAGGAGGAGGAGCATCACGATGGCTGCTGCCACGAGGGGCACGGTCACGAGGGGCACGGTCACGGGGAGCAGGGTCACGGGGAGCATGTCCACGAGGCCATGACCGTGAAGGGGGACAAGTTCCACATGCTGCATCCCAACACGAACTGGCAGGCTGGCCTGCGCTACTGCGAGGAAATAGGAATAGGTACGCGTGCGTACGAGCTGGTCAGGGTGTAATGGGATTTACGATTGATTTGCTCATTCTATTATTCAACCCAATAAATTAACGTGAGTTCGATGAATTCGATTTAGGCACGGATTACGCGGATTTGACTTCGTCGAGCTAAACCTTCACGGATCTTATTCTTTTTTCTCCGCCATGTGGCTGATAAATGGACTGAAAATATAACAATATAATCCGTGTAATCCGCGTAATCCG
>JAZRVZ010000223.1:0-3863 GCA_045599425.1 Bacteroidaceae bacterium | reverse complement strand
AAAATAATAGTAGGAAGAAAACAACCTACGTTATTTTCCTCCTACTCGATTCTGCCAGATTGTATTTGCGGGGCGCGCGGCTGACCCATACTTTGGACCGGCGGATAGTTCGGTTACTTGCTCTTGCTTTCTTCCTCTATACACTGCGTAACACAAAAACTATCCTTCAATGTTTCACCTTTGGTGTTAAATAATTGTATGACAGATGTTTGCGGTGAAACATCTTATCTTTCACCTGTCCTTCAAGTTCCTTCACCTGTCCTTCGCCTGCCCTTCATGTTCCTTCGCCTGTCCTTTACCTGCCCTTCATGTTCCTTCACCTGTCCTTCGCCTGCCCTTCATGTTCCTTCGCATATCGGTTCTGTCATGTGCCTGCTCCTTTGGCTGCAACCATAGGCTGGTCAGATTAAGCAACCTTAGTCACTTAATCAATTGACCTTGGTTGCTTAATCAATTGACCTTGGTTGCTTAATCAATTGACCTTGGTTGCTTAATCAGTAAACCAGGGTGATTTGACTACGTTTGATGCCTGCTGACGAATGCCTTCCTGGCTGCTGTTCCCCTCCCTCCAGGCTGCTTCATTCAAATAATCGGCCAAATGTTTGGACGTTTCACGAATTCTTCGTATTTTTGCAGTATTGTGTTATAAATCAATTATTATATGAAACAAATCCTTACAACGGTATTTGCCCTGATGGCCAGTCTGGCCGTACAGGCCAGGACCATCACCATTCTGGTTAAGGATACCCGTTACCAGACAATAACGGGCTTCGGAGCAGCCTGCTGCGATGGTGCCATGTGCCCCTTTGGCAATGACACCCAGCCGGTCAGCCTGCTCTATGGCAAGACCTCCAAGATCGGCCTGAACATCATGCGCATGGAGATCTCGCCCAACTACCAGGGTGACGTCAACAACGGATGGGACACGCCCTACGACTGGAAGGGCAGTCTTCCCTCGGCCAAGATCGTGAAGGCGCGCGGTGGCATTGTATTCGGTACTCCCTGGTCGCCCCCAGGTGACATGAAGACCAACGGCACGGCGCAGGGCGGCAAGTCGGACAGCCAGGGCAACCAGCGCGGCGAACTGCGCCAGGACTGCTACGAGAAGTTCTTCCCGTGGCTCAACACCTTCCTGGAGTACATGCGCAAGAACGGTGTCAAGGTGGATGCCGTGTCCATCCAGAACGAGCCCGACTGGTGGGTGGATTACTCGGGCTGTCTCTACACCCCTCAGCAGCAGCTGAATCTTGTGAAGAACTATGCACACATGCTGGATCGTGTGAAGTATCCTTACGTCCGCCTTATCAGCGCCGAGCCCCTGGGCTTCGACCCCAACTATTCCAACACTCTGCTGAGCAACGCGGCGGCACGTGAACAGATTGACATCATTGCCGGTCACCTCTACGGTCATCCGCCCTTGGTCAACATGAAGAATGCCGCCACCATGGCTGCCAAGTACAAGAAGGAGGTCTGGATGACAGAGCACTCCGTGTCCGACAACATTCAGGGACGCCTGCCTTCATGGCATGAGCAGCTGCTCTTTGCCGAGGAACTCAACGAGTGCATGATGGCCGGCTGTACGGGTTATATTTATTGGTACATGCGCGCGCACTGGGCCTTCGTGGGTACGGGCGAGACGAAGTACGGTTCGGAGAACAAGAAGAACACCCTGCTGCCCCGTGCCTACGTCATGTCCCACTTTGCCAAGCACGTCACCGGATCCACACGTATCAGCGCCACGGCCAGCGGCTATACGACGCCCAAGACGGAGGATGCCTTCGAGACCACGGCCTACATCAAGGGCGACTCCCTCATCGTCATGGCCATCGATACCACCAAGACGGAGTATGACGTCCGCCTGAGGCTGCCCTACAAGGTCAAGAGCGGCACACACCTGCTCTCAACCGGCAACGAGAAGGCCAACCTCTGCCAGAACATTCCCCTGACCATTGACGAACCCACGCAGGACATTGTCATTCCCATCCCCGGACGCAGTCTGAATACCTTCATCTTCACGATTGCCCATGACGAGGAGGAGACCGCCATGCGTGACGTGAAGAAGTCCGCCTCAGAGGGCAAGTCTGCCTATTACGACCTTCAGGGACGTCCCCTGGCAGATCCTCACGGCATCTACATCTGGCGTCGTCCCGACGGCAGTTCCAGGAAGGTTGTCCGCTAAGCTGCATCAGCCAGAATAAAACGAAGAGCCCGTGGCATACGCCACGGGCTCTTAATATTATGGAGTACTCAATAAACAAGTGGTTCTTGATTCCGTGTGAAAGATTAAATTTGAAACCTTCTCGGTTTCATTTCCATGGATACCAAACAAGTATTGCCTCAGATGAGGGGCATGCCATGCTCCTTGCATGCTGTGCGCATATCCTCAGGCCAGATGGAACTCTGGGTCTCGCCGATGTGAGCCTTGTGCAGGAGTACCATGCACAGTCGGCTCTGGCCGATACCGCCACCGATGGTCAGGGGCAGGGTATCCTCAAGCAGGCGCTTGTGGAAATAGAGCTCCTTGCGCTCCTCCTTGCCCTGCATCTTCAGCTGGCGCAGCAATGCCTCCTTGTCTACGCGGATACCCATGGACGAAAGCTCAATGCTGCGGTTCAGCGTGGGATACCAGATGAGCAGGTCGCCGTTCAGGCCCAGGAAACCGTCCTCATTGGGCGTGCTCCAGTCATCATAGTCCGGCGCACGCAGGTCATGCTCCTTGCCGTTGCTCAGCTTGCCGCCGATTCCCATGATGAACACCGCGCCATATTTCTTGCAGATGGCATCCTCACGTTCCTTCTCCGTCATGTCGGGGTACATCTGCAGGAGCTCCTCGCTATGGATGAAATGGATGTCCTCCGGCAGGAAATGCTCCAGCTGGGGATAGGTCTCGCAGATATAGAACTCCGTGCGCAGGATGGCACTGTAGATTTTGTTCACGATCTTCTTCAGGAAGGCAATGTTGCGCTGGTCGGCCGTCATGGTGCGCTCCCAGTCCCACTGATCCACGTACAGCGAGTGGATGTTGTCCAATTCCTCGTCGGCACGGATGGCATTCATGTCCGTGATGATGCCGAATCCGGGGCACACCTCGTACTCGGCCAGTGTCAGCCTCTTCCACTTGGCCAGGGAGTGTACCACCTCGGCCGTAGCCTCGTTCATGTCCTTGATGGGGAAGTTCACGGCACGCTCCACACCGTTCAGATCATCGTTGATACCCAGGCCGCGCAACACGAACAGGGGCGCGGTGACACGGCGCAGACGCAGTTCCGTACTCAGACTGGACAGGAAAAAGTCCTTGACACGCTTGATGGCCAGCTCTGTCTCCTTCAGGTTCAGAACAGCCTTATAACCTTCTGGTTTTATCAATTTGCTCATGATAAATGGCTTGTTTGTTTACATGTTGTTCTGCAAAGTTACGGTTTTTTTATGAAATTGCAAGCATTTTACCCTAATATTTTATCATATTGATACCTATTCGCTATTCATTGTGCATAAAAAAACAATTTAATTCTTGCACTTTTGCCAATTTATGCTTAACTTTGCACTGTCTTTAACGACATACATTATATTATTTTTATCGCAGGCCTCGTAGCTCAGTTGTATAGAGCATCAGATTCCGGTTCTGAGTGTCGCGGGTTAGAGTCCCGCCGAGGTCACAACAGAGAAGAGAACTCCTACTCCCATTGAGTAAGGGTTCTCTTTTTTCGTCTTGATCAGTGATATATAGGGTCAGTGGAAAAATACTGGGGAAAGATAAAGGAAAACTATCAAAGATTTTGTAGTTTTGTGCTATGAATATGCTTGAACAATTAGCCCGCCTGGTTCTCCCCAAGGAGATTCTTGATTATTTTGATATTGTAAAG
>JAZRVZ010000222.1:0-3496 GCA_045599425.1 Bacteroidaceae bacterium | reverse complement strand
CAGTTGCTACTATGAGTGCTATGTAGATATGGCTCCCACCGGCAAGATATTCGCGCCTACCGCGATGGAGCCTTACACCCTCATCGAGCGTGGCCCAAACGACTATCTCTACCTGCAGGATGACAACACCCATCCGTTCAACGTCCTGAACGACTCCACCATCACCATCCAGGAGAAGGGGTTGAAATACACTTGGAAGACGACCCGCAGCTACGACGAGAAGACGTTGTCAAATATTCTGAACATTATCAAGGAGGACATGGAGAAGAGCGGAGAACTCTCCCATCGTTATGTCCTCTCCTATGCCGAGCGCGAGCTGGAGACCGTCAACCACAGGCTCACCTACACCATTTATATAATCGTCATCATCGTGCTTTCCGCACTGTTGGTCGCCAGCGTCTTCTATATCAGATACCGCCGCAAGAAACAGGTGGAGCAGGAGCTGCGACAACTGGAACAGGAACGCGAATCCCTGCCCGATCCCATACGCGAGGCGCGAAACACCGTGGAGGAGGACTTCCGCCAGAGCGACTTCTACCTGGCCCTGCGCCAGAAGATCACACGCGGCGAACGACTCAGCCAGGAGGATTGGGACGGAATAGAGGAGCAGTTCAGGCAGGTCTATCCCCGCTTCACCACCACCCTGCTCACCCTTCGCAACATGTCGGCCACCGAGCTCCAGGTGTGCCAACTGCTGAAGCTAGGATGCGCCCCTACCGAGATTGCCGAGGTGCTCTGCAAGGACAAGAGTAGCATCAGTACCACCCGAAGCCGCCTTTACGGCAAGGTTTTTGGCAAGAAAGGCAGCAGCAAGGATTGGGATGAATTTATACTTTCATTATAAGGTGGGTTCTATAAATTATATTATGAACGCAAAGACGCGAAGACGCAAAGTTTTATTTGTATGAGACTCAAAGAAATAAAAGAATAATCTTTGCGTCTCTGCGTTCAATTAATAGATTTACCATAAGTAAGTTAGTATCGTTTGCAAACTGTTTGCAAACTCGGTTTTCAGGTGTTTCCTTCATTTGCAAACTATTTGCAAACTCATTTTCTTGGCAGAATGGCGCAAACATTCTACCTTTGCCGATGAAAGTTTAACGCAAAACCATTTCTGTTATGAAACACTATCAAGCAAACCGCACTCTCGGCCTTCTGGCCATGTTGTTCGTCATCCTGCTGAACACCACCAGTGTGTATGCACAAACCAAGGTAGACGACAAGGAGATCATCGGCACGTGGATCATGACCTCGGCGAAGTACGAGGGCGAGAACAAGGAATACATCAACGACAGCTACAATCAGGTGAAGGTCTATCGTGCCAACGGCGAATATGCCTGTGCCGAGGTAGCCAGAATGAAGGACGGCAGCTACAAAGTATTGCCCCACGAGTATGGCACCTATTCGCTCAAGAACGGCATGTACACCGAGATGGGTCGCAAGGCCATCAAGTACGAGTGGATTGACAAGACTCACTCTAAGGGCCGCTGGAAGAACCGCATCGACAGATGGAAGAAGGTCAGCTTGCCCGAGAAACTAACCCAGTACATCGTGGACAAGTGCAAAGCTACCCGTCAGGAGCCCGCCGATATCCAGCAGTTGATGAAGAAGCATATCTTCGAAAAGTAATCCACTTAGCTTAACACCAACCAACATTGTAAACATTCTTCTCTCCGCTTAATCACCATCAGATGATGCGAAGAGAGCAAATCCTATACCCTTATGAAAAGACTTTTTCTGCTGGCATTCCTATGCCTGCAAGCCACCCTCATGTCCGCCGACGTAGTGAAAGGACGCGTGATGGATGCCGACAGCGGCGAACCCCAGGAGGATGCCATCGTGGATATGTGGATGTATCCCATCGGCGAGAACTGGATAGAGCGGGAGAAACTAAGCACCGACAGCCTGGGCTTCTTCAGCCACGAAGTAGACTACATGGCGAAGATAAGCCTCATCATCAATTACTTCGGCTACAGCGAACTGAAGAAGAGCTTCAACGTGAAAAGCGGCAAGGACACGCTGGACCTGGGCGACCTGAAGCTGAAGATGTCGGCCGAACTGCTGAAGGAACTGGAGGTGAAGGGGCATGCCAAGCGCTTCTTCATGAAGGGCGATACCGTGGTCTTCAACCCCGATGCCTTCCATTTGGAGGACGGCGACCGTCTGGCCACGCTGCTGAAGAAGCTGCCCGGCGTAAGCGTGAAGGACGGCAAGCTGACCTTCATGGGAAAGGATGTGCACCTGATGGTCAACGGCAAGGACATGGCCGACGAGATGCTGACGGCACAGCTGCCCGTAGAGGCGGTGCAGAACATCGAGGCCTACGAGCGGAAGAGCGAGTTGGCTGAACTCTCTGGCATGAGCGACGGACAGGAGCAGCAGGTGCTGAACATCGTGGTCAAGCCGGGCTTCATGGACCGGTGGTACGGACAGACGAAGCTGAGTGCCTACGCCTCGCCCAACTATCGAGCATCGGCCAACCTACACTACCTGACGGAGAAGGATCCGCTGAACTTCTTCGTCCGTGCCTCGGACAATGCCAGCCAGACCTACGGCATCTATGGCGATAATGACTACGAATACGGCAATTCGCCTCTGCGTCAGCAGTATGGGCGCTTCTCGTACCAGCACAACTGGAAGCCCAGGAAGGTGGATTCTTCCTACAACCAGGACCATTGGAGCATCAGCACCTCGCCCCAGCACCAGGATGCCCACCAGCATACGTGGGTGAACGAGGAGACCTTCCTCAGTGGACAGCCCTCGACCTTCAGCAACAGCCATTTCTACAACTACAACCATAACCTCGATGCGCCGTTGAGCTTCGACGTACAGCTGCATCTGGGACCCCGCACCACATTGTCGGTGGATGTGGATGGAGGCTACAGCAAGGGTTGGGTTCGCACCATGGACGAGCAGCAGACCTATCGCGGCGACAAGCATTCCGACAATCCGCAGCAGCTGGTGAACAGCCGCAAGAGCGAGGGCCTGAACCGCACAGAGAATGGTTCATTCAGTACCTATATGCATCTGCAACATGTGTGGGAGAAGTCCGATATCTACTTCCGGCTCAGCACGGTTTACAATCACGACAAAGGCAATGCCAGCAACCATTCGGAGTACGACTATTTCAACGATAGCCCTTCGACAGGCCCCGGACAGGCTCCCAGTGACGATAACCTGCATAGGACGGAGGTCATCGACCAGGAGACGCAGAGTCGCAGCAACCATCTGCAGACCATCTTCGACACGAAGTATAACATCCAGATCATTCCCAAGAAGCTGAAGGCCGGCGTGGGCTACTGGGTGGACTACTGGCACAAGGCTGAGGAGAGCGATAACCAGCGCAACGGCATCCTTGACTTTGCCAACAGCTTCGATCGCACGAAGAGCTATCTGGTCAATGAGCCTCGTGCCGAGGTGGAGGCAGACCTGGGCAAGGTGTGGATGCATGCTGCCGTCAAGTTGCAGAACGTAGGCGAGGACTTTGACTATCAGC
>JAZRVZ010000221.1:0-2797 GCA_045599425.1 Bacteroidaceae bacterium | reverse complement strand
ATTACCGTAATATGCAAAAGAACATACGCAATTTCTGCATCATTGCCCATATTGACCACGGAAAGTCCACGCTGGCTGACCGTCTGCTGGAATATACGAATACCATCAAGGTGACGGAGGGTCAGATGCTTGACGACATGGATCTGGAGAAGGAACGTGGCATCACCATCAAGAGCCATGCCATCCAGATGGAGTACAAGAGGGACGGACAGACCTACATCCTAAACCTGATTGATACACCGGGACATGTGGACTTCAGCTATGAGGTGAGTCGCAGTATTGCCGCATGTGAGGGTGCCCTGCTGGTGGTGGATGCCACACAGGGCGTACAGGCTCAGACCATCTCCAACCTCTACATGGCCATCGACCACGACCTGGAGATCATACCGGTCATCAACAAGTGTGACATGCCCAATGCCATGCCGGAGGAGGTGGCCGACGAGATCATCGACCTGATAGGCTGCGACGAGCAGGACATCATCCTGGCCAGCGGTAAGACGGGCCAGGGCGTTGAGGACATCCTGAATGCTGTGGTTGATCGCATTCCGGCCCCAAAGGGAGATGAGAATGCGCCTCTGCAGGCGCTTATCTTCGACTCTGTGTTCAATTCCTTCCGCGGCATCATTGCGTATTTCAAGATTGTCAACGGCAGCATACGCAGTGGCGAACCCGTGCGCTTCATCAATACCGGCAAGGAATACAAGGCCGACGAGGTGGGCGTCCTGAAGATGGATCTGTCGCCACGCAAGGATTTGCATTGTGGCGACGTGGGCTATATCGTAAGCGGCATCAAGACAGCCACGGAGGTGAAGGTGGGTGACACGATCACCTCGCTGGAGCGTCCCTGCCAGGAGGCCATCTCCGGATTCGAGGAGGTTAAGCCCATGGTGTTTGCCGGTGTCTATCCCATTGAGACGGAAGACTTCGAGAACCTGCGAGCCTCGCTTGAGAAGCTTCAGCTGAACGATGCCTCCCTGACCTTCTTGCCCGAGAGTTCCGTAGCGCTGGGCTTCGGTTTCCGTTGCGGATTCCTGGGTCTGTTGCACATGGAGATCGTCCAGGAACGCTTGGACCGCGAGTTTGACATGGATGTCATCACCACGGTGCCTAACGTAAGCTATATGGTTTACGACAAGCAGGGCGAGGTGAAGGAGGTGCACAATCCTGCCGGCATGCCGGATCAGACACTGATTGACCATATCGAGGAACCCTTCATACATGCCAGCGTCATTACAAACGCTGCCTACATCGGTCCCATCATGACACTTTGCCTGGGCAAGCGCGGCGAGTTGGTGAAGCAGGAATATATCAGCGGCAACCGTGTGGAACTGCAGTATCTGATGCCGCTCGGTGAGATTGTGATTGACTTCTACGACAAACTGAAGAGTATCTCGAAGGGCTATGCCTCGTTTGACTATCATCCCGCAGGATTCCGTCCCTCCAAGCTGGTGAAGCTGGACATCCTGCTGAACGGTGAGCCTGTGGATGCACTGAGCACGCTGACGCATGTGGACAACTCGGTGGACTTCGGCCGACGGATGTGCGAGAAGCTCAAGGAGCTCCTGCCACGCCAGCAGTTTGACATTGCCATCCAGGCAGCCATTGGAGCCAAGATCATCGCACGTGAAACGGTGAAGCAGGTGCGCAAGGATGTGCTGGCAAAGTGCTATGGTGGTGACGTCAGCCGTAAGCGCAAGCTGCTGGAGAAGCAGAAGAAAGGAAAGAAGCGCATGAAGCAGATAGGCAACGTACAGGTTCCCCAGAAGGCTTTCCTGGCTGTGCTGAAGCTGGATTAAGAAGCAAGAATATACCTTATATATAATATAGAGGCCTGCGACACAAGTAAGGATGAATCATGACAGCGAAGGATAACCGGAAGATGCAGCCAACAGGATAGAAGAAATAAGGAAAGACAAAGATAACGACAGGCCAATACCAGAACCTAATACTGATAACACAAAAGTAACCATGGATCGCAGAAGAGACGTAGCAAGAGACATAGCGCGTATATATTGTACGCTGAGCCCGGTAGGCATACAGGCTCTTGCAAGCATCCTTGTTCCCATAAAGATAACCAAGGGTGAACTGATATTCCCACAAGGACAGGTGTGCAATGCCATGTACTATGTGGACCGTGGAATGGTCCGGCAGTTCTACTACAAGAACGGCAAGGATGTCACTGAACACTTCTCCTACGAGGGGCGCATCGTATTCTGCATCGAGAGTTTCCTGAAGCAGGAACCCTCGAAGCTCTTCGTTGAGACGCTGGAGAACAGTCTGCTTTATGCCATCCCCTACGAGGACCTGCATGTGATGATGACCCAGAACGCCGAGATACAGATGCTTTACCAGAAAATACTGGAACATGCACTGATCAGCAGTCAGGAGCATGCCGACAGCCAGCGCTTCGAGAATGCCGCCGAGCGTTACGAGCGTCTGCTGACCAACAAGCCCGAGATCATCCTGCGTGCCCCAATGCTACACATCGCCTCCTTCCTTCAGATGACACCCGAGACACTTTCGCGTGTACGTTCGGCACACGACAGGAAGAAATGAGCTTGAAACTTTGCATTCAGCATTCGATAAGCCGAGACTGACACCCACACCCAGTTTCAGAATAAATAAATCGAGTAGGAGGAAAATAACGTAGGTTGTCTTCTTCCTACTATTATTTTCCGACCTCTCACACCACCGTACGTGCCGTTCGGCATACGGCGGTTCCCTAATTACGATGCAATTTGGTATAGATACCCATAAGCGAGGGATAACCTTGCAAAACAAGTCTCTCATTCGTTAC
>JAZRVZ010000220.1:0-2559 GCA_045599425.1 Bacteroidaceae bacterium | reverse complement strand
TCCAGATCGCCCGCATTGAACGGCACGTTTTTCACCATCGGGGATTTGAACGACAGCCAGGCATCCTCGTAGCCCTCCTGCGAGCCGCGAAGAAGGTATTTCTTGCCGCATTCCACGGTGAAGGAGAACATGGTGAATTCCACTTCGCCCGTGCTGGCCTTCTTGGCTTTCAGCACCTCTACGTCCTTGATGAAGGTGCTGTCCTCCGTCATTAGGGTGAGCTTGACATCAGGCAGAGGTGTTTTCAGAAAGGCATCGCGGATGCTTCCGCTGGCCGTGTTTGTGTCTTGTGCGCTGACGCTAAGGATGGCGGTCAGCATAAAAAATGAGAGGAAGAGTAATTGCTTCATACGTTTTTATGATTTATGTTTTTCGACGGCAAAAGTACATGAATAGGGCAAATATCGGGGCATTTTGGGGTTTTCAATTCTTTTTCAATTGAATGAAAACTCATTTTTCACGCTGTTTTCATGCTTTTTTCCTACCTTTGTACAGAAAACAAAAAAAAATGAAGTACCTATACATGTTGGTTGCCTCGTTGCTGCTCGCATCGTGCGGGACGAAATACAACGAGATGCAGGAGTGCCTGACGCAGATGGAGGGCAATGAAGAGAACTACGACACACCGACCACCGACTCGCTGGCGCTGGAGGTTGTGACCTATATGGAGATGCACGGCACGCCCGAGGATCGCCTGCGTGCGTGGTGCCAGGTAGGAAAGGTCTATCACAGGATGGGCAACGGCGGCTATCGCAACGAGGCATACAAGATGGCTGTGGCCAGCATCGACACCACGCAGGCGTTCGACAAGACACTCTTCGCCCTCAGCCTCTCCGAACAGGCACAAGCACTGGCATGGACACTCCGTCCCGAAGAATCACGCGCTACAACATTCCGCGCCATTGCACTGGCCGAGGCTGCAGGCGACACCGTGACTGCCATGTACATCCGAGGCACGAACTACGGTAATTTTCATACTGACACGACCAGCGGTTTCACGGTGGCACGCGAAGCCTACGACTATCTGTGGGAGCACCGCTATTACCAACAGGCCGTGGATGCCTACGGTGCAGCTTTGTTTATGTCCATCGATGGATATGAGCCCGATACGTTCCACATGCACCTTGACCGCCTGGTAAAGCACACCAAGCACAACATCACCGACCCGCATTCATGGTGGACGCGAGAGTACCTGCTGGCCAGGGGAACCGTCTACCAACGCCAGGAGAACCGCGACTCGTGCATACATTATTTTAAGAAACTGGCAGAGGCAGATATGAAGGGAGTCAAGGTGCCCGGAATACGTGGACTTTCGCACCTGGCCGATGCCTACGGCCACTGGGGCGATACGCTCCAGGCCAAGCAGTGCAGAGAGCAGATCATGGAAATCTCCTATCACAACCAACAACTCAGGCAGGATAACGATAGCAAGATACTGACACAAGTCTATCAGTCCATGCACGCCCAGATGGAGAAGGACGAGACTGCGGATCGCAAGGGCGTGATGATCCTGCTGGCCTCCATCGTAGCATTGGTACTGGTCCTGTTCCTGCTTTACCGTCAGCGAATGATGAGGCGGCAGCATCGCGAACTGCTGCAACAGAATGGCGAATATGCCGCCCTGTTGGCATCGCTCCAGACGAAGGACACCATCCTGGAGAGCCCCATCGTGAAGCATTTCCATGAACTGTCCACCCACGATGCCCATCCCTCCGACGAGGAGTGGCTGCAGCTCTACCAACTCATTGACCAACAGCATCCCCGTCTCTTCCCCTCCTTGCAGAAGGACTATACCATGACCGAGCCGGAGAAACACGCCGTGTGTCTGATCGTGGCCAAGTGCACCCCTTCGCAGATGTCCGTCCTGCTGGTATATTCAAAGGGAAACGTCAGCAACCTCCGGCGCCGCCTCTACCGCAAGCTGACCGGCAAGGATGGCAGCGGCACGGATTTGGACGAGTTGGTAAACGGCTTGTGCAGATAGACACAAAAAATGCATCCCGGAAGGGGGATGCTGTGTGGGGTATCAAATGTAGCCTTATTTCCGAAGCGTCTCCTTACGTCGCCGAGCGAAGACTATTCCCTGAACCTGCAAAACATAATCTCAAAATTCTTCATAAGGTCGCTTGTTTTTAGTATTTTGTATGTTCTGTTTTATGCCTTCAACCTACGGGAAATATCTACCAACAAGGTCAGTGCGGCCCAGGTGACGAGTGAGACGAATGAACCGCCAATAAATTGAACCAGGGCTAAGGGAAAGCACATTTCCGTATCTGATTCCAGCGTACCTTTTGCTATCAGCGCACTGAAAAGCATGCCTAACAAACTGAGGTTTGCAACAATCCTAAGAAATTTCTCAATCAATGTAATCTTCATGGGGCATTAAGTTTGAATTGTATAAATATAAGGAGGTTAATGTTCTCTCATTTCGCTATACTGAACATCACGGGAAGGTGGTAGTAAGAACGGACGGTTTTGCCGTTGTGCTGCGCTGGCTTCCACTTGGGCATGGACTTGAGGAGGCGGATGGCTTCATCTGAAAGGGCATTGTGGGGCGAA
>JAZRVZ010000219.1:0-5864 GCA_045599425.1 Bacteroidaceae bacterium | reverse complement strand
CCGTCGGTCGACTGAAGAAGGCACTGACGCAGATGAAGAAGGGCGATTATATCTTCATGGAGTTCGGACACAATGATCAGAAGCAGAAGTCGCCTGGCAGTGGTGCATACTACAACTTTGCCACGGCACTGAAGACCTTCGTTGATGAAGCCCGCCAGCGTGGTGCCACGCCCGTGTTCGTAACACCAACCCAGCGTCGCTCCTTCAGGAACGGCAAGATTGAGGAGACGCATGCGGACTATCCCGAGGCCATGGCCTGGGTGGCCGGGCGCGAGAAGGTGGCGCTGATTGATCTGCACAGCATGACCCGCACGTTCTATGAGGCTATGGGAGAGGAACAGAGCAAACGGGCCTTTGTACACTATCCTGCCAACACATATCCGGGTCAGACAACGGCTCTGGCAGACAATACGCACTTCAACCCCTACGGCGCCTACGAGATTGCCAAGATGATCATTGAAGGGTGGAAGTCGGCCTGTCCCGAACTGATGCAGTATGTCCGTCCTGAGTACCAGATGTTTGATCCTGCCCATCCGGACGACCGCGACGCGTTCCACTGGGTGGACAGCGAGAAGGTGGACATTATCAAGCCTGACGGAAACTGATGACGAATTGAAAATTGAACGCTGCGATAAGTCGAAGACTATACCAAGCTTGCTTGAGCATGGTCAAGCATATGCAGATTCGAGGCAAAGCATCAAAATTGTAAATAGGAAATTGAAAAAGAAAGTTATTTTAGGAGTCGCTGCTGCTGTTGCGGCGATTGGAGCTGTCTCTGTTGGCGGCCTGTACTGGAAGGTGGCGAAGGCTTCCTGCTACGATGAGAGTGAGGCATGCTACATCTACATAGACAAAAACAGTACGGAAGAGTCCCTGCTGAGAGACCTTGAAGATGCAAAGGTCAATACCTTCGGATGGGGACTGCTGAACCAGGTGGCCAGTTTCAGGCTGAATACCGGACGCTATGCCATACAGAAGGGCGATGCACTGCTCGCAGTCTTCCGCAGGATACGCAATCACCAGCAGGAGGCTGTAAGACTGACCATTCCCAGTCTGCGACTGAGCATTGCACCAAAGGATCAGCCTCAGCCTATGGCCCTGGACCGTCTGGCGGGTATCATGGCACGCAACCTCATGGCGGACAGTACGGAGATTGCCCGTTTGATGGCCGATACGGCATCCTATGCCAGCTACGGACTGACAGCCGAGACCTTCCCCACCCTGTTCCTGCCGGAAACCTACCAGGTGTACTGGGACATTTCGCCGGAGGAGCTGATGGCACGCATGAAGAAGGAACATGAAGGGTTCTGGAATAGCGACAGGCGCCAGAAAGCCGGGGTTCACGGACTGACGCCGGAGGAGGTATCCATCCTGGCAAGCATTGTGGAGGAAGAGACGGCCAACAACCAGGAAAAGCCCATGGTGGCAGGATTGTACCTGAACCGGCTGCACAAGGGCATGCTGCTGCAGGCCGACCCGACTGTGAAGTTTGCCGTAGGCGACTGGGGACTGCGTCGGGTACTCAATGTACATTTGCAGCAGGCCAGTCCGTACAATACCTACAGGACACGCGGACTTCCTCCCGGCCCGCTGCGTATTCCCTCAACCATCGGCATCGATGCAGTACTGAATGCTGCCAGGCACGACTACCTGTACATGTGTGCCAAGGAAGACTTCAGCGGTACGCATAACTTTGCCGTGACCTATCAGGAGCACCTGAACAATGCCCAACGGTACATCCGGGCACTGAATGCAAGAGGCATAAAATAAAAACACATGTGAAAGTAATGTGGAACTGAGAAGGTTTCAGATTACTTTCACATGTTCATCCGAACAGGATATTCCTGACGCTCTTATAAATAAGTATAGCCACTTCTCTGTCGGGAGTGGCTTTTTCAGTCGTTGCCACCCGACGTAAGGGAATTCATGCGAGCCAGGTACTTTCCAATGATGTCAAACTCCAGGTTGACGCGGGTGCCAGGCTGGATGCAGTGGAAATTGGTATTCTCGAAGGTATAGGGAATGATGCAGACCTGGAAACTGTCCTCCGTAGGATTGCAGACGGTCAGGCTGACGCCATTGACGGTCACACTGCCCTTGTCAACGGTGAAGTAGCCCCGGCGGGCCATCTCGCGGTCAAAATGATAGCGGAAGGTGTACTGATGGCTGCCATCCTGATCCTCAACGCTGATGCACTCGGCGGTCTGGTCCACATGTCCCTGGACGATATGGCCGTCCAGTCTGCCATTCATCATCATGGAGCGCTCCACATTGACCTTGTCGCCGACCTTCAGGTCACCCAGGTTGGAACGGAGCAAGGTCTCTCGCATGGCAGTCACGGTATATTGGTCATCCTGTATTTTAACCACGGTGAGGCAGACTCCATTGTGGGCGATGCTCTGGTCTATACCCAACTCATGGGTGAAACTGCAACGCAAGGTCAGGTGGACATTGTCCATCTCATGCTCAATGGCTGTTACCACGGCACATTCTTCTACGATTCCTGAGAACATATCGCTTAATTATTATGTTTTACTGTACAAAGGTAGGCATTTTTTTCGGTAATTTGTGAATAAAGCAAAAAAAAGAAGTAAAAGTGAATACAGTAAAGTACAAATGTTAGTTTATTTATGTATCTTTGCACTTAGTTTTAAGGTCTTTATGACTTCTGTCAGTGCAGCCCTGATACTGAAGGCTTCCACTGTGGCAGTCTCAACTATAATAGTAAATGACAATGAAACCAAGAAGATTGGCAATCATGCTGCTGACGGGCTGGGCCGCCTTTCCCGTCTGGGCACAGACAGACAAGGCCTGGACGCTGGACGACTGTCTGAAGCATGCACTGGAACACAATATCCAGGTGCAAAGAAGTCTGGTCAGCGAGGAGCAGGGTGAGGTAAGCCTGCAACAGCAGAAGGCCCAGTTGCTTCCGTCACTGAGTTTCAGTACGAACCAGAGCATGGGATACCGTCCCTTCCAGCAAAGCACGAACATCGTACAGAACGGTCAGGTCACCAGCACATCCAACAAGGTGACCTATCAGGGTGCGTATAACCTCTCTGCCCAGTGGACGATATGGAACGGAGGAATCAACCGCATGAATATCGATGCCCAGGAACTGAAGAATGAAATCACGGCACTGGGCACCAAGCAGAGCGAGCTGAGCATCCAGGAGCAGATAGCAAACCTGTATGTCACGATACTCTATACCACGGAGGCCAGGAAGGTGGCCGAGCAGATAGCCCAGACGGTAAAGGCCCAGTGGGAACGCGGACTGGAACTGCTGAAGAACGGTCAGATGGCGCGTGCCGAGGTGACGCAGCTGGAGGCGCAATACAACAGTGCCAGATATGACGTGGTAAGCAGCGAGACGCAGATTGCCAACTACAAGCGCCAGATGAAGGCTCTCCTGCAGCTTGATAT
Source organism: Bacteroidaceae bacterium (assembly GCA_045599425.1). Taxonomy (GTDB): domain Bacteria; phylum Bacteroidota; class Bacteroidia; order Bacteroidales; family Bacteroidaceae; genus Physcousia. The sequence continues at coordinate 2,441 of JAZRVZ010000219.1, read as the reverse complement.
GGATACACAGTTTGACGTGGCCGGCATGATTCCCAGCGACGAGCAGGTGATGGCAATGATTCCTTCCGCCCAGCAGGTCTACGAGCAGGCTTTGGCCACACGTCCTGAAATTCGGAGTGCCGAGCGCAGCATTGAGGCAGCAGCCCTGCAGGAACGGATCGCCAAGGCTGGTTATCTTCCCACGGTGGGCATGAACGCCAGCCTGGGAGACAGCCATTACAGTGCAAGCAAGGAAGGCGCAGGCGAACAGATGAAGCGCAACCTGAACGGAAGTCTGGGTGTGACGGTCAGCGTTCCCATCTTTGACCAGCGCAGGAACAAGAGTGCCGTGGAGCAAGCCAGGCTGCAGCACACCACCAGCCAGCTGGATCTGATGGACCGCAAGAACAGCCTCAGCAGCACCATCGAGGAATACTGGCTGAACGCCAACAACAACCAGCAGCGTTTCGTGGCAGCCAAGAGTACACTGGAGAGCCAGTCGGAAAGCTACAAATTGCTGAATGAGCAGTTCAGGGAGGGCCTGAAGAACACGGTTGACCTGCTGCAAGGCAGGGATGCCCTGCTGAATGCCGAGCAGAACCTGCTTCAGAGCAAGTACAATACATTATTATATATACAGTTGCTGAAGTTCTACAGCGGTGAGGAAATCAGACTGTAGTATAAAGTTTGTATGATAGAATAGTATAATCTGTAAACATGACTGATATGAAGATAAAGAACTTAGCCGGAATCATGCTCCTGACGGGATGTCTGCTGGCAAGCTGCCAGAAGAAGCAGGAGTTCATCTACTCCACCACGATGGTTGAGCATGGTGATGTGAACACGACCGTCACAGCCACAGGTACCATTGAACCCGTGACCAGCGTGGACGTTGGTACGCAGGTAAGCGGTATTGTCAGCCACTTGTACGTGGACTACAACAGCATTGTCAAGGCTGGTCAGGTCATTGCCGAGCTGGACAAGACAAACCTGATGACAGAGTTGCGCAACTCGAAGGCCAACCTGGCCAATGCACAGAGCAACTACAACTTCCAGAAGAAGAACTTTGAGCGCTACAAGAACCTTTATGAGAAGGGACTTATCAGCACCAATGACTACGATCAGGCGGAATTGTCCTTCCTGCAGGCCAAGCAACAGGTGGCAATGCAGCAGGAGAGCGTAAGACGTGCCGAGACGAACCTGGGCTATGCCACCATCACCAGTCCCATTGACGGTGTGGTATTGTCCAAGGAGGTAGAGGAAGGACAGACCGTGGCCTCAAGCTTCAACACGCCTACCCTGTTCAAGATTGCCCAGGACCTTACGCAGATGCGTGTGATTGCCAAGGTTGATGAAGCCGATATCGGTGAGGTAAAGGAAGGCCTGCGCGTAACATTTACCGTGGATGCCTTTCCCATGGACGTATTCGAGGGAAACGTGACGCAGGTCCGTCAGGAACCTACCACGGAAAGCAATGTGGTTACGTATGAGGTCGTTATCAATGCACCCAACGAGGACCTGAAACTCAAGCCCGGACTGACGGCAAGCGTTAACATCTTCACCATGGAGTGCCCCGACGTGGACTTTGTGGCCAACAAGGCCTTGCGCTTTACTCCCAGCCAGGAGATGCTGGGCGAAGGCGAGAGCATTGCCGACTGTGATTCCCCCAGGAAACTCTGGGTAAAGGAAGGCAACGTGCTGAAAGCCTATCCTGTGAAGACGGGAGTTACAAACGGATCTGTAACTGAGGTCAGTGGTATTGCCGCTGACAAGGAGGTTATCACCGACATCATGATCGGCGGCATGGAGGAACCTGAGCAGGGTGGCAATCCATTCATGCCACGTCCAGGCGGTAACCGTGGAGGAAACCGTGGTGGACAGGGAGCTCAGGGTGGACAGGCAGGTCATGGCGCACAGGGTGGCCCCAGAAGATAATGTCCGGATGAGAGGAGCCGGAGACATGATTCCGGCTCACGAAAAAGTGAATGATATGAACGAGAATAAGAAGGTAGTCATAGAATTGCAGGATGTCCGTCGCGACTTCAAGGTGGGTGACGAGGTGGTGCATGCCCTGCGTGGCATCAGCTTCAGGATCTTTGAAGGTGAGTTCGTCACCATCATGGGTACATCTGGCTCCGGCAAGAGTACGCTCCTGAACCAGCTGGGTTGTCTGGATACCCCAACCAGTGGTGAATATATCCTGGACGGAGTTCCTGTACGGCAGATGAAGCGCAGTGAACGCGCAGTGCTGAGAAACAGAAAGATCGGATTCGTGTTCCAGAACTATAACCTGCTGGCCAAGACAACTGCCGTGGAGAATGTCGAGTTGCCCCTGATGTACAACACCAACTACAGTTCACGTCAGCGACGGAAGGCTGCAATCGATGCCCTGACCGCTGTTGGCCTGGCCGACCGTCTTGAACACAAGAGCAATCAGATGAGCGGCGGACAGATGCAGCGCG